>CAZZDO010000407.1:0-4918 GCA_964653205.1 uncultured Armatimonadia bacterium | reverse complement strand
CCGAGGTGACTGCTGATGCTGACCGCCGCAGAAGTCAAGGAGTTCGCCCGTCGCCATGGCGCCGACCTCGTCGGCATCGGCGACCCGGCGCGTTTCGAGGGCGCTCCCCCCGAGATGGACCCGCGCTACATCTTCCCTGAAGCGAAGGCCATCATCGGCCTGGGCTTCCGCATCCATCGCGGGTGCTTCCGCGGCATCGAGGAGGGCACGTACTTCGGCGCCTACCCCTCGATGGGCTATGCGGGGATCAACTACCGCGATGCGCCGATCACACTGCGGGCCCTGTGCAGCGCCCTGGAGGATGAGGGCCATGAGGCGGTGCCGATCCAGAACATGGTGTTCATGGCGTCGCGCAGCCCCAACGACGGGCAGCTTCAGTCGGTGAGCCGCGCCGTGGCGGCCGACCGGCCCGCCCCCGATGTGATGATGCACTTCCGCATCGGCGCGGTCATCTGCGGCATGGGCGAGATCGGCTACAGCAAGATGTTCCTGAGCCCGCAGTTCGGCCCGCGCCAGCGCCTGGCGTTCCTGCTGACCGACGCGCCATTGGAGCCGGACCCCATCCGCGAAGAGCGGGTGTGCGACCGCTGCAAGCTGTGCGTGAGCAACTGCACCGTGGGGGCCTTCAGCGACACGGAGACCGTGAGGGTCAACATCGCCGGGCACGAGTACGAGTGGGCCAAGCTGGACGAGAAGAAGTGCTCCAGTGGCTACCAGGGCGCCAACCCGCACTACTCGCCCTTCACGCCGCCCGACTACGACATGGACGAGGCCTTCACGCGCTTCTACGCCGCGGCCGAGATCCCGTACAACCGCAACTCCCACGGGATGTTCCATCTGCCCGGTGCGCTGGAGGGAGCGCGGGGGTGCATCCGGGCCTGCTTCATGCACCTGGAGGAGACCGGCCGGGTGAGCAACAAGTTCAACAGCCCGTTCCGCAAGCGCCAGCCCTGGCGCCTGGACTGAGGCCTTGTAGGGCGGGGGCTCGTACCCCGCCCAAGCCGTTCGGCTGGTGACATTCGGGGCGGGGTACGAGCCCCCGCCCTACAACGGACCACGAGGGAGACGACTCATGCTGACCGCCGACAAAGTCAAAGCCCACGCCCGCATGCTCGGGGCCGACAAGGTGGGGATCGGGTCCATTGACCGCTGGGAAGGCGCGCCCCTCCAGATGGACCCGCGCCAGATCATGCCCGAAGCCAGGTCCATCATCTCGATGGCGTTCCGGGTCAACCGGGGCAGCCTGCGCGGCATCGAGGAGGGCACGTTCTTCTCGAACTACTCCTCGATGGGCTACGGCGGGCTGACGTACCTGTACATGCCGCTGGTGGTCATCAACCTGTCGAAGTTCATCGAGGACGACGGCTACGAGGCGATCCCGTACGGGCACCAGAGCGACTGGCGCGCCATTGACAACGAGGGTAGCCCGCGCGCGGGCTACAGCCGCCCGGTGCGGCCCGGCCAGGCCTCGCCCGATGTCATGGTCCACCAGCGCATCGCCGCGTTCCTGTGCGGGCTGGGCGAGATCGGCTACTCCAAGGTGCTGCTGACCCCGGAGTTCGGCCCGCGCCAGCGCGTCGGCATCGTCATCACCGACGTGGAGTTGGAGCCCGACCCGATCTACGACGGGCCGAAGCTGTGCAACAAGTGCATGGCGTGCGTGAAGGAGTGCCCCGGCGGGGCGATCAGCGGGACGAAGACGGTGAAGGTGACGCTGGCGGGGCACGAGGTGGAGTGGGGCGAGCTGGACTGCCCGGCGTGCGGCCTGGCCTTCACCGGCGGCGAGAGGGTGCCCGAGGGCGAAGAGGGGGACTACCTGAAGTCCGAGGGGCGCAAGGACATCCGCCACAGCAACATCAGCCCGTTCGCCGTCAAGCCGCGCAACCTGTACAACACGGGGCAGGCGATCTGCGGGGGGCAGGGGTGCCTGCGGGCGTGCATGATCGGGCTGGAGAAGCGCGGGGTGCTCAAGAACAAGTTCCACCAGGAGTTCCGGCGCCGGCCGCCGTGGAAGGTGGACTGGTCCACCGAAGCCCCCGCCCCACTCGCCACCGCCGCCAAGGAGGCCGACTAGTGCGTTTCGCCGTCGGCTACCAGATGTCCGAGCCCGGGGACGAGCCCTTCCCCGAGCTGGTCGCGCGCTATCGTGACCACATCGCCGAGGTGTACTTCCCGTGGGGCAACATGCCCTCCGGGCGCGCGGCGCTGACCGAACGCCGGGGCTATGTGGACTGGGGCGGGCAGCGGCAACTGGAAGAGGAGCTGGTCGCCCTGCGCCAGCTCGGGGTGAAGCTCGACCTGCTCTTCAACGCCAACTGCTACGGCGGCCAGGCCGTCAGCCAGTACCTGCAGAACCAGGTCGTGTCGGTGCTGGACTATCTCGGCGAACTCGTCGGTGTGGACATCATCACGACGACTTCGCCGGCCATCGCCTGGGTCGTCAAGCAGGCCTACCCCGCCATCGAGGTCCGCGCCTCGGTCAACATGCGCATCGGCACCGTGCAGGGGATGCAGCTTGTCGGCCATCTCTTCGACAGCTTCCACCTCCAGCGGGACTTGCAGCGCAACCTGGCTTACGTCCGCGAGATGAAGGCCTGGGCCGACGAGGCGGGCAAGGGGCTCGTCATGCTGGCCAACAGCGGCTGCCTGGCGTTCTGCTCGGGGCAGAGCTTCCACGACAACCTCGTCGCTCACGAGGCGGAGGTGGATGAGTCGCTGCGCATGGAGGGCTTCCGCCCGCACATGTGCTGGAACTACCTGGCCGACCGCGCACACTGGCCGGTGGTGCTGCAGAGCACGTGGGTCCGTCCGGAGGACGTGCACCACTACGACGAGCTGTTCCCGGTGGTGAAGCTCGCCACGCGCATGCACGCGCGGCCGGAAGTCGTCCTCGCGGCCTACGCGGCGGGGAGCTACCGGGGGAACCTGCTCGACCTGTGCGAGCCCGGCTACGGCCCAGCCTTCGCCCC
Source organism: uncultured Armatimonadia bacterium (assembly GCA_964653205.1). Classification (GTDB taxonomy): domain Bacteria; phylum Armatimonadota; class Zipacnadia; order Zipacnadales; family UBA11051; genus JAJFUB01. The sequence goes on along the minus strand of CAZZDO010000407.1, from coordinate 1,949 downwards.
CTTCATCGTGGACAACTCGCGCTTCCCGGCGGACTGGTTCGAGCAGACCTCGACGTGCGACCACCAATGCCACCGCTGCGGGTACTGCGCGACGGTGCTGGAGGCGGTGCTGCGGAACATCGAGGACCTGTAGGGTCTTGCGGGCGCCAACAGACAGGGACAGGCCCGATGGCCTGTCCCTGCTTTCGTGTCTGCGGATTGGGCGGCGCGGCCTACTTGTGGAGCTTGATCGCCTTCGTCGCCACGACATTGTTGCCGGCGTCAAGCTGCTCCGCGGTGAGGGTGTACTCGTTGGCCTTGCCGAACAGGCCCACGCGGCTGTCCACGGCCTGCGTTGTCCATTCACCGTTGGGCGCCGCGACGACCGTGCCCTGCCAGAGCTGGCCCTGAACGACGCCGAGCATCCGGTAGGTGATCGTGACGCGAACGCGGGCGCCGGGCGCGGCCACCCCCTGGACGGTGATCGTATCGCCCACCTGGCTGTTGTCGGCCGGCTGGGTGATGTCCAGCGCGGTCGGCAGCCCGGCGTTGATGTCCACGCGGTTGGCGATGTGAGCGCTGGCTCCGGGGCCCGCCGGGCTCCAGTAGTGGACCGTCACCTGGGCATTGGCGGCCTGGTCGCCGGCCTGTACGGTGTAGCTGCCCTGGTAGGTGTCGGTGTCGCCCACCCGCTGCATGGGCAGCTGCTTGCGCAGGTCACCGATGTCGAAGGTCGCGCGCCCGCCGGGGGCCCGCGTACGGAGGGTCACGGTCAGCACGTCGTCGAGACCGAGCACGCCCTGCGCATCATGGGAGAGTGCGAAGATCATGGTGGTCCCGGCGCCGGTCGTGAAGGACCAGATCTTCTCGGCAATGTTGCCGGCCATGTCGGCCACGGTCACCCGCACCGTGATCTGGCGGCGGGGGAGGTTGCGGGCCTGGAAGGTGATCTTGTCCGCGGTCGCCGTGGCGTTGTCAACGGCCACGCCCTCGATCTCCATCGTGGCGGAAGCCGGGTTGATCGGCGTGCCACCGCCGGCGTCAAAGGTCGCCTCGATGACGGTGTCACGGGCGCCCACGACCTCGCCCTCTCCGGGCGCCACGCCCGTGATGGTCGGCGGCGTGCTGTCAATCGTGATGCGTGTCGGGCTGATGACCGACGTAGCGCGCACGCCGTTCACGGTGAGGTTGCCCGTCAGCGCGAGGTTGGTGGCGTTCAGGTTGGGCGGCACCATGAACTCGGCCTGGTAGATGCCCGCGTCCACCTCGGCCATCGCCAGGTCGCGGAACGCGTTGCCCAGGCTCACCTTGGCCACGCCGTTGGGCGTGCCCTGCAACTGGAGCTGCAGGACATCGCCGCCCTTGACGATCGGGCTGTCGTTCAGCACGCCCACCACGATGATCTGGGGCTTGGTCTGAGGTGGCGGCGGCTGCGCCTGCATCGTCACGGTCATGCTGAAGACCACGCGCGAACTGGGCTGGTAGCGTAGCACCACCGGCGCCCCGGTGGGGATGGCGGACAGCGCCACGGTCTTGTTGTTCTGATCCACGACCCTGACCGTGGGGCTGAGTTGGTAGAGCTGGTTGTTCTTGAGCAGGATGCTGTTGTCCGAGATGCCGGCCACCGTGCTCTGGACTTCGCCGTAGGTCAGGTCCACGCTCTGGGCCACGCCGTTGGCCGCGAGCACCGCCTGGGCGTAGTCGCCGGGCTGGGCCTCGCTCAGCGTCGTGGCCGCCGCATCCTGGCCATCGGCATGGCGCGTCAGCAGCGTCGTCGGGCCGATGGGAATGGCCTGGGCCAGGCCCGTGCCGCTGACGGTGATGACGATGCTCGGCGGCACCGCGATGACCTGCACGAGGGTCCCCTCGACCCGGACGGGCTCCACGACCGGCGGCGTCGGGGGTGTCGGTGGCGTGGGTGGCGTCACGGGCTCACCGAGCGGCGGGATGGTGATCAGCGCCGTCCGGGT
>CAZZDO010000406.1:1278-4933 GCA_964653205.1 uncultured Armatimonadia bacterium | reverse complement strand
AACGTCAACCGGTTCGCATCATGGAAGTTGTGCGCGCCGTCGTACGCCGTGCGGACGAGATAGATGATGTCGTCCCCGTCGAACTGCCAGTCCACGTACTGGAAGCCCGTCTGCCGCACCGACTCTTCCCACGGCAGCCCCAGGTCGTCCTCCAGCAGCGTCCGCCGGTGCGTCCAGTGGACGAGGTCCTCGGACGTGTGCAGCGAGAGCACGTTGCGCTGGCTGGCGAAGCGCGGGTCGGTGTTGTTGTTCGAGATCGTGACGTAGAGTCCTGTCTGCGAGTCGCGGCGAATCGTGAACTTCGTCATCCCGCCGGGGAAGTCAATGATCCGTAAGAAGTCCTGCTGGAGGGGCTCCGCGTGGAGGGGCCGCATAGCGGCAGCCTCACCGCCGCTATCCGGCCCTGACGTTCCCTCGTGGGCCGGATACGAGCCGGCGATACGGCTGCCGTCTCGTATTCGGCCCCTCCCGTGCTCCACCCGCAACACCACCGCCTTGTCCACCACCGGCGCCGAATGGCACCGCAGGATGTTCCAGATCTCCCCCTCCGGCGTCGCGACGGCGTTCCCCTCCAGATAGCCCGGCCCGTCCAGCGGCGGCCAGTCGTCGGGCAGCCATGCCGGATCGAACGCCAGCTTGTTGCTCATGATCCAGTTGCCGGCGTCCAGCAGGTCGGCGTCCTCGGGGCAGGCGATCATGCACGACTGAAAGCCCACGCCCCAGCGCGCGTCGCGGCAGTCCTCGAAGGCGCGGTACAGCCACCCGTCGTGATGCAGCACGGGCATGGGGGCGCAGTGGTAGTTGGGGTTGTCGTGATAGAGCCCGCCACGAAAGAGCAGCCCGGACTGCTCGTCGCGCGGGTGGGTCCACGTGTTGCCGCCGTCGTCGCTGCGGCGGATGACGATCGAGCCGTACTGCTGCGACACGCCAAACAGATAGATGGCCCCGCCGTGGGCGAAGAGGTTGCTCCAGTATTGCCCGGCCACGTGCGTCACGTTCGCCCACGTCGCGCCGTCGTCGCGCGAGCGGTAGACGCTGAGCAGGTGCTCCTCATGTTCATGGTTGCGCGGACAGCCGGGCCCGAAGTAGTCGTGGGTGGCGAGGAGGTCGCCATTGTCCAGCCGCAGGAGGCTGGGGCTCCCGAGGTACGTCTTCGTCGCGGCGTCCTGGGTCTTGATCTCGGTGAAATCCACTGGCTACAGCCTCACCCGGTACACGTGCACGGCGTACGGCCCGAAGGTGTCCGTGATCTTGCCCCCGGCCGTGTCTATGCGCCGTTGCTCGAACATGACCTCCGCCGCGGCCCCGGCCGGCAGGCCCGGGACCGTCAACTCCTGCGCCCCCAGGTCCTTCTCGTTCGTGTGTGCGGCCATGATGAGCAGCGTGTTGCCGTCCTTGATCGCGCACGCCCGGATACAGCCCTCCGGCCCGGCCTGGAAGCGCGCGGCGTCGTACGCCGGATCGAGCAGGAACGGCGTCAGCGTCCGGACCTCCCCGGTCAGGCGCTTCATCATCGCCACCAACTCCGGGTGGTCCATGAGCTTGAACTTCACGTCGTCGTACACGTACCAGTTCAGGCCGTTGGCGCCCTCGATGAGCGCCTGGTAGGACATGCTGCGCTCCTGGGCGGGCGTCGGGACATCCCACGGGCCGTCGGGGTAGCCGAAGCATTGCGGCACCATCCACAGCGGCTTGCGGTGCTGCACCGCCTCGCGCGCCTGCGCCGTCTGCAGCGCCACGGCGATGGTGTTCGTCTTGCCGCGGGTGATCGGGTACGGGTCGTTGGAGAAGACATCCACATGCGGGGCGTAGCGCAGCAGCACGCCCGGGTTGGCGACGGTGGTGTACAGCGGGTGGGTGGCGTCGGTGTCGCGGACGGCGTCAATGTTGGCGCCGACCTGCTCGGGCGCGACGTTGGCGCAGTCCGGCTCATCGCCGGAGTTCCACGCCAGGATCGCCGGGTGGTCCTTGAAGCGCGCCAGGGCCGGCGACTTCGCGCCGATGCCCTCGGGGATGACCTTCAGGCCTCGCGCCTGCGCGCGGTCCAGCACCTCCTGGAAGTTGTCCAGGTTGGTGCAGCTCGTGTGCACGGCGTTGAAGCCCATCGCCGCGAGGTCCTCGACGCACTGGAGCATCTGCTCCTTCGTCGCCCGCCACGCGACGTGGTACATCGCGATCGGGAAGAAGGGCTTGTCGTCCACGAAGCAGACGTTCCGGTCGTTGAAGTAGACCTGCGGGCGCGGGTGGAGCGTGAAGGGCGCGCGCCAGTCCGCGAGCTTGCGGTCGCCCTCATGGAGCGTGGCGAGCAGTTCGTACGGCCCCGCCGGCAGCTTCGCCACCGACAGCTCCCGCGTCGCCTCGAGCGCCGTGGGTCGGAGCGTCACCGTCTCCCCGCTTGGCGTGCCGACCGGCTGGAGCGTCACGCGCAGTTGGGCCAGCTTGTCCCGTAGCTCCGGCGCGAGGGTGACGTTCGCGATCATCTGCGGGCGGTCGGCGAAGACGTGGCGGCGGGCTGGCCGCGCGACGACCAGCTCGGGGACGCTGAGCGGGCGCGGCAGTGTCAGCAGCGTCTCCTCGCCGCGTTTGAGGGTCAGCGTGCCCTCGTAGGCGCCGCGAGCGGACAGCCTCAGCGTCAGCGGCACGGTTGCTTCCTGTCCGGCGGCCAGGGGTGTCGCGCTCTCGGCCGTCGCCGTCCGGTCGCCCTGCTTCGCGTCCAGGCGCACCGTGACCGGGGTCGCCTCCGCGCCGGTGTTGGCCACGGTGAGGCTCAGCGTGTTGTCGCCAAGCGCAAGCTGCGTGGGGAGGCTCACCGCCCGCAGGCCCAGGCCGCGCTGTTGCAGCCGCGCCAGCGTCAGGGCGTTCTGCAGCAGGTGCGTCGCCGCGCCGCCGCTGCTGCCCGAAAAGCGGAAGTAGCTGGTGACGACGACGAGGCCCTGCCCGTACGGGCGGTGGATCAGCAGGGGCTTGCCGTCATGGCACGTCACGGCCGTCGTCCATCCCTCCCCCACGTTGTCCAGGTGCGCCCAGCAGCTCTTGGGGGTCAGATCGGGCTCCAGCGGGTGCGGGATGCTCAGCAGCGGGTCGCCCTCGGCGAACTTCACGGCCAGCGTCTCGGCCGAGGGCTTGCTGTGGGCGCTGCAGATTGCGGAGGTCGTCTTGAGCGCCGGGTCAATCCCCCCGATCCACTGGCCGTTGATGCCCCCGTACGAGGCATCGGTGGCGATCACGACCCCGCCGCGCTTGAGGAACGCCTGCCACTGTGCGGCATAGGGTGAGAAATCCTGCGGGTGGTCCAGATTGCTGACGCCGCCGCCGACGACGAGGTCGAACTCGCCCAGCCGCGCGGACAGCTCCTGGGCCTGGGTGTTCTCGAACTTGGTGGCCTGCCAGCCGAGGGTCTTGAACGCCCCATCGAACTCGTCTTTGAAGCTCGCCTGGCCATTGGGCCACGAGCAGTACATGAAGGCGGCCTTCACCGGCGTCTGCGCGTGGACGGCGGCGGTGATGGTGATGGCGGTCAGCAGCACGAGGGCGGTTCGCATGATTGGGCCTCGGGGGTTGTTGTGGTCGGGGGTTGAAACCCCCGCCTTTGAAAAGCGTCCCTCCGGGACGCACGTCTTCCCGTCCCGGAGGGACGGTCATGGCAGCCGGGGGT
>CAZZDO010000406.1:0-1178 GCA_964653205.1 uncultured Armatimonadia bacterium | reverse complement strand
TCAACCCCCGGCTATCGCGACACTCGTTGGCCCGTTCAGCGTCAACGGCACCCGGAACACGCCGTCCTTGTCGGCCCTTGCCTTGCGCTCGACGGTGTTCACCGACACCGTGTACTCCCGCCCCGCCGCGATGGCGAACTCACCCGTGCGAACGACCAGTGTCGCCTTCCCCCGGCCGTTGAGCTGCAGGCTGATCCCCTCGCTGTCGTACCGCGTGACCATCACATTCGCCGGCGCGGCGCACTGCAACTGCACCGGGATATGCTTGACGACCGCGCTCTCGTCCGGCTCGAGGTCCACCTGCGTGCGCACGCCCGCCTGGTCCACGGTCGTCAGGAACTGCGGCGGGATGGGGACGCCGACCTTGCTGTAGCGATACGTCAGGTGCAGGTCGCGGCTGCCGGGCCAGCCGTACGCGCCGGGCTTCATGGTGACGATGCGCTCGCGGCCGGTGATGACGCCCTCATGCAGCTTCTCGACCGTGATCGGGAACTGTTGTTGCGGGAGTGAGGCATGCGTGAGCGTGCCCTCACCGTAGTAGAAGTACAGGTTGCCCCACTTGAGCTTGTCGAGCACATCAGCGTAGACGTCGGTCTCGCTGCGAATGACGGTGGGGTTGCCCAGCGCGCACGGCGTCTGCGCCAGGTGGACGTTCGGCCCGCTCAGACACTCCTGATCCACAATGATCGGCAGCTTGCCGACCGTGCGCGTGATGGCCGTGCCGTTGGCGATGACCACGGCGTTGCGCTTGGCCATGCGCTGGACGTACTCGACCATCGAGGGCTGGCTGAGCAGCAGCACCGAGGCGTACTTGCGCTGGATGAGCTTCGTCTCCGGGTCAATCTGCACGGTCGCCCCGTCCCAGCGGTCGTACGTCCACGGCGACCCGTAGCCGTAGAAGAACCCGTCCATGAAGGCCCCGCCGCAGGTGATGTCATCCACCATCACGTCCACGCTCTTCATCAGCGCGTCGTGGAACGAGTTGCCGGGGGTGGGATAGTAGATGTACCAGCGCCAGCCCGCCTCGTGGCGGGCGCGGCTGAAGTACGCGCAGGCGTCATAGTTGTAGGCGTACAGCACCTGCTTGCCGTTGGCGTCCATGACCCGGGAGTCGGGGAAGAGCGTCTCGGGCTTGTTGGTCGAGACGAGGCTGTGGGCGATGTGGAACATCAGCTTCA
>CAZZDO010000405.1:0-4968 GCA_964653205.1 uncultured Armatimonadia bacterium | reverse complement strand
GTGGGAGTGTGGGAGTGTGGGAGCGGTCACCGACCGCGACCTCGGGAACGGGGGAACAGATGAAGTCACCAGGGCCTGGCGCCGTTCGCCCCGAAGGGGCCGGCGTACCTTGCCACGAGCGTAAGCTCGTGGATTCGGGCACCCCCCTCCTCCCTCCTTGGTCGTGGGGATGGGGTAGGAGCGGGGCGTCGCGTTGCTCGGCAATACCATGAGAACACCCATCGCCATCCTCCTGGCAGCGCTGCTGACCGCCCTGCTGTGTGGCTGCATGAGCCGCACCGAGCGGCTGTTCCAGCGCGCCGAGATGTTCCTCAGCCAGGGCCAGCCCGAACTCGCCGCCGCCGAGTACTACCGCCTCGCCACCCGCTACCCGCGCTCCAGCTTCGCGCCCAACGCCCTCTACAAGCTGGCCTACCTGTTCCGCGAGGAGTTCGACAGCCCCGAGAAAGCCATCCAGACGTACCGCCTCCTGGGCGAGCGCTACCCGGACTCCTCTTACGCCGACGAATCCTGGCTGTGGGTCCTGCAGATCCAGGGCGGCAAGCTCAAGGACATGGCGGGCATGCGGGCCACGCGCGACATCATTCGCCAGCGCTTCGCCGACGACGAGCGCGTGTGCGCCAGCGCGCAGCTCGAGCTGGCCCGGGCCCTACTCGCGGCCGGGCAGCTCGATGTGGCCGAGAGCGAGGCCCGGGCCGTGTCCACATCCTACCCGCGCCAGGAGCGCCAGTGCGCCGCCGCCATGCTCATCGTGGCCCGGGTGCTGGAAAAGCGCGGCGGCAAGCAGTCGGACCAGGCCGTGCGCGCCTACGAGCAGATCGTCAATCGCTACCCGAACACCCCCAGCGCGGTCGAGGCCAAGCGCTCGATTGGCTGGCTGTACTACGGGCTGCACGGGGAGCAGGTCAAGGCGGAACACCAGGCCAAGGTGCGGGCGGCGCGCGTGATCGGCAACATCCCGCCCGTGAGCAGCCAGAGCAACCCGCGCCTCAAGCCCCTGGCGTGCCTGAGCAGCCTGCTGGGCGCCCGGGGCGTGTCCGTCGGCCCGGAGGCGCTACTCGTCGTCTCCGGGGCGGCCTTCGACTTCTGGTTCGACCCGGACCGCCCCGCCGCGCCGCGCGTCCGCCTGCCGCGCAATGCCCTGAGCGATGTGGCCGAAGAGTACGGCTTCAGCGTGAACATCAGCGCCGTCCCGTCGGCCGAGGCCAGCTTCGCCGGGCTCGCGGGGGCCATCGCCGCCGGGCGTCCGGCCATGGTGCCGATCGGCGACGGCGGCGACTGGTGGGTCGTCTCCGGATACAAACCGGCCGAGGATGTTGTTTACGCTCTCAGGCCCGGCCAATCCGCGGCCCAGCCCCTGCCCCACCGGGACTTCGTAGCACGCTGGGCCCGCAGCGGCGCCGGGCACGTGCGCTGCGTCACCGGACCATACTTCCAGCTCTCCCTGGGCACGCGTGCCACACCCCCCGAAGCCGGGGCCATCCTCAAGTCCATGGCCCGGCATGCCGCGGAGCACCGCGCCGGCGTTGCCAGCGGCTACGCAGCCCTGACCGACACCCTCGGGTCACGGGCCCCGGAAGCGGACGAGGCGCAAAGGCGGCAACTGCGCGACTGGGCCGACCGCCGCCTGCCGGAGATCATGGCCGAGCGCCTGGCCATCGCCGGCTTCCTGCGCAGCGAGGCCAAGTCGGTGCCGGATGCGCGCGAGGCCCTCGAGAACGCCGCCCAGGAGTACGGCAACGTCGCGAGCCTGGGACGGCAACTGCGGAAGATGATCACTGCCCTGACCGCTCCGGCCCAGGGCGCCGAGCCGCCCGCGGAACAGACCTGGCCGGAAGCCGTCGCGCTCGTGCGGCAGATGCAGGAGGCCGAAGAGCGCGGCCTGCAACAGGTCGCCGCGCTGGGGCGCTAGTGCCTTGTCAGGCCTGAACCAGTGGGTCCGGTGCCGTCCTGTAGGGCGGGGGCTCGTACCCCGCCCAGCCGTTCGGCTAGTGCCATTCGGGGCGGGGTACGAGCCCGCGCCCTACAACGGCACCCACCGCCTCATGGCTGGGCGTGCCGCCAGACTAGTGAAGCACCATGGATCTTGACGCCGCAACCCGACGACGACTATCGGCGCTGGGCCGCCAGGGAGCACCGCCGCCCCCATCGGAGCCGGCCCCGCCCCGCGCGCGGACCGTGCGCCTCGTTGGCGATCCCGAGGAGTTGCACGGCGCCCTGGAGGACCTGCTCCCCGGCACGCCGCGGGCGGTGGACGAAGGCGAACTGTACGAACTGATCCTGCCGGTGGCGACCCTCGGCGACTGGGCGCTTGACGCCGTACGCGTCTGGGAGCAAGCCGCCCGCGCGGCCCAACCAGCCGGGAATGTCCCGCCCGAACAGACCGTCTTCTTTGATACGGAGACTACCGCGCTCAGCAACGCCCCGCTCTTCCTGGTCGGTGTGCTGGGCCTGAGCGACGACGGGCCGGTCATCCGCCAACTGCTCGCGCGCGACTACGCCGAAGAGCCCGCCGTTCTGGCTGAAGCCCGGCGCCTGTTGCATGACGCCGGGCGGGTGGTCAGCTACAATGGCAACGGCTTCGATGTGCCGTATCTGCGCGACCGGCTGCGCTACCATCGGCTCGGCTCGATCCATCTGCCGGGCCATCTCGACCTGCTGCCCGTCGCCCGCCGCAAGCTCGGCCGCTCCCTGGGCGACTGCAAGCTCCAGACGCTGGAGCTGCACCTGTGTGGCCGCCAGCGCGGTCACGACATCGCCGGCGCGGAAATCCCGCAGGCGTACCACGACTTCGTGGCCGACGGAGACGCCTGGCAGATGCGCCGCATCATCGAGCACAACGCCTACGACGTTGTGACGCTGGCCGAATTGGCCGCGCACCTGGCGGATTGACGGGGCCTCGCCCCGCGAAAGGATTTCACCTCGTGGATCAGACACCCTCGGGCGACGACCTGCGCCCGGAACGCGACGGCTCCGAGCCGCTCGACAGCCGCGACCGGATAGACTGGGAGGAGGAGCCGGCCGCGGACGAGACTGCGCCGTTGGGCGCCGCTCCCGAGGCCGCCGCGCCGGATAGCCCCATCGAAGCCCTCGTCCCGCCCGACGAGACCGACGACGCCGCCCTCTGGATGGACCCGGACTATGTGCCTCCGCTGCAGGAGCCGGCCGCCCGGCGCTCGTCAGGCGGCTGGCTGGCTGGCGTTCTGATCGTGGTGCTGGCGCTGGGGCTCATCGGGGCCACGCTGTGGGGCATCCGCGAGTACCGCCAGCGCGCCCTGGTGCTGCAAGCCGCGCAGGAGGCCCTGGGTCTGATCGCGGCCGGAGCCCCGCCCGAACTCGTCAAGGAGATGACCGACATCCAGGGCTATCTCGCCGCCGGCCAGCCCGATCAAGCCACGGCGCGCCTGTCCAGCCTGCGCACCGCCATCGCCAACAAGCAGCCGGGCGGGGCGCCTGCCGGCGGCGCCGAGCCCATCCCCGACTCGGCCTACAACGACCTCCCGGCCGACGCCGCCCGCTTCTTCCGGGACCACGAAGACCTCTTCCGCCGGTTCCTGCTCATGTGCGCCGAGGCCCGGAAGCTCAAGGAGCAGGGGCAGAACGTGGACGCCCTGCGCAAGGTGCGCGACCGGGTGCTCGAGGCCGCAAGACTCGGCCAGCAGCCGGAGGTCGAGCAGGGGATGGCGGAGATGATGGGGATGCTGCGCCGCCAGGTCGGTGGCGGCGAGCGCGGCCCGCTCGGGAAGAAAGCCGAGCGCCTCAAGCGCGAGATGCAGCGCGCCGCCTCGCAGGGACGCGACGTGCGCGCCGCCCTCCCCTTGATGCAGAAGGCGGAGCAGGCCGCCCAGGCCGGCAAGCTCGACGAAGCCGGCAAATACGTGGACCAGGCGCTGGCCGCGGTCCGCGCGGCGCCCCGCCGCGGCGCCCGCTTCGGCGGACGCACCGACTTCGGGCGGCGTCGCCTGCCCGCGGGTGAGAGCCGCGCCAACCCCCTGGCCCCCTTCGCGCGGGCCCTGCTGGGAGTCATGACTACCGAGGAAGCCAACCTCAAGATCGTCACCGACCAGTTGCTGGCCATGCGTGACCTGATCCTCAAGGACAAGCCGGAAGAGCCGGTCGAGCCTCAGGCACTCTCGCCGATGATTGACCGCGCCATGGGCGAACTCAAGACCATGGCGACCCGCCGCCAGGAGTTGACGCGCCGCCTCCAGCCGCCCGGCGGTAAGGGCCGCCCCGCGGCCGGAATGATGCCGCCCAACGGCATGCGCCAGCGCCTGACCCCCGAGCAGCGCCGCGAGATGTTCGCCATCCTACTCGCGCGCCTGACGCCCCTCCTCGAGGACCTGCGTGCCTTGTCTCCCAGCGCCTATGAGGCGCAGCGCGCCGCGATCGTCCGCGAAATCGTCCGCGCCGTCCTGGAGCCGCCCAGCACTCAGGAAGCTCCCGCGCCCCCCGCCCCGCTGCCGGCCGACCCCGAGCAGCGCGTCCGAGCCAAGATGCTCGAAGCCGGCAAGGTGCTGCGGCAGTGGGAACTCGACGGCAAGGACACCGCCCAGGTCGAGGACCTCTTCGCGCAGGCCCGCAAGGCGCTCTACGCCAGACAGTTCGAGGAGGCGGAGAAGTCAGTGGACGAGGCCCGCAAGCTCTTGGGGATGGACCCGCCGGCCGCCAAGCCCGGGGGGCCGGGCGCTCCCGGCGGCGGCGTGACGGGCGATGGCCCCATCAAGCTCGACCTGCGCGCCCGCCCCAAGCCGTAGCCAGACCCCGCTGGGGTTGCATCAGACGCCAGACCAGGGGTGATCCAGTTGCGGGGTGGACCCGCCACAGTCGCATCGTGGCGGGGACGGGGGCCCCGCAAGGGGTCGGCTCTCCCGTGCGGGGCCCCCGTCGCGCCGGTGCGGCCGGCGCGCCACCCCGCAACTGACCAACCTCGCTATTCATCCCGGACACGGCACTGAACCACCCCCC
>CAZZDO010000404.1:0-4972 GCA_964653205.1 uncultured Armatimonadia bacterium | reverse complement strand
CGGTAGCCGTTCGCGTAGTCGCACTTCGCCTCCAGCAGTTGCGGCAGGCCGTCGGCGCCAGTCTTCAGCCGGCTCGTGACACTGCCCGTCTGGAAGGAGACGAACGAGCACGAGCCGGCCCACTCGCCCTCCGGGTCATTGACCACCATCGCGCCGTGGGCCACATGGTCGAGGTCCTTGCCAGACAGCGCCTTGCTCCCCGATCCACACAGGCTACCGTTGTCCAGGAAGACGCGGAGGCGGCTCGCCGGCGCGGCGAAGACGACGGCCCCCGGGTGGACCGTGCGCAGGATGCTCAGTTGCTTGACGACCAGTGGCTGGTCGGTCGGGTTGCGCACTTCCAGCCAGAGCAGGGCCAGTGGCTGGGCCTGCTGAAGCTGCACATGCAGCCGCAGCACGGCCCCCGTGCCCTCGTCGCGCGTCTCGAACACACGATGCTCCGCGGCGCCCAGCCGCGGGGCGATCGGCGGCATGGGCTCGGTCTTCTCGAAGCGTTCCGGCGTGAATGTAGCGGCGCGATTCATCGCGCCCTCGGGCGCAATGAATTGCGCCTCTACGCTGGCCGGCCCCAGGACCATCTGCGGCACCATGTCGCCGCCGCTGCCCACCGTCACGAAGCCGTGCTCCTGGTCCACGACGACGTTAAGCGCCGCGTTGCTCACTTGCGTCAATCCCCCGCCCATCTGCAGACCCTCCATCAACTTCGCGACCTCCTCAGCCGTGGCGGCATGGTCGAGTATGACCAGTTCATCAATGAGCCCCTGCACGGCGCGCCCGAGGCGGCCGAACCCGCAGCCTATCAGCAGCGACGGCGGGTCGAGCGGCAACATGCCGGGCTGATCGAACGCCGCCGCCTGCTGGCCGTTGATCCACATCTGCGCCAGGCCGGTCTGGTGGTCCCACGTGGCGGCCAGATGCACCCACTCGCCGTTGCGCAGGGGCTCCTTCGAGAACAGCGACCGCTCGCGCGGCGTCGTCTTGACTTTCGGCCCGCCGAAGACGAGGCGGAACTGCCCGCCCGGGTGGGAGCGCTCGAAGTGCAGCGCATTGTCCGGGTCGTCGCTGAAGCCGAAGAGGTTGTCGTAGGTCTTGGCGCCCCAGTTCTCCGGCCTGAACCACAGGGCCACCGTGCCGCCCGTCTGGCCGACGTTCGCGCCTGCGGAGAACTCCAGGTAGCTGTTGCCGTCGAGCGACAGCGCCTTGCCCAGCTTCCCCGGCGCCAGGGCCGGCGCGCCCACGATCTTGATCGGCGTGCGGCTCCCGACGGCCATGTCCGGCAGCATCCAGCGGTCGAAGGACATGCAGAAGGTCACGCCGTCAACGGCGAAGGCGGCGGGCGCGGTGGCGAGGGCAATCAAGATGATGCAGCAACGCATGGCAGACCTCTGTCCCGTCGCGGTCGGTGACCGCTCGTACACCCGTCTTTCCTCTTCACTCCGCAAGGCCGCTGTAGGAGCGGTCACCGACCGCGACCTCAGACGGTGCGGGCTGGACGGCCCGCTCCTCTACTTGACTAGCTCGCCCATCAGCATGATGCTGCCCACGCGCAGGACCGTGCCGTTGTACTTCTCGGGGTTGAAGCCCGGCTTGTCCTTCTCGCGGTTGGTGACGCTGCTGCGGTCGGGCTGGTCCGGGGAGACCTCGATGGTGACCTCATGCGCCGCGTCGGGGTCGAGGCCGCCGGCGACCCACATCACCTGCAACCGGTGGTAGCTGCAATAGCTGTCAAACCGGGGGATGGGCTTCGCGCCGACCTTGCCGTCCACGGTCACGATGGCCTGCCCGCCGTCCGGGCCGACGATGTCGTACAGCCGCACCTGAGAGCCCTTGAACTTGAAGTGGAGCTTCTCGCCCGGCTGCGTGGCCTGCCAGATCTCCGGCAGGAAGCGCCCGAAGCGCTGCTGCATCGGGTCGTCGGCCGCCAGCTTCTGCCAGCCACTGGTGACCATCTCCGGGGTCAGCGCCTCCAGGCGCGCCTGCTCCCAGTTGTCGGCCGTGAAGGGGGCCTTCAACTCGTGCGGGCCAGGCTGGGACAGAGGCTCCATCTCCTTGATCGCCGCGGTGATGACGTCGGTGTACATCTGGTGGGCGGCGTCCAGTGGGTGCACACCGTCGTCGGAGAAGACCATGTGCCCCTCGGGGCCGGGCAGCGGCTTGCCGTTCTCGTCCTTGGGCGACACGTAGATCAACTTGCCTTCCTTCTGCAACTGCACGGTCCGCAGCGCCACATCCACGGCCGGGATGCCGTAGTATGCGGCCAGCATCTCGTCCGCGCTGGCCGACCGGGGGCACAGCCCCTGCTCGTAGTCCTTGTCCCGGCCGTTGGCGAAGGTGTAGACATAGCAGATGTCAATGGTCGGGTCCTGGCGCCACGTCTGACGGACGATGCCCTCCATCGCGCGCCAGATGTTCAGCGGGTCAGCCCCGCCGTCATTGACCGCGAACTCGACGAAGACCAGGTCGGGCTTGTGCCTCAGCACGTCCTGCTGGCAGCGGAAGACGCCCAGATCTGACCCCGTGCCGCCGATGGCGGCGTTGATCTCCACGAGCTTCGCCTGCGGGTAGGTCTCCTGGAACCACTTGAAGGTCTTGACGCGCCAGCCGCCGGCGGCGGTGATGCTCCCGCCGAAGTACGCGATGCGCACCTCCCCGCCGGCCTTCAGCTTCGCCAGCACGTTGCCCAACCCACTGCGGACGTGGCACAGCTCGGCGGCAACGGGCTTGTACTCGGGCGGGTCGGCAGCGACGACGGACATGGCGAGGACTCCTGAAACGAGAATCAGTGAGAGAACGGTGCGGTAGCACATGACATGGCTCCTGACAGCGATGATGTAGCGAGCGGCAGGTTCGGCATGGGCCGGTGGGGGACCTGCCCGAGCACGACTCCGAGGCTCGCGCCGCCGCAGAAGGTCGGGCGTGTCCCGAGGGGGAATAACCGAACCTGTCCCATGCAAGCACCCGTACCGACCGCCTCCGCCGCCCCCGAGACCGTGAGCCCTGCCGCGCAGCCTGTGTTGCCGCGCGTCCTGCTGCTCGCGACCCTCTGCCTTGTCGTCAGCATGTTCTGGGTGCGCAAGGCCTCGCTAATCGCGTTCACCATCCTCGTCGCCGAAGGCTCGCCGCCGATCCCGGCCGTCGCAGTGCTGATGCTGATGAGCGCCCTGGGCTTCGCCATCCACCGGCTGACCGGCACCGGCCGTCTGCGCCGCGAGGCCCTGCTGATCTACATCATCATGAGCGTGGCCCTCGTCACCCTCGAAGCCAACGGCGTGCGCCAGTTGTTGGCGCAACTGACCGTCACGCGCTACTTCGCCGCGCCTGGCAACGACTACGCCCAGTTCGCGGACATGCTTCCGAGTTGGATCACGCCGTCGCCGGACGAAGTCATCCGCGACTTCTACGAAGGCAGCGAGAGCGGGCGGGTGCCGTGGGGGCCGTGGGCGGCGCCGCTCGCGGCCTGGGGCCTGCTGTTCATGGCCATCACGCTGTCGCTGGTGTGCCTGAACTCCCTGTTCCGGCGGCCGTGGGCGGAACACGAACGGCTGTCCTACCCGCTGGCGGAACTCATCCTGCAGGTCGCGCCGGAGGGGCCGAATAGCGGCGGCCGCATCGCCGGTATCCGGCCCCAGGGCCGGATGGCCGCAGACGGCGCGGCCATGCGGCCCCTCCACGTCCCCCTCCTCCGCAATCCCCTCTTCTGGGTCGGCGTCGGTCTGGCGGCCATCTACGACGGCTCCAACATCGCCCATGCCTTCTCGCCCCAGGTCGCGGCGATCGGCCAGCAGTTCGACATGAACCCCCTCCTCAGCGAACGCCCCTGGCAGTACCTGCGCCCCATCACGCTGACCTTCCGCCCCGAGATCATCGGCCTGGGCTATCTCGTGCCCGTAGACGTGCTCCTGTCAGTGTGGGGCTTCTTCCTGGCGTTCCGCGTCGAGAACTTCTTCGCCAGCGTGGCCGGCTACCAGATCGGCAGCTTCCCCTTCGACCGTTCGCAGGGCATGGGGGCGTACGTCGGGCTAATGGTCTTCCTGCTGTGGTCGGCGCGCAAGCACCTGGGGCAAGTGGTGCAGATGGCGTTCGGGGGCGAGCGCCCGGACTGGGACCGCCACGAACTGCTGCCCTCGCGCCTCGCCTTCTGGGGGCTGGTGGCGGGGCTGGGAGGCTTCTGCGTCTTCTGCGTGGCGGCAGGAATGAGCCTGGGGCTGGCGCTCACGTATGCCGTACTCATGTACGGCGTCGCTCTCGTCTACATCCGCATCCGGGCGCAGACCGGCCTGCCCATCAACTACATGCTGCCCCGCGAGGAAGTCACGGAAGCCATTCTGGCGCTCAAGCCCACCAATGGGCACTTCGACCGGGCGGGCCTGCAGTCCGAGACGGCCTTCGCGGCCATCGCCGTCATCAGCCGCATGACCTTCCCGCAGATCGGCGCCTTCGAGATGGAGGGCATCCGCATCGGCACCCGCGCGCAACTACGCCGCAGCCATGTGCTGACCGCACTGGGCTACGGGCTCGTGCTTGGGTTGGGGCTGGCCCTGTGGATGCACCTGACGGCCTACTACGGCTTCGGGGCCAACGTGCTGGACGGGGGCACGACCTCCGGTGGCTATCGCGCCGCCCAGGCCCGCACGGCCTTCGACCGCCTGCAGACCCGCGCCTTCGTCGGCGTGCCGGTGGACATGCGCACCAGCCTCGCGCGCGGCGCGGGCCTGCTGCTCACGGTGGCCATGCTCTGGCTGCGCGTGCGCTTCCTGCGCTTCCCCCTCAACCCGCTGGGCCTGGGCATCGCGGGCAGCTACGGCCACTCGATCTGGTTCCCGGCCTTCATGGCGTGGCTGTGCAAGACGCTGATCCTGCGGCTGGGCGGGCCGCATACGTTCCGGGTCGCCACCCCGCTGTTCCTGGGGCTGGCCATCGGCCACATCCTGTTCGCCGGCGGCATCTGGGGGATAGTCGGCGCCTTCAGCGA
>CAZZDO010000403.1:0-4979 GCA_964653205.1 uncultured Armatimonadia bacterium | reverse complement strand
CTGATACGCTTCAGGAAAGTCGTCAACCAACCAAGTAGGTGACCCTTTGAGCGGCACCTACCCCGTCAGCGCTACGCGCTGCCACCCCTCCCCAAGGGGGAGGGGAAACGCGTCAGACAGGTCTGTGGCTTCTCCTGACACGCTTCAGGAAAGTCGTCAACCAACCAAGTAGGTGACCCTTCCTCACGGAGGAGGGGGCGCGACGTTCGAGCCATCTGTGACTCTGCCCGATGCGCCACCGGGAACCCACAGACTCACACGACCAACAGCCCCTCCCCCGTGGGGAGGGGTGTCTCGCGAAGCGAGACGGGGTAGGCGCCGTTCGCTCACAACTCCAAACTGAGGAACTCACTCATGCTACGCATCGGTCTCGTCTCCGCCGGCAGTTACGGTCCCATCTACAAGGACCCGAGCGCCCCGCGCACGCCGGGGTCGTTCCACGGCACGGCCTTCGCCTGCACCTTCAATGGCTTCGATGCCGACAAGGTGGCGCAGGTCTACACTGCCAACAAGTACACCTTCGCCGCCGCGACCAAGCTCATCCCCGACTGCCAGGTCACGAAGGTCTGGGACCCGTTGCGCGAGACCGCCGAGATGCTCGCCGACGTGTGCAGCATCCCCGAAGTCACCTCCACCCCCGAGGCCTGCTGCGACGACGTGGACGCCGTGGTCATCGTGGATGATGGCACGGCGAAGCAGTACGAGTACGCCTTCTACCCGCTCAAGAACGGGACGCCGACCTTCTGCGACAAGCCGCTGGCGATGACGACGAAGGAGGCCCTCACCGTCCAGCAGGCCGTGCAGGAGAGCGGCACCAAGTTCATGTCCGCCAGCTCTCTGCGCTTCATCCCCGACATCGTGCAGACGAAGCAGGAGGTTGCCGAGGGCAAGTACGGGGACGTGTGGGTTGCCACGAGCGCCTGCGGCAACGACCTGGTCTACTATGGCATCCACGCGCTGGAGACGGCCTACGGCGTGTTCGGCGGGGGCGCGGTGTCGGTGATGAACGTGGGGCAGGAGAAGCGCAACCTCGCGCGCGTGCGCTTCGCCAGCGGCCGCGATGTCGTGCTCATCGTCGGCGAGCAACCCTTCATGAGCGCCGGCTGGCAGTTCAACCTGTACGGCTCCGCCGGCTGGAAGCCCATGACGCCGGACCTGACCGACCTGTACACGTACCTGCTGCAGGCCTTCGTGGACTACGTGGTAGACGACGTGCAGAGCGTGCCGATCGGGGAAGAAATCGAGGTCATCGCGGCGCTGGAGGCGGGCAAGATCAGCCTGCGCGAAGGGCGCGAGGTGACGGTGGCCGAGGTGCTCAACGCGTAGGCGCGTCGGTCCCCGACGCGCGACGGGCGAGACGGCCCTCCGGACTTCCGGAGGGCCGCGGCGTATGCGGTCAGGGCCGCATGCTGAACCGGCACCCACAGTACCGCTGGCGGTACAGGCCGCCCTCTCGGCTCAGAGTCACGCTCCGCTGGAAGCCCCCCTCTTGCTTGAAGTCCGCCTCGAGGAACCCCACGCCGAGTTCCTGCGCGAGCTTCCGCCCGACCTCGCTGATGGCTTCCGCCGACTTGTGGGGGCTAATGCTCAGCGTCGTGGCGACGAGGGGGACGCCGGCCTCCTTCGCCGCGAGCATGGCCTGCCGCAGGCGCAGCTCATAGCACCGCCGGCACCGTTCCCCGCCTTCCGGCTCCTCCTCCAGGCCCCGCGCCAGCGCCTCGAAGGCGTCCTCCCCGCCGGTCTGCACCTGCAGCGGCAGGGCCAGCCGCGCGGCCCATTCCTCGGCGGCCTGCAGCCGCCGCGCGAACTCCTTGGCGGGCTGGATGTTGGGGTTGAACCACAGCAGAGTGAGGTCGTAGTCCGGGGCAAGGCGCTCGATGACGGCGGTGGCGCACGGCCCGCAGCAGACGTGGAGGAGGAGGGAGCGCTTATTCATGCGAGTGCCGTTCCGCCGGAGAGAGAAGGAGGAGAGGGCGCCTGGCGTCCACGAGCTTACGCTCGTGGCAATGCACGTCGGCCCCTGCGGGGCGCACGGCTTCCCCCTCAACCACTAACCACTCCCTCTACTCCTGCAACCTCTCCACCTCCGGCTTCCACTCCAGCCGCTGTAGCAACTCCAGGTAGTCCCCCTCCGTCAGCTCCTCGGGCCGCTTGCCCGACAGCGCCACCAGCGCCCCCTCCATCACGTTCGTCCCCGGCGAGCGTCCTTCCAGCCGGGGCGTGGTCGTCACCAGAGTGGCCAGCCCCAGAGCTTTGAGCTTGCCCACGTCCTTCTTGGTCGTGGTGTTGGTGATCATCATCTTCGCCGCCAGCAGGTCGGCGTTGTCGGGGGTGGGGTCAGGCAGGTTGGTGCCGATGAACTTGTAGTCCCCGGCGATGACATCGGCCCAGCGGAACCACTTGTTGCCCCGGCTGTGCACCTCATGCTGCTTGTCGCCGGTAGGGTAGAGCTGCGAGAAGGGCAGGCGGGAAATGATCGGGAGCAGGAGCTGCGCGATGATCCGGATCGTGCCCAGGCGGCGAACCGGGATCGGCACCTTGAGGGCGAAAATGAGGTCCCCGAAGCACGTGTCCGCGCCGGTCTCGACTGCGGCCTCCGCGAGCCCGAAGCGATCCACGGCGGACACCACCAGCACCCGCGGGCGGCGGTCCGCCCCGGCGGGTGGGGTCAGGTAGCCCTCGCGCGCCAGGTAGCGGACGGTCTCGCGTTCGAGCGTATGTTTCAGCCCGCTGCCATCCACCACCGGCGTGACCCTGGCGTTGGCGGCCAGCTTGGCGGCATCGCGGATCACATAACGCCGCTGGCCGGCGACCAGGTAGAGGTCAATGCCGCCGAGGCCAATGGCCGCGACCTTGCCGTCCAGTGCGGCGATCTGCTCGCCCGCCCGTTTGAGGTCGCCGTCAACACCGATGCGTTGGAGGATGCACTTGCGGCCGAGGAACTCCCGCTCGCGGATGAAGTCGGAATCCGGCGAGCCCAGGCTGACACTCACGATGCGCAGCGGCTCATCCATGGCGGCACCCCGAGGAACGTGTGGGAGCAAGCGTGACGCCGGCGAACGGCATGAGGGTTAGAGGCCGTCGCCGGTCTCCGACAGGATGCGGCCGATGATCATCAGCAGGTCGTCGAACTCGAAGGGCTTGGTGTGGTACCAGGTGCAGCCCAGTTCCCAGCCGCGCGCCTTGTCCTGGTCCTGGCTCTTGGCGGTGAGCATGAGCACGGGGATGTCGGCGGTGTTGGCGTCTTCCTGGAGCATCAGCAGCACGTCCCAGCCGGTCAGCCGGGGCATGGACACATCGAGCACGATCAGGTCCGGCTTGCTCTCCTTGACCTTCTGGAGCGCCTGCATGCCATCGTAGGCGCCCACGAACTCGTAGCCGGCGTCCTTGAGAAACACCTCGGCGCACTGCACGAGGTCGCGCTCGTCGTCAACGAACAGGATTTTCTGAGCCATGAGAGCCCTCCCCAGGCTGATGCTCGGCGTCCCGCTCGGCCCCCGGCCGCAAGGCCCAGGCCGTCTCGTCTTGGTGAACCCGACGGCGGTCGGGAACGAACCGCCCGCCTCCCAGACTCTTCCCGTAGGTCTTCAGTTCCGCCAGCACCGCGCCCAACTGCCCGCTGTGCTGCAGGTCTTCCGCCTCGTTGGTCACGGCGGCGACCGTCAGCGAGACCAGCGGTGTCGCGACCAGCTCCCCCGTCCGGCTCCGCGTCACGATCTCCCCGCGCGCCAGGTCTTCGGAGTCGTAGTACTCGCCCCGCGCCGCCGCGAACAACGCAATGGCCTGCTCCGCCACTGCCCGGGCCTCCTCGGGTCGGACGAGGGCGAAGAAGTCATCGCCGCCCAGGTGGGCCAGGAAGTGACCGGGCGCCACGCTGAGCGCCTGCTCGATCACGCACCCCGTGTGCCGCAGCAGCGCATCGCCGCGCTGGTAACCGTATCTATCATTATAACTTTTGAAGAAGTCAACGTCAAAGGCCAGCAGGGCCATCTTGCCGCGCCGCGGCAGGCGCCGGTTGATCTCTCGCTCGAGTGCGCCCACCCCCGGCAGGCCGGTGAGCGGGCTGGCCTGCGCGAAGCGCGTGCGGGCCTCGTAAGCCAGCCGTGCGTGAGCAGCGATCTGCGCGGGGTCGTCGCTGCTCAGCAGACCGTCCAGCCCGATCTCCGCCGCCCGCCGCAGCGCCGCGGCATCGGCCGCCGGCCCGAGCCCGATGATCGCCGGCCAGGAGCGTCGCGTGCGGTCGCGCAACTCCTCCACCCGCTCCCCCGCGTCGGTCGCGTGGACCTCGAACCAGAGCAGCACGACCTCGGGCGCAAGCTGCAGCGCGTCCGCCGCCAGCATGTCGTAGTCGGTCAGCGCCCGGCGTAGCGGCCCGTCGAGATGCTCCGGGCATCCGACCAGCAGCACCGCCGGGGCGCTCACGCTCGGGCCCTCTGCGCGTCGCATCCGGCCCCCGCCATGCCGTCCTGTAGGGCGGGGGCCTGTACCCCGCCCCTCCGTTCGGTTGACGCCACGCGGGGCGGGGTACAAGCCCCCGCCCTACAGTTGACGGCCTCTGCCCGTTTGACTCGCTCCGCCATGCCCATTATCATCGTGCTATCACGCCTCGGAGCAATCGCCATGGATGCACTGATCCCGATCATCGGCACGCTGGGTGTCGGAGGGTTCCTGGGTTGGGCCGCCGCCACCTTCCTCAAGACCACCGGCCGCCTCGTCGGCTGCATCATCGGCCTGGTGTTCATCCTCATGCAGGTGCTGGCCTACTACGGCATCGCCCAGTGGCACTGGGGGGCCATCGGCCACGCCATCGGGGGCATCGGCCACGCCGCCCACAAGAGCGCGCCGGTGCTGTGGAAGATCCTGACGTACAACCTCCCCTTCACCGGCGGCTTCGGCGCCGGCTTCTGGTGGGGGATTAAGCACTGAGCGTGGGAGCGTGGGAGCGTGGGAGCGTGGGAGCGTGGGAGCGTGGGAGCGTG
>CAZZDO010000402.1:0-4983 GCA_964653205.1 uncultured Armatimonadia bacterium | reverse complement strand
ACGCGCGAGCCGCGCGTGCCACGACAGCGGACGAGGGCGTCCGCGCTCCTACGGCCACGGCAACGGCGAGGGATGATTTTGCGCACGGGTACGACGACGGAGGCCACGGCAATGGCGACGGGTGATCGGATCGTTGAGGGAGGGGGAAGATCACGCCGCGTCGAACCTGGTCGGACAGGACCAACGCTTGCATCGGGAGGCACGCTGTCATGGCCCCGCCAAGAAGGGCAACCGCACGGGCCGCCGCCAAGGGCGGCGGGAAGCAGGATACCATCGGGTTCGGCGTCATCGGGTGCGGCGTCATCGCACCGTTTCACGCGCAGAGCGTTCAGGCGGCACAGGGCGCCGAACTAGTCGCCTGTTGCGACATCGTGGTCGAGAAGGCCAAGGCCTTTGCGGAGAAGTTCGGCATCAAGCAGTACTACCGCGATCTGGACGAGATGCTCAAGCAGGACAACGTCCAGGCCGTCAACATCTGCACGCCGAGCGGCCTGCACGCTCAGAACGGCATCGCCGCCGCGCAGGCCGGCAAGCACATCATGTGTGAGAAGCCGCTCGACGTCACGTTGGAGGCCATCGACGCGTTCATCTGCGCCGCCGAGCAGTACAACGTGAAGCTGGGCGGGATCTTCCAGCGGCGCACCTACCCCATCAGTCAACTGGTCCGTAACGCCGTGCGCGGCGGCAAGCTCGGCAAGCTGGTGCTGGGGGACTGCTACCAGAAGCTCTTCCGCTCCCACGAGTACTACGCCAGCGGCGACTGGCGCGCTACCTGGGAACTCGATGGCGGCGGCGCGCTCATGAACCAGGGCGTGCACGGCATCGACCTGCTGCTGTGGATCATGGGCCGCGTGCGGCGGGTCTCGGCTTTCGCGCGACATCTGGTGCGCAACATCCCGGTCGAGGACACCGCGATCGCCATTCTGGAGTACGAGACGGGCGCGTTGGGCGTGATCGAGGGCACCACCAGCATCACGCCCGGCGAGCCCACGCGCTTCGAGTTCCACGGCGACGACGGCACGATCATCCTCGAGGAGTCCACCATCCGCAAGTGGCACTGCGGGGACGAGCGCGAGGCGCCGGCGATGCCGCAGGTCGATACCGGCGGAGGCGGCGTATCGGATCCCGCGGCCATCGGCGCGGGCGGACACATGCTCCTGATCCAGGACCTCGTGAACGCGATCCGGGAGGACCGCGAGCCGCTGATCCCCGGCCGGGAGGCGCGCCGCGCGGTCGAGCTGATTCTGGCGATCTACCGGTCGGAGCGCACGGGGTGTCCCGTGGAGCTGCCGCTGTGTTGAGGGCTGCGGGCCGGATACAGGGCCTGCAGACAACAGCAGGCGCTGTATGCGGCCCCTCCAACGGCAAACGAACTCCTGCAAGCGAGCATCAGAAGGAGGTCCGTACTTTGACTGCAATCGAGCGCCGCATGTGCTGGGCCGGCCCTTGGCTGGGGCTTGCGCTTCTGGCCCTCGGGGGGGTGGGCGTGCAGGCCGCCCTGGGTGACGAGTTCAGCGAGTACCCGCAGTTCCGGCACGTCAGCGGGCTGCCCGGGAACGCGTATGCGGTCGATGGCGAGGGCGTGGTCGGCTGGGAGGGCGCGATGTCGGAGTGCATCCCGCTGGGCTATACGCCCAGCCATGGCTCGGCGGCCCTGCCCTACGTCTCCGGCAGCCGCTACGGTGGCTTTGAGATCGGGCTGGGCGGCCACGACGCCAACGGCACGCTCGCGCCCATGGTCGGCTTCGGGCCGAGGGGCCACGGCGTGGCTGTGGTGGCCGATTTCGTGGATAACGAATTGGACATCGCGATGCACCTTCAGGGGCAGGTCCTGAAGGAGACTGACTCGCAGCCGGCCGTCTCCGTGGGCGTGCTGGACTGGTCGAACCGCCGCGAGGCGACGCTCGGCAAGCACGCCGAACGCGGAGCGCGGTCGTTCTACGTAGCCGCCACCAAGCGCTTCGAGGCCGGGGGGCGTCCGCTGCATGTCACGCTGGGGTTCGGGACCGACCGCTTCAACGAGCGCCCGCTGGTTGGGGCGTGCTACGACGTTCACGACCGCGTGAAGGTGCTGACCGAGTACGATGGCTTCGGCGTCAATGCGGCGGCCGCCGCCCAGCTTCTGCCCCGCAAGAAGAGCGAGGGCATCTACCGGGAGGAGAAGCCGAAGCAGAGCGATGCGCTGATCCTGTTCATGGGCGCCGCCGACCTGAAGTACCCGACGGTGGGGCTGACGTACGCGCGGAGCGGGTTGTTCTAGTTGCGGGGGAACGGCGCGGCTCTGGTGAGCCGCAGGCACGGGACGGCGGGGGAACGGCGCGGCTCTGGTGAGCCGCAGGCAGGGACGGAGGGGGAACGGCTGCTGGGCAAGCTGAGGCTTGACGGGTGGCGGCGTTTTCTGGTATGGTGCGGCCTCAATATCCGACGCCGCGCCTTCGGGGCGCGGCTTTGCGCCTATGCGGAGGAGGAGTAGGCGGTTGCGGGCTGACTCAGAGAGCCGGCGGCAGGTGAGAGGTCCGGCGTCAGCGCCCGCCGAAAGTCGCCTCCAAGGCCCCCGAGGAAAGCCGGCTTCCGGCGAGTAGACCGGGGTGGGTTGCGCCCGTTACCGCGCGTTCAAGGTGGTCCCGCCAGAGCGGGGCAAGCCGGGTGGTACCGCGAGAGCCTCAGACATCGGCCTCTCGTCCCAGCGCGTGGGCGAGAGGCCGTTGCGTTTCCCGGCCTCACCCCCTGCCCCCACAGGCGGCAACCTAGCGGAGGCAGGGCCCGGACTCGGGCCGGATACTTCGCCTGCAGAGGGCAGCGGGCTCGTATGCGGCCCCTCCAGACGGCTTATGTTGGCGACTATGCCCCGTGACCCTCTCCCGACCGGAGGGGGCGAGGCCAGCAAGGAGTGAGGAAGATGGAGCTGCGTAGCGATCGGGCGAAGAAGGGCGTCGCGCGCGCGGGCGCGCGGGCGTTGCTGTATGCGTGCGGCGTGACGCGGGGGCAACTGGAGAAGCCGTTCATCGGCATCGCCAACGCGTTCACCGACATGGTGCCGGGGCATCTGACGCTGCGGGAGCTGTGCCGCGTGGTCGAGAACGGCATCAGCGCCGGCGGGGGGGTGCCCTTCAGCTTTGGCGCGCCGGCCATCTGCGACGGGATTGCGATGGGGCATTCGGGGATGTTCTACTCCCTGCCCTCTCGCGAGATCATCGCCGACCTCGTCGAGAGCATGGCCGAGGCACACGCCTTCGACGGGCTGATCCTGTTGACCGACTGTGACAAGATCACGCCCGGCATGCTCATGGGCGCTGCGCGGCTGGACATCCCGGCCATCGTGGTGACGGCCGGCCCCATGTACTCAGGGAATCTGGGCGGGAGGCGGCTGTCGCTGGTGAAGGACACCTTCGAGGCGGTCGGCCGGTTCCGCGCGGGACTGATGACCGCCGAGGAGCTGGCCGAGTCCGAAATGCGCGCGTGCCCGGGGCCGGGGTCGTGCCAGGGCCTCTACACGGCGAACACGATGGCGTGCCTGACAGAGGCGATGGGCATGAGCCTGCCCGGCTGCGGCACCGGCCTGGCCGGGATGGCGAACAAGTCGCGGATTGCCTATGACTCCGGCGAGCGGATCGTCGGGCTGGTGAGGGAGGGGATCGGCGCGAGGACGATCATGACGGAGGCTGCCTTCCGCAACGCCGTCCGCGTGGACATGGCACTGGGCGGCTCCAGCAACACCTGCCTTCACCTGCCGGCCATCGGGCACGAGGTGGGTCTCGACCTGCCGCTGGACACCTTCGACCGGCTCAGCCGCGGGACGCCGCAGATCACGAGCATCCTGCCCGGCGGCGAGCACTTCATGGAGGACCTCGAGTTCGCCGGCGGGGTTCCCGCGGTCCTGAAGGCGTTGGGCGATCTGATCGAGGACAGCATGACCGTCTCCGGCAAGATGATCGGCGAGATTGCCGGGGCGGCGCAGATCATGGACACCGACGTGGTCCGCACCAAGGAGACGGCCTATGCGCCCGAGGGCGGCATCGCGGTTCTCACGGGGAACCTGGCGCCCGACGGCTGCGTGGTAAAACAGTCCGCCGTGTCGGCGGCGATGCGCAAGTTCACCGGCCGGGCGCGGTGCTTCGACAGTGAAGAGGCCTGCATGGAGGCGATTCTCGCCAACCGGATCGAGGACGGCTCGGTGCTCGTCATCCGCTACGAAGGCCCACGGGGCGGACCGGGGATGCGCGAGATGCTCTCCCCCACCTCGGCCCTAACGGGAATGGGCAAGGAGGAGACGGTGGCGCTGATCACCGATGGCCGCTTCTCGGGCGGAACGCGAGGGCCCTGCCTCGGCCATGTATCGCCGGAGGCGGCGGTGGGCGGCCCGATCGCCCTCGTGCGCGACGGCGAGGAGATCACCATCGACATCCCGGACCGCAGCCTGACCGTGCACGTAGATGACGAGGAACTCGCACGCCGTCGCGCGGCGTGGCAGGCGCCTGAGCCCAAGGTCAAGACGGGCTGGCTGGCCCGGTATGCCTCGCTCGTGCAGCCGGCCCATACGGGGGCGGTTTTGGAGCCGCGGTGATAGCGCGGTCCGCAGGTTCGCAAGCGGACATGAGAGCGGGGCTAGACCCGAGTTCCTGCCTGTACAGGAGGTAGGGACCGGGTCCTACCCGTGGGTTCTGGGACCACCCCTAGCAGCCTTGGGGGACACACGAAACCGCGCTGTCCAGCGTTGCCGTCCGTGCCTGCGGCTCACCAGAGCCGCGCCGTGTCGTGAACGCGACGGAGGAAGACAACGGCGCGGCTCTGGTGAGCCGCAGGCACGGACGGCAACGGCAGACGTCACGAACGACAGTCCACTAGCCTTCTAGCGCCGTCTCCCCGAGACGGCCTGTTCGCGTGAACGTGAGGTTCCCACAATGCGAAAGAGAGTGATCAAAGGTACCCAAGCCGTTTTGGAGGTGCTGAAGGAGCAGGGCGTGGAGGTGATCTTCGGGATTC
>CAZZDO010000401.1:0-4992 GCA_964653205.1 uncultured Armatimonadia bacterium | reverse complement strand
GGCAGGAAATCCGGCCCCGGTCACGGAAGTCCTCCCTCACATCCCTTACCGCCAGGTGTTCCATGCGCTTCCTGATGACCCTCTGCGCCCTGCTCATCCTCACGACCGCCATGGCGGCGGACCTGTATGCCGCCAGCTTCACCGGTCCGGTCGTGCTGCAACTGCCCGGCTTCGGGCAAGCCGCGCCGCAGGTCTTCTGGCGCGCCGGCGCGGGCAAGTGGCAGCCCGCGCAGTTCGAGACCCGCGATGGCCGCCTGCTCTTCCGCCTCGATCCGGCCACGCTCGGCTCCGGCGACATCATGCTGCTGGTCAACCCGCCGGCCGGGCTCGTGCTCGATGACTTCGCCGGCCCACGCCTGACCGGCCTGAAGGTGGACGGCAAGGCCTGCCAACTCGGGAGTGTGGTGGACCTCGGCCCCATGTCCAGAGCGCCGCGGCAGGTCGTGGCCGCCTTCGCCGATTCGGCCAACGCCATTGCGCCCGCTAGCGTCCGGGCCAGTCTCGACGGGGCCCCTCTGCCGGCCCCCGCGCGCCAGGTGGCCCGCAAGACGGCCGGCCTCACGCTCGACCTGCCCCCCGTGGAGTACGGGCAGCACGAGGTCGTCCTGTCCGCGACCGACACCTCCCCCCAGCGCAACACCAGCCGCACCACGGTGCGCTTCAACTACATCGAGACCGGGAACGTGGCCCTGGCGGCGCTCGGGGCGACGGTGCAAGTGGACAGCACCTTCCCCGGCTACGAGTCGCTGGTCTGCCTGAACGACGGCGTGACGACGCTCTCGGGCACCAGTTGCGGCAATGACGTGACGTGGGCCTCGACCGAGGTGCCGACGGACCACTGGGTCGAGGTGACGCTGCC
The DNA here is from genome assembly GCA_964653205.1 of uncultured Armatimonadia bacterium. Lineage (GTDB taxonomy): Bacteria > Armatimonadota > Zipacnadia > Zipacnadales > UBA11051 > JAJFUB01. The sequence continues at coordinate 4,133 of CAZZDO010000401.1, read as the reverse complement.
GAAGCCTACGTCCATCAAGGAAGTAACGATCTACTGGGCGGCCTACACCGACGTCGCGCACACGGCCACGCAGTTCCGGGTGCAGATCCCGGACGGCGAGGGTTGGAAGGCCGTCTACACGTCACCGGCGGAGGGCGAGAAGGCCGGCCGGGTGACGACGGCCCGCTTCGACCCGGTGACGACGAGCAAGTTCCGGGTCTTCATGCCGGCGGGCAAGGGCTCGGCCACGCGGCCGAACCTGCTGTGGGTCGCGGAGGTCAAGGCGCGGTAGCTCCACTGATTTACCTCCGGCGCATTCTGTGCTACACTCCCCATGCCGTCATCCACGGGACAGGCCACCAGCCTGTCCCGCGCTGTTGCCGTCAACTACCAACTATCAACTGCCAACTGCTGTGACTCGCATCTTCGGCCTCGCCTTCTTGACCGGCTTTTCCGGCGCCATGATGCCGGGACCGCTGCTGGCCCTGACCATCGGCCAGGTGGCAGCGACCGGCTTCATGGCGGCCATCTGGCTCATCACCGGCCATGCGCTCCTGGAGCTGGTGCTGCTGCTGTTCCTGGTGCTCGGGCTGCGCGTGGTGCTGGCCCGGCCCAAGATTCGTGGCGGCATTGGTTTGATCGGCGGGGTGGCCTTGTTCTATATGGGCCTAGACATGGTCCGCCACGCCGCCGCCGTCCGCATCGGGCTCGCGGAGGGACAGGCCATGTCCGTGCCGATGCTGCTCTTGGCGGGAGCCGCCGTCAGCCTCGCCAACCCGTACTTCACCGGCTGGTGGGCGACGATTGGCGTGGGGCAGCTCGCCCACACCGGCCCGCAGACGCGCGGGGAGTACGCGGCCTTCTACATCGGCCACGAGTTGTCCGACTACGTCTGGTACGCCTTCGTGGGGGCGCTCATCATCGGGGCGCGTGAGTGGCTGGCCGGCGCGTGGTATAATTGGCTGGTCGCCCTCTGCGGCGTCGCCGTGACCGCGCTGGCCCTGTGGTTCCTGGTCACCGGCGCGAAGCTGCTAAGGCAGCCCGCCGTTGCCGTTGACCCCGCCCTGTAGGGAGGGGTCGCTTGCCGCAGGCGAGCGGGGGTGGGACGCCGTTCGCTGTTCACCGTTCACAGGAGTGACCACTCATGCCTGAACTTCGCATCGGCCTGCCGAAGGGCAGCCTCCAAGAAGCCACCATCGCCATGTTCGAGAAGGCGGGTTTCCGCATCTCGGTGGACGAGCGCCAGTACAAGCCGCACATTGATGACGAGGAGTTGTGGAGTGTGCTGCTCCGCGCCCAGGAGATGCCCTCCTACGTGGCCGACGGCGTGCTGGACTGCGGCCTGACGGGCCTGGACTGGATCAAGGAGCGCGGCGTGGAGGGCCAGATTGTCGAGGTGGCGGACCTCATCTATGCCAAGCGCGGCATGAGGCCCTACAAGTGGGTGCTGTGCGTGGCCGAGGACTCGCCCTACCAGAGCGTCAAGGACCTGCAGGGCAAGCGCATCGCGACGGAGCTGACGCACGCGGCGGAGATGTATCTGCAGAGCCACGGCGTTCAGGCGCAGATCGAGTACTCGTGGGGCGCGACCGAGGCCAAGTGCCCCTCGCTCGTGGATGCCATCATCGAGGGCACCGAGACCGGGAGCACCATCCGCGCCAACAACCTGCGCGTCATTGACGTGCTGTTTGAGTCCACGACGAAGTTCATCGCGAACAAAGACGCGTGGGCCGATTCCTGGAAGCGGCAGAAGATCGAGAATATCGCGCTGCTCTTGCGGGGGGCGCTGGCCGCCGAGGAGAAGGTCGGCCTGAAGATGAACGTCCAGCAGAGCGACCTGGAGGTCGTCCTCGGCCAGCTTCCGGCCCTCAAGAACCCGACCGTCTCGCCCCTGGCCGGCGGGGACTGGGTCGCGGTGGAGACCATCGTGGACAAGAAGATCGTGCGCGACCTGATCCTGCGCCTCAAGGGCGCGGGCGCTCAGGGGATCATCGAGTACCCGCTGAACAAGATCATTGTGTAGGCCGACTGGTCGGGGAGGCCTGTAGGGCGGGGGCTTGTACCCCGCCCAAGCCGTTCGGTTCGCACCATACGGGGCGGGGTGCAAGCCCCCGGCTGCGCTACGCCCTACAGCACAGCCCTACCGTCCCCCCACCATCGCCCGGTTCGCCCGGGCTACCATCTCCCCCGCCGCCTCCGCGTCGCCCGTCACGAACCACAGTTGCGCCGCATCGCGCAACTGCCGCGGCGGCATTCCCGCCGACTGGGCGATCGCCGCCAGCGTGTGCGACAGGTTCGTCAGAATCCCCGCCTGCTCGAGCTGCCCCGCGAACCACATCGTCACCTTCGTGAACTCCTGGAAGCCCATGCCGTTGACCTTGTACGGCAACGGCGTCCAGAACGGCGGCGGGAAGAGCAGCTTGAACCGGTAGTCCATGAAGCCCGCAAAGTAGGCTTCGACGTCCTCGATCTCGAGGTTGTACTTCCACGGCTCCTGCGCCCACCGCGTCCCCGGCATCAGCCCGGGGAACTGCAGCGGCACGGCGTCCGGCTTGACGTCGGTGACGAAGGCCAGGCTCTCGGCCAACGTCTCGGGCGTGTCGAAGGGCAGGGGCACGATCATCGAGGCGGCCGTGAAGATCCCTGCCGATTTGCAGGCCGCGATGCTCTCGCGCACGCGCCCGAGCTTGATCCCCTTGTGCACGGCCTTGTCCAGGATGCGCTGCGAGCCGGACTCCAGCCCGAAGAACAGCGAGTACAGGCCCGACTGCGCCAGCGTCGCAAAGTGCTCGGGCTTGGCGCTGCGGAAGTGGCCGAAGGAGTTGTATTGCACCTGCAGGCCTCGCCGCAGGATCTCCTGGGCAATCTCGTGGAGCAGCTCCCCCGGTGTCGAGGCCCCGCACAGCCGGAAGACGCTCATGCCGTAGCGCTCCTGCAGGGCCGCCATGATGTCCACGACCCGCTCGGCGGGCACGAGACGCTGCCGCGCGCCATCCTCGTACGGGTGCAGGCAGAAGGCGCAGCGGTTGTTGCACCCCCGGCTCTCCGTGACGATTCCCATCTTGATCTTCTCGTCGCCGGCCATCGCGGGGTAGATGTCTACGTCGTAGCTGGGGATCGGCAGGTCGCCGAGGGCGAAGTCCAGGCGCGGGCTCTCGGCCAACGAGGCCCCGTCGCGGTAGACGAGCCCCGCCACTTCGCCCAGGGCCATCTCCCCGGCCGCCACATCGGCCAGGTCCACCGCCGCGTCCTCGGGGTCGGCGGTGATGACGGCCGTGAACTGCGGGGCGGTGTGCAGGATGCGGTGGCGGAACCATGCGGCCTTGCGCCCGCCGGCGGCGATGATGGCGTCCGGGAAGCGCTCCCGCAACGCCGCCGCCATCTGCAGCGTCCCGGCAAAGCCGTCGCCATCGCCCAGTTCCAGCAGGATCACTTGCGGGCCGAAGCGCTCGGCCTGGCTGACGACTTCACCCACAAGCTGCTGCTCGACTTGCGCCTGGTGGGCCTCAAGCTGCGCCGACAGCTCGCCCAGCACCGCCAGGGCTTGCTCATCCATCCCGCCCGCGCCCCTCATCCCGCCGACCATGCCCTTGAGCTGTTCAGTCAGCGCTTCGGGAAAGAGCCGGCGCATCATCGCGACAGTGCCGAAGTCAAGAGCCAGCGGCTCGTGGTTGGCCTCCAGCAACGCCCCGGCCAGATGCGCGAGCCAGGGATTGGCGACGAGTTGAGCGGGTGTGGACGGATACCCCGGGTAGCTGATCAGCAAGACACGAGACATGAAGCAACTCCACTGACTTCGGAATGTGGCGGCGAGCCGGGCGCCCCTATTCGAGCAACTCCAGCTTCACGTCGTCATACCAGAGCGTCCCCTCGCCCTTCTGGTAGAGGATGATGTCCACGCGCATGACGCCGGCCTCCCGGGCCTCCGGCGGCACGGCGATTTCCTGGCTGAACTGCTGCCACTCGGCCGTCAGCGGTGGCGTGGCCACGATGGCGCCGTACTCGATGCCCCCGCCGGGCTTCTGCACCCCGGCCGGGGTCAGCAGGTGCATGATGAGGTGCGACAGGCCGGAGCCCTTGTACCAGAAGGAGAGCCGCACCTTCTGGGGTGGGGCGAAGACCGGCGTGGCCTGCACGTAGCACGAACGGTCCCC
>CAZZDO010000400.1:0-5033 GCA_964653205.1 uncultured Armatimonadia bacterium | reverse complement strand
ATGATGGCGATGACGACCAGCAGTTCGATGAGCGTGAAACCATGGCGCGTTCTCATGGAGCACATCTCCTCTCGAGATGGGGCAGTCTCCATTGGTCGCACCGCCGGCTGCGCGACGCAGCCACAGGCTTGACCGAATGCGGTAGTAGGTCCCCTCCCAGTGGTTCTTTCGGCTATCTGCACACCGACTTGACAGAACCTACTACTTTTCGGTTGGGATTATCACACCCCTCATTATCACGTTTTGCGCAAGAATGAAGACAAGTAGGGTCGGGATGGCGGCCAGAACCAACGCCGCGAAGATCATGGACTGCGGCGCCCAGGACTGCATCTGCTGCAGCCACACCATCAGCGTCCACCAGTTCTTGTCGGGGCACACGACGAAGGCCCACATGAAGGAGCCGTAGGCCCCGGTAAAGGCGCCCAGGCCGATGACCGCCAGCACGGGCGTAGACATCGGCAGGCAGATCTTGGTGAACATCTGGAACTCGTTGGCCCCGTCAATCTCCGCCGCCTCGTACAACTCCTGGGGCAGGCTGTCGAAGAACCCCTTGAGCAGGAAGATCGCGAAGCCCCCGGCCATGCCCGGCAGAATGAGCGCCCACAGGCTGTTGAGCAGATGCAGATGCTTCATCAACAGGAAGTTGGGGATGGCCGTCACCTCGCCCGGGAAGGCCATCGTCGCCAGGCAGAACAGCAGAATCTTGTACGTGGACGGCAGGTTGAAGCGAGACAGGGCGTAGGCCGCCAACGGGTTGACTGTCAGTGTCAGCAGCACCGTGGAGCACACCAGGATCAGCGTCACCCACAGGGCGCGGCCGTGGACGGCGATGTAGGCCGCGACGTCGCGGTAGTTGCGGACCAGGAAGTCGTGGCGCACCAGCTTCTTGTTGGCCATCATGTAGCTCCAGTCCGCCTCCCGCGAGGGGATCTGGACGCGGTCGAAGCTCGTGTAGGCAGTCCCGTAGGCCGCATTCATCCTGGCGATGTCGCCGAACTTGTCACGGAGCCAGCTGCGATAGCGGATCTGGGGGGTGTCCAGTTGCACGTAGCGGGCATCCACGCCGCCCTCTGAGGGGAGCTTCTGGATGAACTGGCTCCAGTCGGCCAGGGCCGCCACCGCCGTCGGCGCCCCGTCGGGCAGCGGCACCTGGGCGAAGCTGGTGATGGGCTTGAAGCCGGCGTCGCCGGCGTGCACCCGGTTGTAGGCGGCCACGGTGTGGTGGGTGTGCTGCAAGAAGGCCTGCCAGGCGGGGCCGGCCGCGCGGTCAATCTTCACGAACTGGTAGGGGACGTCCTTGTGAAGGTAGTCGGACCAGTCCTCAGCGAAGGCCGGGTTCTTGGGCAGCCGCGCCGGGAGCGTCAGGTCGGTCAGCGCCTTGATGGTCGGGTCGCCGTAGCGCTGGGCGAACGTCTCGGGCTTGGCGTCGTACTTGTTGGTCATGAACTCGACGTACGTGCCCTCGACCGGCGCCGGGGCGATGTACCAACTGGGCAGCCCGCGCTTGAACTCCATGAACTCGGCGAAGCGGTTGTCGCGGATCGGCTGGTAGACGCGCAGGTACCACTGCTCGTTGGGCACCTGCAGGTCGAAGTACTCGCGCTCGTCGCGGTAAGCCTTGTTCAGCGCCGCGATGCTGTGGTCGTACCGCTCGGCCAGGAACTGCTGGTACCGATGCGCACCCATGAGGCTGATCTTGGGCTTGGTGACGGAGTAGCCGTGCAGCGTGATCGTGAAGTCCTGGGGGAGCGTCGCCTTCCACTGGTCGTAGTCTTTCACGAGCTGCTCGTTGAGCTGCTCAGGCTTCTTCACATCGCGGAAGTCGCCGATGTCCTGCCCCGCGTTGGCGTAGTTGTAGAGCTTGGAGTCCTCGTTGTACGCACTCTCGGTGTACTTCTGGTAGAGGGCCACGTCGTCCACCAGGTACTTGGGCACGAGGGTGTAGTCGTGCGAGTCTACGTTGCTGGTCACCGAGGTGCTGAGCATCAGCCAGAAGGGCACCACCATCGTGATGCCCCCCAGCGTGAGGGCCACGTAGATGGCGAAGATCAGTAGACGGGTCTTGAGGGCGCGACGGCCCACGAGGGCGATATGTGGCATGGACTAGCTCCGACGATTGTGGTCGAACACAGCAGACGGACACACGGCGGGTCGCGGTCGGTGACCGCTCCTACACTCCGCCCCTCGGGAAAGCCGATCGCCCCCACAGAGCCGGGCTGTACGAGCGGTCACCGACCGCGACTGGCCCCGGCCCGGCTACCAGCTACTTCGCCTGCGCCGTGCGGAACTGCAGCCGCGACAGGATGCGCAACTGCATCACGGTGAAGCCGATCAACAGCGACCCCAGGACCCACGCCATGGAGACCGCGAACCCGTACTTCAGGTACACGTAGGCGTTGAACCAGATCTCCAGGCCCAGCACGGTCGTCTGCTTGGCCGGCCCTCCGGCGGTCATGATGAAGATGGGCTCAAAGGCGCGGAACGCCCCAATGAAGGCGCCCACGAAGTTGATGATGATGAGGGCCTTCAGGTACGGGATGGTGATGCGCCAGAACTTGCCCCAGAAGCCGCAGCCGTCCAGGTCCGCCGCCTCGTAGATGTCCTCGGGGATGGACTGCAGAGCCGCGAGGTAGATGATGCAGCCGGGCCCCACGCCCGCCCAGATCTGCGGCAGGATGACCGAGATCATCGCGATGGCCGGCAGGCCGACCCAGTTGAACGGGTGGCCGGCGTCCTGGAGGAACTTCTGCGCCCCGATATGGAAGAAGCCCAGCACCTGGTTGAGCATCCCCTGCGGGCTCGGATCGTAGAACTGCTTCCACAGCATGAAGATGACGACTCCGACCGTGACGGCGGGCAGGTAGAAAATCACACGGTAGAACATCTTGCCCTTGGGCACTTCGTGCAGCAGCAGCGCCAGGATGATCGGCGCGCCGAAGCCCAGAATGAGCGCCAGGCCGGCGTACTGGACTGTCCGCAGCATCGTCAGCCAGAAATCCATGTCGAAGAACGCCTGGCTGAAGTTGCTGATCCCCACGAAGGCCGAGCCGAGCAGGATCTTGTAGTCCTGGAAGGCCATGGCCGAGCCGACCACCAGTGGGTAGTACTGCCACAGCGCGATCGAGGCTAACGCGGGGGCCATGACGACCCAGGCGTAGATGAACTTGCGGCGCTTGTGGCCGCCGACGCTCTGGGTGTGGGCCCCGGAAGTGGTCTGCGCGATCTGGCGCGAGTAGTGCCCCAGGCTGGCCCGCATCAGCAGGATGAAGGCCGCGGCCATCAGGATGACGGCGATGGTGGTAATGATGTCGCGCCGGTGCTTGATGGCCGGCGGAATGCGCCCCATCAGCTTGATGTTGGTGGCCTCGACGTTCTTCTTGAGGATCGCCGGAATGTCCGGATCATCCTCAGCGATGGCCTCATCCAGCGGGTACTGCATCTCGCGGTAGATGAGCTGGCAGTTCTTGCCGAAAGGCTCGGGCTTGCTGTCGCGGATGGCGATGTCGAGGGTCTCGGCCCAGCCCTGGGGGACGTCGCGCAAGTACTCGCCATAGCCGAACAGCTTGAGCCACTTGGGCTGGATGTACTTGGCGAAGCCCGCCTCGACGAAGGTCCGGGTGCGGATCTTGCGCGCCTCCATCGAGGCGAAGAAGCGGATGTACTCCCAGGCCAGGTCGCGGATTTGGGGGTCCTTGATGGTGGCGTTCAGGCCCATCATCGTGGCGTTGATCTCGCTGCCGCGGTGGCCGTCCGGCCCCTTGGGCACCGGCGCGATGCCGACCTGGTTGGGGTTCACGTCGGAGATGAACGAGTCGCGCAGGTACTGGAACATCATGGAGATCTTGCCGCGCGCCCAGCCGCGGCTGGCCGCGGGGTCGCCGTCCACGACGCCCTCATGGAGCTTCTTGGCGGCCTTGGCCTCCGCCACCGTGATGGTCTTGCCGCACACCGGGCACTGGGCGCTCTCCTTGCCCCAGAACACCACCGGCTCGCGCTTCCCCTGTCGCTCGCACAGATCGCAGGTTGTCCACAGCCCCCGGCGGATCTGCCAGTAGAACTTGGTGGCCTTGACGGCCCCGTCGTCGTCGTAGGCCGCCTTCCAGTCGCCGTTATCGTCCTGGACGACCGCATCCGAGCCGGCGGACCACAGCAGGCTCATGAAGTTCCAGGCCGCGTCCGACTTGGTGTACATCCCCAGGCCCCAGATGCCCTGGTCAGGCCAACTGGTGCGTAGGGCGAAGTCGTAGAGCTCATCCCAGTTCTGCGGGGCGTGGTTGGGGTCCAGGCCGGCCTTCTTATACAGGTCCTTGCGGTACATCAGGGCCATGACGACCACGCCGTAGGGCGCGGCCCAGATGTGCTCCTTGCCGTCGCGCCCGAGTTCGGGCTGGCCGGTATTGGGACCCTTGCGCTCCATCACGTTCCAGACCTGCTTGGGGATCATCTCGGAGGTGATGACCTCCGGCTCCTCCTTGAGCCATTGATCAATGTACTTGTCGAGTGGGTAGAGGAACCCCTGGGAGATGTAGGTCTCGGACAGGCGGAAGTTGACGTAGAGCACTTCGGGGGCGATGCCGCCGGCCATGGCCATCAGCGGCCCGGAATCCATGGACGCCATGCCCTCGATGACTAGGCCCTCAAAGGGCAGGAGCCGGACGTCGGGGTGCTTGGCCAGGAAGGCGTCGGCGATCGCCAGCGTCGCCTTCGCGTCAGGAGTCACAGCCCGGTCGCGCGTCGGCAGGCCGGCGATCTTGAGGGTGATCGTCTTGCCGTCGGACGACGCGGAGGAACCGGCGCCGTGGGCCAGCAGGGGAGTCAGACAGATTGCGAGCAGACAGCAGGCAGAGGCGTGGCTGAATAATCGCACGGCGGGCAATGGCCTCCTGCAAAGGTCCGGTTGTGAGCGCGTCGGGGGTTCCGAAGCAGCAGTGGGGCTTGGACGAACACCGGATTATAACATAAGCAGCGGCGGCTGGGTAGGGGCGCAGGCTCGCGCGCGGCGTCAAGCCCCGTCGGCGAAGAGGTCAGTGAAA
>CAZZDO010000399.1:0-5040 GCA_964653205.1 uncultured Armatimonadia bacterium | reverse complement strand
CGGCAGCGGCAAGGGCTGTGACTGCGCGGTCGTCCTGAAGGCGGCCCACCAGAACAACTTCTTCGACCTGCGCGTCCGCGAGGTCATCGCGATGGCCCGCGGCTAGCGGCCCCGGAGCCTACTCGATCCGCCCGATGAGGCCGATCACCTGCACCGTCCCCGTCAGGCCGCGACGCGGCGTCAGGTTGGCGGGCCAGTGGTTGTCGCCCGGAAAGTCGCCGACGTAGATCGGCTCCCCCGACGGCGGCACCGACAGCGCCACGGGGCTGGGCAGTACGTGCCACCCGTTGGCCGTCTGTCCGAACTGCCGGCCAGGACACCGCGTCGCTCTATCTGGCGGTGGTTACCCACAGCAGGTGCTTGGGCTTGCAGACGATCATCAGCTCTCCCGTCCCGGGAACGAAGCCGATGTAGTCGGGCTGGTGCAGGCCGGTTATGACCGGGACCGGGGCGCCGCCAGGGATGAGCCGCAGGACTTGGCCGTTGCCGAAGTCGGTGACGTAGAGCCCGGCCGGAAAGGCCCCGCCGGACGAGATCGCCAGATCGTCGAAGGTCCTGCCGGCCGGCGCCTGTGACACGAGTTGCAGTTCGTCCCCTACCAGCCGGTACACCCCGTTCACCGCTCCGCCCCAGCCGTCGCGGCCCCAGTTGAGGGCGTAGAGCGCCTGCTGCGTCGGGTCATACGCCAGTCGCATGATGCCACCAGGCCAGTTGCGCGCGACTAACGGGGCCTCGGGTTGGCCCTGGGCGGTAAGGTGAAAGATGCCCTCGGCCTTCTCGAAGTCCGCAATGTAGAAGCCACCCCGCGGTGCGGGGATCAGGTCGCCCAGTCCGGGGCAGTCGCGCTGCAGCGGCCACGGGCGGCTGCTGCCATCCAGCATGACCTCGTGCACCCCCTGGGCCGAGCTACCTCCGGCCGGGGCGTAATCCACCGCCACGACGAAACGGCCGTCACGATAGGCCGCGCCGCGGAAGTTCGAGCCCCGTAGGGGTGCAGCTTCGCAGACCTTCCGCATCACACCGCGAGATGGTACATGGAGAATCATCCCGACCGTGCGGTCGCAGGTGAGCAGGAACAGCTCATCACGGGGGCCGAAGAAGGGGCGTCCCAGGTCAAACGGGACCGCGAAGGCCTGGGCCGCGGTGCCTGTTGGCAGCCGCAGGCCGTCAGGCAGCGAAGCTGGCGTCAGCAGGTTATCGCCCTGCACGGGGACCTGTGTCGGGGTGGTCGCTGTCGCAGGCGCTGCAGGGCCGGGCGGGCCGGGCACGATCTGGAAGTCCGTCTGGGCGATCTCCTTGCCGGCGTAGGCCAGGGCGACGCCGTAGTTGCCCGCGCGCAAGCCGCCCGGCTGGGGCCCCCACCGCCAGACCCAGCCCTCGACGCCCGCCGGCACCGTGACGCGGTTGCGGGCAAACTCCTGGCCGTCCTGCTTCCAGACACACTCCACCACTCCGCCGGCCGGAACGCCCCTGAAAGTGCCGACGGCCCGCACCGTGTCCGGCGTCGAACCCGCTGCGCCGGCTGCCCCCATCGGGCCAACCATGACCGTTCCGGGGTTGATCGGGTTCCTCTGCTCATCCACCTGCTGGCACATCACGACGGACCCCGTCACGGTCGCCGGTGCCGTCGGCTGGGTCGTGGGCGGCTTGGCCGGCTGGAGCACGCTGTTGTTGCCACTGGCGAGTCCGGTCTGCGGCTGCCCGGTCGCCGGGGAGCCAGGCGGTCCGGGGCGTACGATCGGGTTGTTGCCGCCGGTGGTCGTCCCGGCGGGCTGCTGGCCGACCGCCTGCCCGCCGCCCGGCGTCTCGCCGGGCTTTTCGTTAGCCAACCGGTTCACGTCAACCAACTCCGGAAGCCCCCCCCGGTGCAGGGCGAAGGCTGTGGGTTGCGCCTCCGCCGTCCAGCGGTAGCCCGAGAGCAGAAGGTCGCCCGCCCGGAGCATCAGCAGGGTCCTGAAGCTCCCTGTCTCCGGTCCGGCGGCGTGGGTCCATTCGGCGACGAACATGCGGCCGCCGGGCTGCACTTCCCCGCTGATCCTCCCGGGGGGGGCCTGGGGATCGTCAGACGAGGTGAAGGTCCCGCTGACAGTGGTGCCGGCTACCTCCAACCGTACCCGGTACAGCTCCGATTCCCAGGACCCCGGCAGCGTCTGTGCCCGGACACCGCCGTTCGCTGCCAACAGCAGGCCCAGCGTCAGTATCGCATTCAGCTCGCGGCGAATCGTCGTGATAGCACTCATGTCAACACCTCCGGCCCGGGCCGTATCACATCACCGTCCTGAGACCGTGATCTCGGCGATCTGGTGCCTTACCCCTTTGAGACTGTGCGTCAGCGTCTCATTCGGCCCTGTGGTGGTTGCGGTGTAGTCGAACAACGCGAAGGCTCGGATGATGTAGTGCTCGTTCGGCTGGAAAGCCGCTTCCAGCTTGTGCGCACCGCCGGTGATCTCCTGGTGGGTCGTCTCGCCGCCGGGCACTTGGTGAGTGATGTTGAGCACCAGGCGTGGTGGCGCTAAGCTGGCGTCAACCCGGCAGCCGCGCGTGCGACTGTCTGGGTTGTCATCACTGACTCTGCCGGGTGAGGTGGTCGTGACGATGAGCTGCAGGCGGTAAGGCACACCCGCTGGAACCTGGTAGGTGTCCCTGAGGGGCAGCAGACCATCCCAGGGGTGAGGCTTGAGCTGCGGGGGACTCGCTCCAGCGGGATGCAGAAGCAGTTGGCACCGAGTCGAGACCGGTACGGCGAAGTAGGTGTCTGCGCCAGCGGTCTCACGTTCCGGGTCCGGGGTTCCCCTGGGTGAGCCCGTGTTCCTCAGAGTCACCCGTCCGTTCCCCTCCCACGCCTGATGCACCGCTGGCCGCGCGGAGTCATCGGGCGTCACGCCATCCGGCTTCGCCTCCCCGCCGACCACCACTTCCACCAACGCCGGCACCTCGCGCCGCAGCATGACGCGATGCTCGGTCTCGGTGTGCTTGGTGAAGGGGGCCACCTCCAGCCGCACCTTGACCGTGTGCTTGCCCCGTTCCTGGAAGGTGAACGCTCGCTGCCAGTCGCTGGTCTCAGTTCGTTCCCCATCCGGCTCCCAGAAGTAGTTCACCGCCAGCCCGGAGCTCTTGCCATACAGCAGACGGACGATCTGGCGCATCCGCTCCAGACGCTCGCCCAGCTTCTCATCGAAGCTGCGTGCCTCACACACCACGCGCTCCCCGGGCTGCGGTTGCGTCGGCTTGTGGTAGATGAGCAGGGGCGTGTGGACGACCTCACTGCCCAGGTTCAGGTACTCGGTCACCAGGCTGTCCCGCTCCCAGAGCCAGGCAGCGCGGATCACTGGCCAGCAGCGCGCGAACAGCGCCTCTGCAGTGCCCTGGTCCGCCTGCCCCGTCGCCTCCCCCAGGTCGCGGGTGGAGGCACGAAGGCAATGAGCCATCACGATGGCCGCGACCTCACGCTCATACTGGTATCGGGCCACCAGGTCGGCGAGGGTCAGATGGCGGCGACGGTCGGGGTCAACCATCACGCGCCCCTCGGCGGTGTAGATCCCCGCCATCAAGTCCCAGGCCTCCTGCGAGCTGGCCGCCAGGTCGAGCCCCGTGTCGTGGGCTTCGGTGAGAATGGCCGTGGTGATCTCCATCATGAAGAGAGGGCCGAAGGCCTTCATCCACTTGAGGTGCTCACAGGCCGTGCCGAGGGTCTCCATCATGTCGCCTCCCCCCGCCGCCTGAGCCGTGGCCCGGGTGCCGATGGCAAAGACCAGGAAGTTGATGGCATTCTCGGCGCTGGCGCAGTCGGGCGCGGCCTTCATGACTCTGTGGAGCAACTCGGCGAGCTTGCTCTTGGCTTGTACGCCGTCGAGCATCACCCGCAGGTAGGCGCGCCGGATAGGCCCTGCGTTCTCAAAGCCCCGCAGCAGGGCGGCCTCCGCCCGGCCGCGCGTCAGTAGCCGCGCCACGTCGTCACTCACCTCCGCCAGCTTCTCCGGTGAGTTCTTCAGGAGCTTGCCCATCTCTTCGAGGCTCTTGCGGAAGGCTTCATCCTGGGGCAGCCGACTCATGCTGCGCGACTTGACGAGGGCCTCCAACATGCGGTTGAGTTGCTTGGCAACCTTGTCACCCCGCCCGGCCGCCAGTTCCTCCAGGCCTTTGACCGCGAACTGCCCGGCGGTGTTAGCCGTGCCGCCCGCGGTGTACCTGGGTGCTTCCTCCCCCAGGTGCGCCAGCTCTGACAGGCCGGTGACTGCCTTGCCGTTGTTGCTATAGAATAGCCGACCGGCCTTCCGCTCGTAGCCCTGTACGTACGTCTGGCCACCCGCGCCGTATACCCCCTCGGTGGCACAACCGGGGGTTCCGGGGGTCACCGGGCCGTGGTGAGCCAGGTTGGGGGCTGTCTTGAGCTTCTGGAAGCGCTCGAGGGCGTCTTCGGCATTCTCAACGCCCTGCATGAGCTGATTGGGGGGGTAGAGGTTGGTGCGGCTCAGGACATTGCCGGCGTCCTGGCCAAACTCCTGCCGTATCATCTGTGCGAGCTGGCCGCGGGCCTGTTGCCAGCGCGCCAGTTGCTGCGCCTGCGTCCCCCCTTGTGGCGCTACCAGACGCATGTCGAAGTCGGAGTTCTGGGGGTTGAAGCTATTGCCGCTGATCCACGACCCCACGCCCAGAACGGGGAAGCCGCTCGTTTCCACGAAACGCAGCAGTACCCGCTGCATACGAATGTCGTATCCCTGGGCGACGACCGGCCGCCCTAACAGGACACCGCCGCAACCCAGTAACACCCAGACCAGCCCGACGGGCACAAGACGCCGCACCGGTGTTCCCTCCTCACATGCCATGGGAATGCACTACCCATTCTCTACCCAACTGCTCATCCTTCAGTTCCTGGTGTGGTGGCTCCTGCTCTCTTCCCCGGCCAGCGGCGCCCCTGACCCGCGCCGCCAGCCGCAACTGACGGTGCGTGGTCGGGGCCCGCGCCGACGCGAGTATCCTCGGTCGCCACCGAGATCGCGGTCATGGCCGCCGACGCCGCCTGCGCGCGGGGCGGTGAGG
>CAZZDO010000398.1:0-5060 GCA_964653205.1 uncultured Armatimonadia bacterium | reverse complement strand
AACCCGAGCGGCTGCTGAGGTACTACTCGCGGCTGTGGAAGGAATGGACGGAGTAGCGTTGCCAGTTGCGGGGTGGACGGTTCGCTGTCGTATGCGAACCGGACAGGGGCCCCGCAACCGGGCGGCCATTCCCGTTGCGGGGCCCCCGTCCGGCCCTGCGGGCCGTCCACCCCGCAACTGGCTTACACTTGCGCCCGAAGGACTGGCCTCCCATGACAACTCGACTCGCCTTAGCACTGCTACTTTGCTCGACCGTCATGGCAGCTCCGGCGGAAGTCGCGATGCCGGTGCTCAATGGCGACTTTGAAGGTGGCGCGGAGCATTGGACGCTCGGCGGCAACCCGCCGATGGGCGCCATCACGGAAGAGCAGGCCGCCGGCGGCAAGCACTCGCTCAAGGTCACGGACACGACCGACAAGGACGGGTCGGACATCCGCGGCGAGCGCTTCGCCCTGCCGGGGGCCGGGGTCTATGAGCTACGCGGCAAGTACCTGGGCGTCTCGGGCAGCGGCCTGGGCACGTATGTGCGGCTCTACGACGCGGCGGGCACGATCCTCAACGAGCAGGACTCGCACCTTATCGGGCTGGGGGGCACGGACAAGGCGTGGCGCAAGTTCCAGAGCCTCGTCTACGCTCCGGACGGGGCTACGGCGGCGGAGATCTGGATCCACAGCTACATGGCGGCCATCGTCACCGGTTATCTTGATGACCTCGCGCTCGTGCAGATCCCCTTCGCCGACCAGCCACCGTGGCCCGGCCAGTACAAGCTGCGTCCGGGCGACAAGGACCGCCTCACGGCCGCCGATGTTGTCGGCCCGGATGGGATCGTCTATCCGAACTGGACACGCTGCGGCGTCGAAGGCGGCATCCCCAAGGTCGCCGCCTTTGCCCCGGTCGAGCAGTATGGCGCGAAGGCCAACGATGACGCCGACGACAGCGCGGCGCTGCAGGCGGCCGTTGACGCGGCCGCGGCGGCCGGCGGCGGAGCCGTGACGCTCGGCGCCGGGACGTACCAACTGGACATGCCCGTCACGATCCGCGGCAACGGGGTCGTGATCCGTGGCGCGGGGCGGGACCAGACGAAGCTCATGTTCCGCTACGCGCTGCCGCCGTCAGGCCTGCGGTTCTTCAACCTGCCCGAGAACGCGAAGCTGGGGAAGGGGACGCCCCTGGAACTGCACTGCCGCCCCGCCGGCCTGATGACGATGGAGATCCTCGTGGACGGCGTCTCCATCGGCCAGTGGAAGCGCAGCGAGCACTCCGGGAACACCTTCAACTACACGCGCTACGGGCGCGACGCGCTGGCCAAGGCCCCGCCCGGCCCGCACAGGCTCATGGGCAAGGCCGGCTATCAGGATGGCAGCGAGAAGACCTGTGAGCTGCCCGTCGTGCTCGATCCGGAGTACGTGGACAGCGCGCCCTTCCTGAGCACCACCGCGGCACTGACCTTCGCGGGGCAGGGCTACGTCGGCCCGCGTGTGCTGCTGACCGCCGACGGCGCGCGCGGCGCGGTAGATGTCCAGATTCAGGACACCTCAAGCTTCAAGGCCGGCGACTGCCTCGTGATTGATGGGCCGGCGACGGAACGCTGGAAGACGCTGACCCGCAACGCCTGCCAGTGGGGCACGTACCGGCGGTACTGGGTGCGCGTGAAGGCCGTCGCCGGCAACACGCTAACGCTCGAGCAGCCGCTGCGCATCGAGTTCCCGGTCATTGACGGCTCCTATGTTCAGAAGGTCGTACCGATCGAGCGCTGCGGGGTCGAGGGCTTCACCCTCGAGCAGACTGACAACCTGTGGATCAGCAGCGTGTACTTCAGCCAGGCGTGGAACTGCTGGGCGCAGGGCGTGACGGCCCGCAAGTGCGGGCGGAACCCCGTGTACGCCGGGGCGGCCAAGTTCTGCGAGTTCCGCGACTGCGTCTTTGACGACGCCTGGTACAAGGGCGGGGGCGGGACCGCCTATGGCGGCTGGGAGCACTGCAGCGACTGCCTGATTGATGGCGTGGAGACCTTCAAGCTGCGCCATGCCCCGCTGTTCCAGTGGGCCGCCAGCGGCTGCGTCATCCGCAACGGCGTGTTCCACGAAAGCGACGGCCAATGGCATTCGGGTTGGACGAATGAGAACCTGTTCGAGAACTGCGTGATTGACTGCAAGACCGGCAACGGCGCCTACGGCTACGGCATGTGGGCCTCGCCGCCCGAGGACACGGCTCACGGGCCCAACGGCCCGCGCAATGTCGTCTACAACTGCGACACAACCTCGCCAAGGACGGGGCTGTGGATGGGGGGGATGAATGAGAATTGGCTCATTGTATACAACCGCTTCGACGTCAAGGCGGGGACCGGCGTGTTCGCCAAGACGGCCAGCTTCGACCACATCATCAAGGGCAATGTGATCATCTTGCGGGACGGCAAGTCGCCGATGGTGCAGTTGCAGACGCCGGACTGCGTTGGCGCCGAGATCACGGGCAACACGCTCTACGGGGGCAACGGGAAGTTCGTGAGCGGGATGGGGAAGCCCGCGGTCCTGAAGGACAACGAGGCCAAGTCGTTGGGCGAGGCCGCGCGGCCGACGCCGCCCGTCCCGTCCATCTACGAATGGGAACTGCAGCACTGCCGCTAAGGCACAGGAGGCTTTTCAGTGGACAAGGTCAAGATCGGGGTGCTCGGTGCCGGGCGTGGCGCGGGGCTGGCGAAGGCGATGCGCTTTGCCCCCAGCGCCGAACTGACGGCGCTGTGTGACATGAACGAGGAGCGGATGGCCGCGGCGGTCGCGGCCATCGCGGAGCTTGCGGGCGCGGGGCCGCGTCCGCCTACGCGGACGTTCACGACCTACGAGGCGCTGCTGGACTCCGACGTGGACGCCGTGCTCGTCGCCTCGCCGATGCCCCTGCACGTCGAGCACAGCGTGCAGGCGCTGCGGGCGGGCAAGCACGTGCTGTCGGAAGTCAACGCCGCCACGAGCATCGAGCAGTGCTGGGAGTTGCTGGAGACTGTGCGTCAGACCGGCCGCAAATACATGCTGGCCGAGAACTACTGCTGGTATCGGCCGTGGACGCTCGTGATGGGCATGGTCAAGGCGGGGCTGTTTGGCGAGGTCTACTACGGTGAGGCCGAGCAACTGCAGGAGTTCAAGGGCGGCTTCCCGAACCCGGGCGCGAACTGGCGCGTAGATGAACTCGCGATGCGCCAGGGCCACCACTACATCACCCACGACCTCGGGCCCGTCTACCAGGCCTGCGGCGAGCGGATCAAGACGGTCATCTGCATGGGCTCGGGGCAGCGCCACATCCCGTGGGCCGTCGCCGATTCCACGGTCACGGTGCTGTGCGAGACCGAGACGGGCAAGCAGATCCGCATCCGCCTGGACTTCTTCTCCGACCGCCCCAACAGCTTCACGTACTACGGCCTGCAGGGCACGGGCGCGGCGTACGAGGGTCCGCACGCCCCCGGCGAAGAGCATCGCGTCTACGTGCACGGCCGGACCGAGCGGGGCCAGTGGGAGAGCCTGTGGAACTACGCGGAGTACCTGCCGGAGTCGTGGCAGGCGCTGCCCGAGGAAGCCGTGAATGACAGCTACGACGGCGGCAGCCCGATCATGATCGAGGAGTTCGCGCGCAGCATCATTGACGACACGAAGCCGCCGGTGGATGTCGTGGATGCGCTGAACATGACGGCGCCGGGGTTGATGTCGGAAGTCTCGCGGGCGAAGGGCGGGCAGCCGGTGGACGTGCCGGAGTTCAAGCTGTAAGGATGCCGGCGCTCCTACGACAACGACGTGCCAGCAGGATGCTGGCGCTCCCAGGAACGGCGTGCCAGCAGGATGCTGGCGCTCCTACGGACTACCAACTCTCCCGACTCAACGCCGCCTCGATGATCCCGAGCGCTGTCGTGGGGTGGTTGCCCCGCAGCAACTGGGTCGCGGCGGTGGTCAGGGGCGGCATCGCGCCGACCGCGCGGAAGAACTCGTTCTTCTGTGCCAGCGGCATGTCGCAGTCCACGTACGACAGGTCGGCGTAGCGCAGCAGGATCGAGTGTCCGACCATGATCTGCGCGCCGCGGATGAAGCTGTCGCGGAACTCACTGAGCACCTCGCCCGACAGATCGTCCGCGAAGGGCAGCCCCGCCTTGTTCATCTCCGTCCCGATGTTGATTGGCAGGCCCATCGCGTCGGCGGCGTGGACCATCTCCCGCAGCTTGCCGATCTTCAGCGCCTTCGCGTCCTCGTCCTTGTAGTTCCAGTTGCGGTCGGGGATGATGTTCAGCCCGGCGCAGCCCTTCGCCGTCAGGCAGTCGAGCATGGCCTGTGCGTCGCTCTCGCCGTCGCTCGTGCCGTCGAGCCACGTCACCAGCGGAATAGCCCGGCAGGACAGCACCCAGTTCACGAAATCGTCCACGGACGGGAACGTGTCTTCCGAGGGCTGTACGTAGCCGAAGCCGCCACGCTTGGCCAGCTTCGACCGCGCCGCCTCCTCGATCGCGGGCGTCCCCAGCATCTTCTGCACGTCCTCCACGGGCTTGCCCAACAGCTCGGCCCAGTAGTTCGCCACGGCCGCGTCGTCCCCGCAGGCCTCATATGACTTGTTGACATAGGCCCGGATGATGTGCCGCTCGGTGGCGTTGTCCGACGGCGTCAGGGGCACGACGTCCTGCTCGTAGTCAATTGCGATGTCGGGCACGTGCGGGTTGATGCGGGCGACGAGATCGAGGTTGCGCTGACGCGAAGAGCTGCGGAACATCGCCAACGTCTCGGCCGACGGCGTCCCGGCCTCAGGGACGGTGGCATAGCCGCCGCCCATGATGTACGTGACGCCGGGCTCGCCGGGGGAGTTGATCTCGGCGCTGGCATACTCGGGCACGAAGGCGCGCGTCTCGAGGTTGACCGTGGCGCGCAACCCAAGCAGCTCGCCCGCCTGCAGGAATTCCTCCAGCCCATCGAGGACATCGAAATCGCAGAGGCCCGCCGCATACAGCCCGGCCTGCCGCGCGGCCCAGACGATGTGCGACGGCGACCACCCCTCGGCGTTGTACGAGAAGAACGAGTGGAAGTGCATGTTGA
>CAZZDO010000397.1:0-5078 GCA_964653205.1 uncultured Armatimonadia bacterium | reverse complement strand
TGGCGGAGAGAGAGGGATTCGAACCCCCGGAGCTTTCGCTCAGTGGTTTTCAAGACCACCGCCATAGACCACTCGGCCATCTCTCCGCGCCGTTGACAATATAGGCAAACGCCCCGCCGGTGTCAAACGCGTCCCGCCGCCTATTCGGCCGCCTGCCGCACCGCCTCCGTCAGCTTCGTCCAGCGCGGGTCGAAGCCGTACCGGAGCATCTCGGCATAGGCCTGCTCGAACGTCCAGCCGCACACCCGCACCCGGTAGAGGCCGAACATGCAGCCGGTGCGGTCGCAACCGTGCTGGCAGTGCACGAACACCGGGCGGCCCGGCGCGGCGGCCAGCGTCGTCAGCAGCGTCTGCACCTGCCGGGGCTTGGGGGGATCGTCCCACATCGGCAGGCTGATCCACGTGAAGCCCAGGCTGCGGGCCGCCTGGCCGGTGTGCGCGCGCTTCTTCTCCACCCGCAGGTCAATGATCGTGCGGACGCCCAGGGCTTGCAGGGCCTGCAGGCCGGCGTATGTGGGCGCGCCGCCGCGATAGATGCCCGGCGCCACCACCTGGAAGTTGGGCACCCCCGCCGGCGGCGGCGGGTCCGACTCGGCCAGTGCCCCCGCGCCGGCGGTCACGAGCGCAAGCAACACGAGCCCCGCGGCGAAAGGATGGCGTCCGGCGCGAGGGCCTGATCTCCTGGAGAACGATGTCCGCATGGGGTCAGGATACCTCAGGGGCGGGAAGGGGTCAACCCGCCGGGGCAGGTGGGGGGCTGGTGGCGCGCGAATCCTCGCATATGAGAACACCCCTGTGGCTCCTCGCAATCGCCGCTCCGTTGGCCGTCACTCCGGTTCAGGCCGGCGACATCACCTGGCGCAATGTCGGCCCCGGTGGCGGGGGCTGGATCCAGTCGCTCGCGTGCGACCCGCGCGACCCTGACACCCTCTACCTCGGCTGCGATGTCGGCGGCTTCTACCTCTCCCGCGACGCCGGCAAGACCTGGGCGATCCAGAACACCGGCCTGACCGACCACTTCGTCGAATGCCTCGCCGTCCACCCGCGCGACAGCCACATCCTCGTGCTGGGCTGCGAGGGCGGCATCTTCAAGTCCACCGACCAGGGGACGACATGGCAGGCCAGGCGCGAGGGCTTCCCCCCGCCGGCGCGCTACAACTTCGCCGCGCCCATCGGCGCCCTGTGCTTCGACCCGACGCGGCCTGATGTGCTCTACGCCGGGATCGGCCGGCCGCGCTGGGGCAAAGACGGGGCCGGGGCCATCTACCAGAGCGTGGACTGCGGGGAGACGTGGAAGCTCATCACGCCGCCGGGGACGCTGCCGGAGAAGGCCATCATCAGCGACCTGGAGGTCGCGCCGGACGGCTCAGTGATCCTGGCCGCGACGAGCGCGGGCCTGTACCGCAGCGCCGATGCGGGCGCGTCGTGGAGCAAGGCCAACGGCCTGCCCGACCAGCCCGTGCTCGAGGTTGCCATCGCCGCCGGCGCGGCGGCGGTCGCGTACTGCACCGTGCGGACCACCGCCCGCGATGACCAGCCGTGGAACGGCGGGGTGTGGCGTTCGGACGATGGTGGGGCGAACTGGACCCGGCGCAGCGAAGGCCTCAGCACGCGGGTTGGCAAGACTGGCGAACCGGGCCCCATGACCTCGAACCTCAAGGAGATCGTCGTGGACCCGCGCGACGCGAACACCGTGTACGTGGGCGACACGGCGTGGGTGTCGGCCGGGATGTACAAGACCACCGACGGCGGGCAGTCGTGGCAGCGCACCTCGCAGCACGTGGCCGGCAACATGGACTACGGCTGGATCAGGCAGTGGGGGCCGTCGGTGGAGTGCCTGGCGCTCAGCCCGGCCCGGCCCGACCGCGTGATCTTCGGCACCTCCGGGCATGTCTTCCTGACCGACGACGCCGGGAAGACGTGGCAGCAGCGCTACTGCCGGCAGTTTGAGGCCGGACGCGAAGCGTCCGACAGCCGCTTCACGGGCACCGGCCTGGAAGTCACGTGCTTCAATGACTGCCTTCCCGACCCGCTGATCCCCGGGCGGCTGTACTTCTGCTACTTTGACATCGGGCTGCTCATCAGCGACGACGGTGGCGCGACCTTCCGCACGTCGTATCAGGGGCTCAAGGACTCCGGGAACTGCTTCACCGTGGCGCGCGACCCGGTGGACAAAGACAAGCTCTGGGCCGCGACCGGCCAGTGGGGCCGCAACGTGGGCTACGTCTCGCGCAGCGCCGACGGCGGCAAGACCTGGACGCTCGTGGGCGAGGAGAAGACGGGGCTGCCGTGCGGGCAAGTGCGGTCGCTGCTCGTGGACTCGACCAGCCCGGCGGGGCAGCGGCGGCTGTTCGCCACCTGCAACGGCTTCGGCGTCTACGCCAGCACGGATGACGGCGGCACGTGGCAGTGCCTCAACGCCGATTTGCCCGCGGAGGCCGCCAAGAAGCCGTGCCGGCTGCTGATGGACCCGGCCGACCCGGGGCACCTGCGCGTGGCCCTCGGCGGCCACCCGGACAAGGGCAGCGGCGTCTACGAGACCCGCGATGCCGGGCAGACGTGGCGCAAGCTCAGCACCGAGCCGCTCTTCTGGGACCTGCAGGCCTTCGAGGCCGACCCGCAGCGCTTCGACACGGTCTATGTCTGCCAGCGCGAGCACTACGAGACGACGACCAAGACGATGTACGGCGGCGGGCTGTACCGCAGCGACGACGGCGGCGCGACGTGGACGCGCCTGCACGACTTCCACTTCGCCAGTTGCGTGGCGGTCAGCCCGAAGGACCGCAACGTGCTCTACCTGGGCACGACCGATCACCCCTACCATGACGCGAACCAGGCGCTGGGGCTGCTGGTGTCGCGGGACGGGGGCAAGACGTGGCAGGCTGAGAACAACAGGCTGACGTCGGGGCACATCTCGTGCGTGCGGGTGGAACCAACCGACCCGCGGCGGCTGTACGTGGGCACGGCGGGGAACGGGGGGTTCATCGGGATGGATGGAGGCCTGAGGTAAGTACCCGGGGAATATGCGCCCACTGCCGAAAACCGGCAGCAGGAGAAGCGCGGCCCGGCGGCGAATGGAACATCAAGAGATTCCATCCATCCAGGAGGCACGCACATGACAAGACGAGGCTTCACCCTTATCGAGTTGTTGGTCGTGATTGCGATCATGTGACTGCTGAAAAACCTCACTTCTTGAGAATACAGTACCCGCTACGAGCCAATGAACGCCATCTGCGGGCAAACCTGCTTCGGAAATGGGGGTTTTTCAGCAGTCACATCATCGCGATCTTGGCCGCGATCCTCTTCCCCGTGTTCGCCAAGGCGCGGGAGAAGGCCCGGCAGTCGAGTTGTTCGAGCAACGTCAAGCAGATGGCTCTCGGGATGCTCCAGTATGCCCAGGACTACGACGAGACGTTCCCGCCGTCGGGGAACGGCAGCCAGACCACGCCTGTCATCCCCGGAGATACCATCTTCAACAACAACGCCGGGACGTACTACCATAGCTGGGCCTCGCTGATCTATCCGTACATCAAGAACACGCAGATCTACCGCTGCCCGAGCAGCAGCTATAACAACTACGGCGTGGCGTACGGCCTGCCCTACAACTGCGTAAACTCCGCCGGGACACTGGTCGGGTTGTTCGTCAACAACACCACCGGCCCGCGACTCGGCCAGATGCTCGCTCCGGCGCAGACGATGATGATCTCGGAAAAGGGTGGCGGCGGCGGCTACCAGTACATCATGAACGGGCAGTACTACGCCTGTCGTGCCGATCACAATGAGGGGATCAACCTCGGCTACTTCGACGGGCACGTGAAGTGGCTCAAGGCGAGCGTCAGCGACATGGGCGCGCCCTGGCCCGCGCGGAATAGTGACGCCTATGGCGTCCACCCACCGCGGGAAGTGCTCGACGGCGCCATGTAGGACTTGCCACACAGCACGGACAATCTAACGGCACGCGGCGGCAGTCGCGTGCCGCTTTTCTTTCGTCTGCCCGCTTGGTCCCGAGCTCATCCCTGGAGATCAACATGCGCCATCTTCTGCTTCCCCTCGCCTGTGCGCTCCTCACCCTCCCCGCCTGGAGCAAGACCGTGCGGAACTTCTACACCGCCGACCGCCTCGCCGTCATGCAGCAGAACCTCGCGCAGTACGACTGGGCGCAGAAGGAGCGCGACCGGATCATCAAGGAGGCCGACCGCTGGGCCGCCGTTGACGACGAGCGTCTGCGCGACCTCGTGCCCCCGCCGCAGGTCCCCCGCTCCGGCCGCGTGTGCATCCACGAGTGCCCCGTCCACGGCCAGGAAGTCCTCAAGGTCGCCAGCATGTACGGCTGGAAGATGGACTTTGACCACCCGTACAAGGTCATCTGCCCTGTCGGCGGCGAGAGCTATCCCAGCAACGACTTCTACGCGTACCTCAAGGGCGGCATGAAGGACAAGTCGCTGCTGACCGGCGACTACGTGGACGACGGCTGGGGCTACAAGAAGAACCCCGACGACAAGTTCGCGCACTGGTTTGTGGCCTACTACGCGCACTGGATGGTGCGCAACACCCTGCACCCGGCCCTGGCGAACTTGTCGCAGGCGTATCTCATCACCGGCGACGCGAAGTACGCCCACAAGTGCGCGCTGCTCCTGTGGCAGTTGGCCACGTACTACCCCGACTACCAGTACGAGAAGCAGTCCAGCTACGGCAAGGAAGTGGACCCGAGCTACAAGGGGCGGCTGCTGTACCACACGTGGGAGACGTGGACGGTCGAGACCGCCGCGCTGGCCTATGACGCCGTCTTCCCCGCGCTGGCCGGCGACGCGGCGCTGCAGAAGCTGGCGGGGCTGGACGATGGGCCGGCTGAAGCGCGGCCCCTCCCCGCGCTGCAGAAGCACATCGAGGACCGGATGCTGCGGACGATGGCCGATGACATCATCAGCGGCTCGCATATCATCCAGGGCAACTGGGGGATGCACCAGAAGGCGGCGCTGCTGGTCGCGCTGGCGCTAGATGACAAGCCCGTAGGAGCGGCTTCCCAGCCGCGACCGGTCGCGGCTGGAAGCCGCTCCTACGAGTCCCCCGGGCCGACC
>CAZZDO010000396.1:0-5085 GCA_964653205.1 uncultured Armatimonadia bacterium | reverse complement strand
CGGAAGCGTCGGTCGAGCTGCTCGCCGGTCATCGAGATGATGATCGGGTCGCCGTGGGGGCAGACGGCCGGGGCATCGGTCTGGAGGAGGTCACGCACGAGGCCCTTCATCTCATCGGGGGACAGGCTCGTGCCCTTCTTGATCGCCGTGTGGCAGGCCACCATCGCCAGCAACTGCTGCCGGCGCTTCTCGACCGAGGCCGGCGTCTGCCAGTTGGCGAGGTCCTCGATCAGCTCGCGCACCGCCACCTCGTAGGGCTTGCCCGCCAGCGCCGCCGGGACCGACCGCAGCAGCGCCGCGCTCGGGCCGAACGGCTCCAACTCGAACCCCAGCCCCAGCAGTTCCTCCGCGTAAGTCTCCACCGCCGCCGCTTCCTGGGCGGATAGCTCCAGCGTGAGCGGCACGGCGAGCAGTTGCCGCGCCACGGGCCCGTCGGTCTGCTCCAGCGCGTGCAGGAGGACGCGCTCGGCGGCGCGGTGCTGATCCACGAGCAGCAAGTCCCGCCCGAGCCGCGCGATGAGGTACTTGTTGTCCATCTGGCCGAGCACGTCGGCGTGCAGGACCGGCGGCGGCTCGTCCATGAGGCGCTGCTGCGTGCCCTGTTGAGGGGTAGAGCGGGCGTCCCGCCCGCCCGAGTCGTCGGCTGGCGGCGTGAAGACCTCGAGGCCATCGTCGCGCTGATCCACCGCGTCGGCGAAGGGGTTGACGCGCAGGCGCTGGGCGCGGAGGCGCTGGTCGCCCTCACCCCCCGGCCCCCTCTCCCATGCGACCTCCGGTCGCCGGGAGAGGGGGGGAACGGCGTCCGCCCCATGCGTGAGGGACCGGAAGCCCGCCGCCGCCAGTGCCTCGGCGCAGGCCTGGCCGAAGAGCTGGTGGACACGCGCCTGGTGGCGGAAACGAATCTCGATCTTCGTGGGGTGGACGTTGGGGTCCACTTCCTCGGGCGGGAGCTGGAAGTGCACGGCGCACAGCGGGCTCTTGCCCGAGGGCAGCAACAACCCGTAGGCCTCACCGAGGGCGTGGCTGAGCTGGCGGCTGCGCACGAAGCGGTGGTTGACGAAGAAGAACTGGTGGGTGCGGGTGGCGCGGGTGAGCTTCGGCCCGGAGATGTAGCCACGAATGCGCAACTCGTCGGTCTTCACCTCGACGGGCAGGAACTCCCGGGCCGCGCCGCTGCCGTAGATGGCCGCGAGGACCGAGCGCAAGTCGCCCTGGCCGGCGCTGGTGAAGACTGTCTGGCCGTCATGGACGACCTTGAAGGCGATGTCCGGGCGGGACAGGGCGAGGTGCTGCACCCAGTCGAGGCAGTGGCCGCGTTCGGTGGCGGTGGTGGCGAGGAACTTCAGCCGCGCGGGGGTATTGAAGAAGAGATTGCTGACCTCGATGGTCGTGCCGGGCGGACAGCCGGCCGGGTGGGGACCGTCCACACTGCCGCCCGCGACGGTCAGCGTCGCGCCCTCGGCGGCGTCGTGGGGGCGGCTGGTGAGCCGCAGTTGCGCGACGGCGCCGATGCTGGGGAGGGCCTCGCCGCGAAAGCCCATCGTCAAGATGCGGTCGAGGTCATCGGCCTCCGCGATTTTGCTGGTGGCGAAGCGCTGGACAGCCATGAGCAGGTCTTCGGCGGTCATGCCGCAACCGTCATCGGCGACCTTGATGAGCTTGCGCCCGCCCTCGCGCAGCTCGATCTCGACGCGGCTGGCCCCGGCGTCAATGGCGTTCTCGACGAGTTCCTTGACGACGCTGGCGGGGCGTTCGACCACCTCGCCGGCGGCGATGCGGTTGGCCAGGTTTTCAGGGAGGACGTGGATGGTGGGCATGAGGGCCAAGGCTTTCCGTACGCGTGCTCCGGATGGGAACCCTTCTCCGCCGGCAGGTCACAGCCTCTGTGCCGGGGAACAGGCCGGACAGAAACGAGGGCTGGCCATGCCGATTCGCAGTCGCACTCCGACCCGCGTGGACTTCGCCGGCGGGACCACCGACCTGCACGCCTTCAGCAGCCGCGAGGGCGGCGCGGTGCTCAGTGCCGCCATTGATCGCCACGCCTATTGTACCCTGCACCGCAGCGGCGTCAACGGCGTGAAGATCCATTCGCAGGACCTCGAGCAGTTTGTCGCGGCCGCGACCATCAGGGAACTGGAGTTCGACGGCAACCTGGACTTGCTCAAGGCGGCCGTGCGGGCGCTGGAGCTGCCTTCGGGCCTGGACATCAGCGTGCGGTCGGATGCGCCGCCGGGGTCGGGGACGGGGTCGTCGGCCTCGATCGGCGTGGCGCTGCTGGGGCTGCTCGATCACCTGCGGGCCAGCGACCCGGCGCGGCGGCGCTCGATCCTCAGCCGCTTTGAGCTGGCCGAACTGGCGTGCCGCCTGGAGCAGGACCTCGGCATCGTCGGGGGCAAGCAGGACCAGTACGCGGCCGCGGTCGGGGGCTTCAACTACATGGAGTTCACCGGCGAGAATCATGTGGCCATCGAGCCGCTGGACCTCTCCCCGGCCGTCGTGTGCGACCTGGAGAAGCACCTGGTGCTGTGCTATTCGGGGCAGTCACGTCTGTCGGGCAGCACTAACCAGAAGATGATCGGGGCCTATGAGGACGGCGACCCGGTGGTGTGCGGGGCGCTGCGGACGGTCAAGCGCGTGGCGGGGGACATGCAGCGGGCGCTGCTGGCCGCCGACCTGGAGTGGTTCGGCGAACTGATGGACGAGGAGTGGCACGCCCGGTGCCAACTGGCCGAAGGGGTCGTGACCGACAAGCTGCAGGAGCTGCGCGAGGTGGCGCTGGCGGGCGGGGCGCGGGCGGGCAAGGTCTGCGGGGCCGGCGGCGGGGGATGTGTGTTGTTCCTGTCGCGGCCGGACCGCGAGGGGGCCGTGCGCAAGGCGCTGCAGGAGGCGGGCGGACAGGTGATTGACTTCAGCTTCGACTTCCGCGGGTTGGTGGTGTGGGAGGTCGGGTGACGGCCGTCGCGGTCGGTGACCGCTCGTACACCGACTCTTGAATGCCCCTCCGTGTCCCGCTGTGCGAGCGATCACCGACCGCGACGACTGCCCAGGATTACCGATGACTGAAGAGCCCCTCACTGAGCAACCGGAACCCGAAGCCCCAACGCCCTCCTGGCTCCCCGCCTTTGACTGGAAGGCCGCAGTCATCCTCACCCTCGGCATCGTGGTGTTGACGGTCGTTCACTACCACCCCGACCCGCTGCGGCTGGGCATGCAGTTCCGCCTGTTCTCGTGGCAGGGGCTCAACTTCCTGTTGCTGTTCCTTGTGCCCGTCGTCGTGATCAAGTTCGTCTTCCGCGAGTCGCTGGCCGACTATGGCCTGCAGATGGGCGAGTGGCGGGTGTGGGGGAAGTGGCTGCTGCTGTTCCTGGCGGTGTTCATCCCCTGCGCGATCATCGCGTCGCGCCTGCCCGAGTTCGCCCGCTACTACCCGCGCTATCGGCCGATGCTCACCAACCACTGGCTGATCTTCGCCTCGCTGGGCGGGTGGCTGGTGTACTTCTGCGCCTGGGAGTTCTTCTTCCGGGGGTTCATGCTGTTCGGGCTGGGCAAGCGCATCGGGGCCGTGGCCATCTTCGTGCAGATGGCGCCCTTCGTGATGGCGCATTTCCCCAAGCCGGAGCTGGAGTCGTGGGCTGCGATCATCGCCGGGATTGCGCTGGGGCTGATGGCGTGGCGCGGCCGGTCGTTCGTCGGGCCGTGGCTCCTGCACTGGCTGGCGGCGACGGCGATGGACCTGTTCGTAGTGTTCTGGCCGCTGCACCCGCGCTAGCGTAGGGGCGCACCCGCGGTGCGCCCGCTGATCGCGAATACACACACGTGGGCGCGCCGCGAGTGCGCCCCTACCCGGGAGCTTGCCATGTGGCGTCTCATCCTGCTGCTGCCGCTCGTCGTGACCACCGTTTTCGCGGCCGACGCCCCGGTTGCCAACCCCTTCCCCCTCGGCGTGTACTGGCCGTGGGAGCGGCTGTGTGGCCATGCCCGGCGCCTTGGGGTGGACAAGTGGGAACTGGTCGCCCAGCGCCTCGATGACATGAGGGCCCACCACGTGGACACGGTGTGGGTCGTGAACCTCGGCATCCCCGACCTGGGGAAGCTGGCCGAACAGTGCGCGGCGCGCCAGATCAACTTGATCCCGGCGCTGGGCGAACTGCACTACAACATCGAGTGGCGGCGGAACAACTGGGAGTACCTGGAGAAGCAATCGAAGGCGGCCCTCGCCGCGGCCGGTGACAGCCCGGCGGTCATCGCCTGGGCGTTGTGCGACGAGCCGCGCAAGCCCATCGTCGCGGAGATGGAGCAGTTCCGCGTGAAGTTCGGCGAGTGGGGCGCCAAGCAGCCCGGCATTGTCGTGACCATGTGGCCCGACACGCCGACCTACGCCCGCGACACGGGCTTCCCCTTCGTGTGTACGGACATCTACCCGTTCTTTTCGGACAAGAACCCCAACGGGCCGAACCCGGCGCACGTCTCGCGGGGGTGGTACCGGCGGCAGGTGGAGATGACGGTCACGTCCGCCCGCGAGCACGGCAAGACGCCGTGGGTCATGCCGCAGATGTTCGCCGACATCTGGGGGCCGTGGAAGTATGACGTCAAAGGCGACATGACGATCCTGCCGGGCGGGGTGTTGCACTGGCGCGCGCCGACGGTGGGCGAGACGCGCTGGCAGACTTGGAGCGCCCTGGGCCTCGGCGCGCAGGCCGTGATCTTCTACGTCCATGAGCCGCCCGTCAAGGACAACGCCGACGCGAAGCCGTACGAGGGCACGACCTTCCCCGAGAGCATGAAGGCCACGGAAGAGAAGGCGCTGCACATGGGCGGGGGGCTGATCCACCCCGATGGCTCGGCGACGGCGCAGTACGATGCGATGGGACAGACCTTCGCGGAAGTGCGCAAGCTGTTGCCGGTGTTGGGGGGGGCCAAGCCGGTGGACATGTGGCCGGTGCAGGTCAGCGCGCCGGGGTGGATCGGGCTGCTGCAGACCCCGGACAAGACGCAACTGCTGGTGGTCGTCAACGACGACACGGACAACGCGCAGGAACTGAAGCTGACGGGCGAGGTGAAGGGACTGCGGGACCTGCGCACGGT
>CAZZDO010000395.1:0-5086 GCA_964653205.1 uncultured Armatimonadia bacterium | reverse complement strand
CGCGGGGAGGTGCTCGTACGGATCGGGCCGCCTGAGGACCCCGACAAGGTGGCTAAGCCCGAGGACTTCATGGGGAAGCTGCACGTCCACCCGGCGCGGGATGTCGTCGTGCTGCTGCAGGCCGGGGCGAAGCCGCCCGTAGCGATCTGGGAGACGCCGGAGGGTGTGAGCCAGAAGATCACGCCGCAGATGGAGGGCGGCCTGGCGGCCTATCGCGTGCCGGAGGTGGCCATCTACGGGATGTTGACGCTGGCGAGGTAGGGCGCCGTAGGAGACGCCGTAGGAGCGCCGGCTTCCAGCCGGCAGCCGTGGGACGTCAACGACCGTGCCGGCTGGAAGCCGGCGCTCCTACGGCACTGTCACGATGAGGTCCAGTTCCTGCGCTTTGGCGCCGTCGGGGTTGAAGCGCAGGCGGCCGCGGTATGCGCCGGGCTTGGTGTCGGCGGGGATCGTCACGACGAAGATGAAGGCCTGCGAAGAGCCGGCCGCGATGTCCGGCGCGCCCTCGGAGACCGCCTGCCGCCACCACGGGTCCGCGCCCGGCAGGTGGTCGAGCCGGGCGTAGTCCACCGGCAGCAGGCTGACGCCGTCGGCCGGCAGCTTCCCCGCCGGGCCCTTGAGATCGCCGACATCACCTCGCACGCGCCGCAACTCGCCTGTCAGCGGCGCCACGATCACCTGCACCATCTGCTCGGCGCCGGGCTGCAGCGACAGCTCCAGTTCTTTCTCCGCGTCGCCGTCGAACGCGCCCTGGGCCTGCGGCAGCGGGTCGGCCGACCGGCTGACGACCAGCCCCCACGCCGGCTTCTTCTGCCCCGAGCGTCTCTGGAACGCCCACACGCGCAGCGGCAGCGACTGGCGGCGAAGCTGCTGCAGGTCGTTCTCGAAGAGCTGCACGGCCGTGGCCAGGCGCGGCCAGTCGGGCTGGGCCGCGGCCTCAGTCTGCAGGGCGAGACGGCTGAGGGCCTCGAGACGCTCGCCGAGGTCGTGCAGGTTGTCGGCCACGAGGCGGTAGTCGGGCGCGTCCGTGGGCACGCGGCTCAAGTCCAGCCCCTCGACGAGGTGCTGGTAGCCCGCCACCGCCGCGCGCAGGCGCGTGCCGAGTTGCTCCGGGGTGTCCTGCGCCACTGCGAATGCCGGGAGTAGCGCCAGCATGGCCATGTATGCCCATGAGTGCCGTGTCATCGGCGGATGATTTCGCTGACGGGGAGCATCGCACCTGTCTGGCAGGACCGGGGGGTGCTGTCGCCGAACCTGCGCGGCAGCTTGCGCTGACGGCGCACAGGCGCCGAGGAGGCCCCGCCATGCCCCCGCTGAACATGGGCGGCCATTGCCCGCCGCCGATTGTCACCCCGGACTTCTGGCCCGCCACCCAGGAGCGCTACTGCGAACTGCTGCAGCAGCTCTGCCCCGAGGAGGTCGAGACCATCGGCCGGTCCGCCGGCGGGCGGGAGATCTGGGCCGCGCGCTTCGAGTTGCGCCCCGGCGCGCCGACCGTCGGTGTCGTCGGCGGCATGCACGGCCACGAAGCGCAGGGGCCGGCGAGTTGCTTCAACCTGCTGAGCATCATCAAGACCGGGCGGGACCTGAAGGGGCACGAATGGCCGGGCTTTGACCGGGTGAACTGGGCCATCGTGTTCTGCCTGAACCCCGACGCCCGCGCGCGCATGCCCAACTCGTTCGTGGGGCTGTCGGTCAAGGATGTGACGAACTACGACTCGGGCTTGCTGCTCGATGGGGAGCGGCGCAGCGGGAGCGGGGACGTGAACCCGGAGGAGATGCTGATTCTCGGCGGACTGTTCAACGACGCCGGGGTGGACATCCTCCGCCACGGGGAGCGGGCGGACACGATCTCGCCGGAGCGGGAGGCGGTGCTGGGGTTCATCGAGCTGGCGCGGCCGACAGTGTGCCTGGAGTTGCACGCCCACTGCGCCCCGCCGCAGTTCTATTGCCCGCTGACACCCGCGCCGCCGGAGGTCGTGGACCGGCAGATCGAGATCGTGGACGGGATCGTCGCGGCCGGGAACGCGGCGGGCTATGAGTTCGCCCCCAAGACGGGGGAAGTGCCGGGGCTGTCCACGGCGCTGTACCACGAGGTCGCCGGGGCGGTGCCGATGCTCTTCGAGAGCCCGCAGGGGGTGCTGGACGCCGGGCCGCGGTGGGATCACGCGCGGATCGTGGATGTCAACCTGTTCGTGTTCGGGCAGTTGGCGGAGTGGGTGGCGTAGGGCCCGGCGCTACTTCTTCCTCCGCTTCTTCTGCTTCTTCTTCTCGTCGAAGTACTTCTTGCGGACGGCGCGCTGGCGCCGGCTGATGAGCGCGAGCGCCACGTAGCCCCCGCCGGCGAGCCCGCCGCCGCAGAGCCCGATGACGATGAGCGTCGTCAGCATCGGAGACGGCCGCAGCATGTTGATGGCCAGGGCCATCAGCCCAAAGCCAATCGCGGCGCCGAGGATGGCGCCGACGAGTGTCCATGCCAAGCGAATGACTTCTTCACGTGAACCCATGGAAGATGAGTACCTCGAATCAATGAGTGCTGCCGACACGGCCTATTCGCCGCGCCGGGGCCGGCACCTCTTTGCTGCCGCGCTTCAGTCCGGCGGCATGCCCTTCTGGTCCACCTTCACGATCGCCGCCAGCACCGCCTGGGCGCTGAGCAGGACGTTGGGCAAGTCCACGCGGTCGGGCGTGTCACCCTCCTTGTGGTACTCGGAGTCGGCGTACGGGTATGACCCGATGTTGGCGATGGCCGCGCCGAAGCCGGCCTTCACGTACGAGCCGTCGTCATCGCCGGGCGACTGGCGCTGGACCTTGGAGAACTGCAGCCCGATCCCGTACTCCGCGATGACCGCCCCGACGAGGTCGGCCAGCCGCTCGCCCTCGGGCACGGTGAACAGGGCCACGTGGGTCATGAGGCGCGCGGCGTGGTCCGCGTCGGACTTGCGCCCGAGGCCATCCAGATTGAAGACGGCGATGACGTTCTCGCCGCGGTCGCGCGCGCCGTTGGCGGCGGTGACGCTGGTCCACGGCGAATGCTCCTCATTGCAGCCGATGAACCAGATCGAGCGCTTGCTCTCATAGCTCGCCAGCACCCGCGCGATCTCCCAGTTGGCGACCGTGCCGACGGCGTTGTCATTCGCGCCGGGCGAGTCCACCCAGCTCTGCGAGTCCTTGTGGGAGATCACGACGATGATCTCGTCCGGCTTCTCGGCGCCCACCTTCTTGGCGTAGAGGTTGTGGGCGGTGTACCAGGGGTCGTCGGGCGCGGGGGGCGAGTACTGGTGGCTCTTGGGCTTGGTGGTGTCGCACCGGTACGCCTGCACCGGCACCGGCTCCTTCGCGACGGTGTAGCCGAAGGACTCCAGTTGTGCCTGGAGGTAGTCGTCGGCCTCGTCGAGGGTGGACTTGTCGTGGCCGGGGAGGGTGTAGTTGAGCTTGCGGTACGGCAGCGGGTCCTGCGCGAGGTAGAAGAGCCGCTCGCGGATGAGGTTGACGTCGAGCTGTGCCATGAGGGCGGGGATGGGATCAGTCATGATCAGTCCTCCTGGGTGTTCCGTTCCACCATCCACTTATGCCGCCGCCCGATCGCGCTGATGACCGTATCAGCCTCGGACGGGTCGAGCGTGGCGCCGAAGCTGTGCTCCTGGTCGCCGTAGGTGAAACTGATGCCCCCGCCTACGTGGCGCTGAGCAGAGCGCCACTGACGCGTCTGCTGTAGGGAGTGCGTACTGACGCGCATGTCGGACACCTCGGGGGCGAGGTACTCCCGGCGGCGCGCCAGGGGCAGGGACAGGATCACCAGCTTGTTGCTGTCCACGACGATCAACTCGCGGCCCCACATCAGGTGCAGCCAGTGGTGGATGGCCAGCACGCCGCCGACCGTCCACCCGCACAGCCAGAAGACCATGAAGGCCAGGGCGGGTCCATCGGGGCCGTGGGAAGGTGCCGCCTGCTCGCCGATGACTTGCGCGGGGCCGGCCAGGAGCGACAGCAGGAAGCGGACAACCATGCTGCCGACAAGTAACTCCCCCACCGTCCAGCCGCCGAGCCAGAAGGTCAGGAAGGCCCACTGCCCGATGGTGGCGGCATCGCGGCGCGGCGGGATTTCCAGGCGCAGTTCGTAGCCCTTGTCCTCGATCTGGACGCGCGGGCGGGGCGGAACGAGCATGAAATGTCACCCGGGGGCCTTTGGAGGTCTTGCGGCGAACTGGGAGCCATCGGACTATTCGACGGGAGCGCCGGGGAAGCCTGCGGGCCGGCGGCGAGCTGGGAGCACCGCCGCCCCGCCGCGCTACTGGCCGGCCTGCTGGACCAGGATGATCCGGTCCACCAGCACCAAGTCGTCCTTGGCTGCGCCGCCGTAAGTCGGGCCGTCAAACTTCAGCGACACCCAGGCGTGCCAGCGGTTCGCCGCGCCGGGCTCGTACACCCGCGTCCCCACCTCCAGGTGCGTCACCCAGCTTCGCGCTGAGAACCAGATCCAGGAATCCTCCGTCACAGTGATCTCGCCGAGCTTGTAGAGCCGGTAGGCGCCGGGCGTGATCTGTTCCTTCGGGATGCTGGCCCGCACGCCATGGATCCCCGACGGCTTGCCGGGCGGTGGGTTGCGGTCGGTCCACTGGTAGAAGCCCATCTCGAAGGGCAGGTCGGGCAGATCAACCGTGACGGCATATCCGAACGCCGCCTCGGGATCGGGCACGGTCTTGCGTCCCGCGCGGTACTGGTAGTTCCTGGGCAGGTACTGCCGCACACGGTCCGCGGGCAGGCCCGCGAGCTGCTCCGGCAACGGCTTGGCCTGTCCCCCACCCGCGATCACGGCCAGCAGGTCCTGCAGCGTCTCGGCACCTAGCGCCCGGTGCTTCATGCCGGCCGGGGCCGTGGCGTTGTTGACGGCGGTAATGCGGTCCGCGACCACCGCCGCGTCCCGGTATGCGTCCGGGTGCGCCTGCTGCAACTCGAACCACTTCCAGAGCGTGGCGAAGTCAAGTTCCCGCCGCAGCAGCCGCACGTTGAGCAACTGCTCCGGCGTCCCGGCCACTTGCTGCTCCATCTGCTCGAACCAGCCCTGCCAGCGGTGGATGTTGTC
>CAZZDO010000394.1:0-5101 GCA_964653205.1 uncultured Armatimonadia bacterium | reverse complement strand
GCCCGGGACATGAGCATCGCGCAACCCGACACGACGTCGAACGACAGGTACTCCGGCAGCGTCTCTCCCACGCGGCTGTAGACCCACTGGACGCGGCAGGACAGCGGCAGCCATTTCGCGCCCAGCCGCCACGGGCCTCCGGGGTTGTCGTACGGCATCTCGGGCGCGGTGACCAGCCCCACCCCCGGGACTTCCTGCAGGGCCGCGACCATCCGCTCGATCATCCGCGGCGGCGCCACCGTGTCATTGTCCAGGAACAGCAGCGCCTCGGCCCCGTCGGCCAGCGCCCGCTGGGCCGCGGCGTTGGACCCTGCCGCGAAGCCCACGTTCTCTTCCGACCGCAGCACCGTGACTTCCGGGAAGGCCGCCAGCGCCGCCGTTGGGTCCTCCCGCGAGCCGTTGTCCCAGACGATGATCCGCTGCCGGGCATAGCTGCTCTGCCGCAGCGACTCCAGGCACTCGCGCGTGTCGTCCAGCCCGTCCCAGTTCGTGACGATGACGGCCACGGTGGGCTGCGTCTCACTCATCGGGCCGCCTCCGGTCGCAACGCCGCCCCTCCCGGAACAGCCGGACCTGCCGGCCCGGCTTCATCCTGCTTCCTTCCGGGCCAGCACCCACACGTCAATCTCGGGCGCCTCCCCGACGTGTGCCTCGTTCAGGATCTCGATGAGTTGCAGCCGCGCCACGTCATGCACCAGTTCGCGCAGTTCCGCCAGCGTGTAGCGCCGCATGGTGTGGGCATCGCGATCATCGGCGACGACATGCTCCGTCTGTGGGGCCGCCGGGATCATGAAGAACAGCGTCCCGCCGGGCTTCAGCGCCCGGTGCGTGTCGGCCAGATAGGAGCGGAACACATCCTTGGGCATGTGCTGAAAGGCGATGGTGGAGTAGATCACATCGAAGGTGGCGTCAGGGAAGATGCTCAGGGAGCGCCCGTCACCGGTGCGGAACTCGACATTGTCATACCGGGCTGACAGGTTGCGCTGCGCGACCTTCGGCAGCACGCTGGACACATCAATCCCGTAGCACTTGCCCACATGAGGGGCGATGGCGAACTCGATCCGCCCGACCCCCGCCCCGATGTGCAGCGTCACGACCTCGGGCCCGAGCAACCCCCGCTGGCGCAGTGCCTGCAGGATCTCGTTGTCCGGCTGGTACAATTCCGCCGGGTCGCTGGTCAGTCCGACCGTCTGGTAGGGGTCAATGCGCGCCAGGAGGTCCCAGTAGGTGCGTGGCGGGAGATACCGCAGGCTCTTCTCGGCCGCCCAGTAAAGCGTGGCGCGCGCCTTGCGCCGGAAGCCTTTGGAGTGCTGCACGCCATAGCGCCACGACCTGTACGCGTCCACGAGCTTGCGCATGAAAACGGGATGCCCTCCGGGGGTTGTCGGGGCTACGAGCCGTCGGGCGGCTCACTTTTCGGCGCACCCGGGCGCGGCCCCGGCGGGGCGCCCGGGGCGCGACGGTATTGACCGGGTTGTGGCGGCTTGAGCACCAATCGCGAAGGCCCCGGCGGCCGGTGGCCCCGCCACCGCCCCGGCTGTCGCCACGAAGGCGGCCCCGGCTCGGGCCCCAGCGTCCCGGTGGGCGGCAGCGCCGCCTCCTGCTCCGCGGACGCTCCCTCCGGCGCGGCGGCCGCCTGGCGCCGCGCCGCAAGTACATGGTCGGCGGTCTTCATGATCGCCGCGGCAAAGATCCAGTAGTACATGCCGCCATGGGCCCCATAGAGCGCCGAGCCGACGCTGAGTTGGACGAAGACGCTGACCATCCCGCCGAACATCCCGGCCATCAGGAAGCCCTCGGACGCGTCGCCCACGTTCCGGATGCTCCGGGCGCAGTGCCACAGGATGCTGCAGATCATGAAGAGCCACAGCGCGCACCCGAAGAAGCCGAGTTCCCCCAGCGCCCGTCCGAATTCATTCTCCACCCACCGCACGCCCTCGGCGGTCTCCAGCCCGGCCCCATAGAACACGCGCCCCATGCCGATGCCCGTGGCGATGCCGTTGCCGAAGGGGTGCTCCAGTCCCTGCTTGATGCCGACCTGCAGCGGGTACATGGCGCGCTCGAAAACGATCTCCGTGGACAGGCGCTTCTCAAACCGCAGCGCGCCGCCCCCCGTGACATCGCGCAAGAACAGGACGGACACCAGCGCGATCAACCCCAGCCCGGCGATCAACGCCCCGCGGCGGCGCGCGACTACCGTCATGGCAATCATCCCGGCGACCAGCCCCAACATCGGCGCGCGTGAGCCGCTGGCCAGCAGCCCGCCCGCCGCGGCCAGCCCGCTGACGATCGCCCACACCCGCATCGCGCCCGACGGCGTGTACCCGGCATAACCCACCGACATCAGGACCATGACCGCGCACATGGCCCCGAACGCCCCGGGCGAGATGTGGATCGCGCAGGCCCGCACGTTCATGATGGGGTTGAAACTGGACTCAAACTGCGCGCTACCCTCCCCTGCGTTCTGCTCGGCGTTCGGGTTGTAGTCGCTCTGGTAGAACTGCGACAGCTTGTGGAAGTTGGGCAGAACAGCGGTATGCGCGTAGCCGATGTTCCCCTGCAGAATGCCGTAGAGGGACACGGGCAACATCAGGTAGATCAGGACCCTCAAAAAGCGCGTGACGCGGTTCAGGTCCGAGAAGTACGCGTAGAAGGGGAAGTAGGCGGGCATCCACAGCACCCAGGCGCGCAGCCCGGCCAGCGCCAGCAGCAGGCTCCGCGTCGTCGGCGCGAACATCAGCGCGATGCAGTACGCCGTGAAGCACACGGCCGCCGACGTGAAGGGCTGGTGGAGCCAGGAGAAGTCACGTTGCCGCTGGCTGACCCAGAACAGGCGCAGGAGCAGAATGGTCAGGAAGATGTCCTTGACCAGCATCGTGACCATGTTGGGCGACAGGCTCTTGTAGAGGCCTTCCAGCAGCGCCGCCACGATCAGGCAGTAGACGCCGCCATCATCGCTGTTGAAGGCCGTGTAGAGCGTCGCGACCATGACCGCGAAGGCCAGCGCCAGCGCCAACCCCTGGGTCACGGCGATGAAGAACATGCCGACGGCGGCGATGATGGCGAACACGAAGGTGATCGGGCCGACCAGGGCCCGGCGGGTCGGGTTCATGTGCCCCGCTCCTCCTCACCCACGGGGGCGGGAGGCAGAGCGCCATCAGTTGCACCGTGGCAAGCCATAGCTGCTCCAGTATAGCACGACCGTTCCGAACTCGCTACGGGTTCCCGGCGCTTGCAGGTGTTCCCCCCGCCGCGCCGAAGCCTTGGTGGCTGTGTGTAGGAGCGGTCACCAGACCGCGACCTCTGCGCTGAAGGAGACCCCCATGCCCACCCCACTCGCGATCCACGGCGGCCAGCCCGCCAAGACCACGCCCTACGGCGCCGGTCCCAAGCACATGCCTGAAGAGAAGGCCGCCGTCTGCGCCGTCCTCGACCGCGGCGCGCTCACCTTCTCCCGCGGCCCCGAAGTCATGGCCCTGCGCGAGCAGTGGGCCGCGATGTACGGCGCGAAGCACTGCGTCACGACCTCCAGCGGCACCGCGGCCATCCACACCGCCGTCGGCGCGCTCGGCGTCGGCCGGGGCGATGAAGTCATCACCAGTCCCATCACCGACATGGGCACCCTCATCGCCATCATGGCCCAGAACGCCGTCCCGGTCTTCGCCGACGTGGACCCGTGGTCGCGCAACATGACCCCGGCGAGCATTGAGCAGATGATCACCCCGCGCACCAAGTGTATCCTGGTGGTCCACCTCGGCGGCAACCCGGTGGACATGCCCGGGGTGATGAAGCTCGCCCGCAGGCACAAGCTCGCGGTCGTCGAGGACCTCGCCCAGAGCTACCTGTGCCGCCTCGGCGACCGCCTCTGCGGCACCTACGGCGACTTCGGCTGCTTCTCGCTCAACGACAGCAAGCACATGGCCGCCGGCGATGGCGGTATGGTCATCACCAACAACGACAGGCTGGGCGACCTGGCCGAGCTGTTCGCGGACAAGTGCTACGACCGCACCGGCCAGGGCCGCGACCCGTTCCTGGTCGGCTACAACTACCGCCTCAACATCATGGCCGCCGCGGTCGCCGTCCAGCAGGCGAAGGGCATCAAGAAGCTCACGGACACGCGCAACAAGCGCGGCACGAAGCTGACGGAGCTCTTGTCGGCCGTGCCGGGCATCATCCCCCACAAGGTCCTGCCCCAGGCGCACTGCACCTACTGGTACTACCTCTTCGGCCTGGACCCGCAGGTCATCAAGTGCGATCTGCCGACGTTCGCCCAGGCCCTCCACGCCGAGGGCGTCGGCGCCTACCCCGACAACCGCACGGTCCTGCACTGGCCGCTGTTCGCCGAGATGAAGACGAACCCGTGGGCCTGCTCCTTCTCCTGCCCGTTGTACAAAGGCAAGGTGGACTACCGCCTGGAGAGCTACCCCGGCGTCCAACAGGCGATCACGTCGCAACTGCGGATGCAACTGAACGAGTGGTGGACGGACAAGGACGTGCGGGAGACGGCGAAGGGGATACGGAAGGTGGCGGAGTTCTACGCAAAGTGAGGGGGCCGTTGGAGGGGCCGGCTATTAGCCGGCCCGACGTTGGCAACGAATGCCCCCAGGGCAACGTGAGAACCGCACGGCGGGCCGGATGATATCCGGCCCCTCCGCTTAGCCGCCTGCCGGGCCGGCCGTCCCCCGTCCAGGCCCCAGCGAATAGCTGTCCCCCACCGCGCCGTTGCGCCGCCCCTCCGCCTCCTGCGCCGGCAGCCGCGACCGGACATACTCGACCGTGGCCCCCGTCGGCGTCACGCGCACCCGCAGGTGGCCGGAACTGGCGAGGATCTTGCCGCTCTGGTAGCCATATTCCGCCGCCTGGTTCGCCTGCTCCCCGCCGACCCACCCCGGCTGCGGCACTTCCTGGTAGACGATCCCGTCCAGCTCCTGCCGGGCGTAGAAGTGGTCGTGCCCGTGGAAGACGGCCCTGACCCCGTGCCTGACCAGCAGGGGGTGGATGGGCAGGTCCCAGCCCGGCCGCCGCGCGGCGAACTGCTCCGATCCGTCCAGGCTCCGCCCGCCCCACTGACAAAGGTGAATCCCAGCAGGAGGCCGGTTGC
>CAZZDO010000393.1:0-5115 GCA_964653205.1 uncultured Armatimonadia bacterium | reverse complement strand
GCCCAGAGCGGGCCGCTGACCCTTGACACGCTCATGCCACGCGTGGATGACCCGGCGGGAGCGGGTACCCGCACTGGTGACCTGCTGAATCGGGCCCTGTGGGACGTGCTGGCGCCGAGCCCCGAGGACCTCGCCGGCGAGAACACGTGGATGGCGAACGGCACCAGCGTACGCGCGTTGTCGTCCGGTCTCATCACCGCCGGGACCTACAGCGGCCGCCCCATTGCCAAGCCCGTTCCGTTCGGCCAGCCGGTCGGCCTGTACTCCGGGCGGCATCCGCAATACCTGGACACGAACGGCAACGGCGCGCTGGACTTCAATCACTGGGACGGCAGCGCCTACGTCGCGACCACCACCGCCGCCACCGAGTACAACCCGTCGGTGGATCTGCCGCTCGAGCCGCTCGTGGGCGTGGTCGAGGGGCAGATGCGCGTCGTGGAGACTCGCATCCCGCAGAGCGACTACTACTCGGCGGACAACGACCCGATTGTGCTGCCGAGCCCGACCCCGGGCGTCATGCAGGTGATCTGGTCTAGCAACCGGGTGTCGGCGGACTCGAGCCAGCCGGGCTACAGTGCGGGGGCGGTGGCGGCGGGCGCTGACCCGACGGACATGCCGACCAGCCGCAGCCCGCTGAACCTGATCTACATGACGACGACCGGGTACACGGACGCCAGCGACCCGCTGTACCGGCAGTACGTGTGGCCGGCGGCGGGCAGCGGGGCCATTTCGCCCGCGGCGGCACTGACCAACCAGCCCGACAGCCCCGCGGGGCGCATCACCAACAGCTCGCCCTGGGCGATGTACGACCTGAGCGGCAACAAGTGGTCCTTCTGGCATCGCAGCCAGCCGAACGCCGGCGGCATGGAGTCCACGCTGCGGTACAACGGGCCGCTGGGAGCGGCGGCCTGGAACTGGAACCTCGCGGCCGAGAAGTTCATCTACGACACCGGGCAGCCCAAGCAGGGGATGCGTGGGTTCTGGGGTAGCGGCGGGGCGTGGCTGTTCTGGCACGAGGGCACGCCGGGCCGGGAGCGGTTGATGTTCCGCTGGAACTTCGACGGCACGGCAAGTTCGAACGAGACCTATGTGCCGGTCACGAACCAGGGCGGCGCAGGGATCAGCGATCTGGTCAACGCGCCGACGACAAGCCTCGCCACTCTGCCCGCAGTCATCCGCAAGGCGGGCACGAGCCCGTTCACCTACACACGGGATACGTCCGTGTTCCTGCACACGCCCAACGGCGGGCCGCCGACGGTCAATCTGTTCTTCTCGGGCTTTGTCACCCAGGAGGGGCAGACCGACATCTGCTGGACGAAGTTCAACGCGACGACGATGCCGAACGCCGCCAGCGCCAATGCGTGGCGGAATGACAACTACTCAAAGTTGCCCTTCCCGCGGATGACCGATGAGGAACTGGAGCCGGACGGAATGCACCAGCTCTTCGCCAGTCGCCACCTGGACTGGATGGTGGGGCGCAACGCGGCGTCGGACATGCCGGTGGTCCGGGCCTTCGTCCCGGGCAACATCACGGTCGGGTCGCCGGCCGACCCCAGCCCGGCCTTCCGCCTGGTGCTGGGCTACCACGACACGATCGGTGACGGGGTGGCGCAGCAGGTGCAGAGCTTCGACGTCGCGTGGGACGACTCGACGGACAACACCTACGACCGCGCGCAGGGCCTCTACAGAGTAACGCCGGTGCTCTACCCGGTCGGTGCGTCCGAGCTGCCAGCGCGGTGCCGCATTGCCCATGGCACCGGGTGGTATCTGCGCGACCCGAACTCGCCGACGGGCAGCCCGCGGCCGCTGACGATGGTCATCAACCCGGCCGCGGGGACGGTGCAGTTCAGCTCACCGCTGTTCAATGAGGACGCGCCGACGGATCGGACCGCGGTCTTCTGGTCGAGCGATACGCTAGGCGGGGGTGGGAGCGATCCCGCGCTGGAGGAGGTCGTGCTCCACGCGGCCTACACGCCGTATGTGTACCGCGTGACGCGCAACGGCGCCGGCGATGACTCGCCCTCGGCCTTCTGGGACCCGAGCACGGGCGGGCGGCTGATGATCTTCTGGCGGCGCAGCTACCCGGCCAGCGAAGCGCCGCACTTTGGGCGCCCGACGTACATGTACAAGTGCTACACGACCTCCATCCAAGTGGGGCGGCCCCCGGTGGCCCCCAGTAGCGCCACGATCACCGAGTGGTTCAGCGGCAACCCCGCAGCGGTCATCACGAGCAACCCCAACGCCGGCATCTACACCATTGACCCCGCG
Source organism: uncultured Armatimonadia bacterium (assembly GCA_964653205.1). Taxonomy (GTDB): domain Bacteria; phylum Armatimonadota; class Zipacnadia; order Zipacnadales; family UBA11051; genus JAJFUB01. The sequence continues at coordinate 2,847 of CAZZDO010000393.1, read as the reverse complement.
GCCACCGGGCAGTACCTGCGGGTGGAGTACAACGACAGCGACGGCGTCAGTCGCGTCGAGCGCCACCAGGTGATCGGGTGGAGCCAGGACATGACTGTGCCCGTGGACACGGTGGTGGGCGAGGGCTCGATGGTGGCCGTGCCGGAGGCGTTCAACGTGCCGGCGGCCCCGTCGGGCGGCGCGACGGCCCCGGCCGTGCGCTACTGGCTCTTCTGGTCGAGCCCGCGCGGCGTCTATGATCTGCGGATGGTGGAAGACAACGGGACGCGGACAGCGGGCGACCTGCCCATCCACCCGTCGTCGGACATCTACTCGGCGGTGGTCGCGCCGGAATTCGGCAGCCTGGTGCCGGAGCGGACGGTGCCGACCATCGGGACGAACCCGACGTAATCGTCGCCGTCGGCAAGCAGGAGACGACGTCAACCGAGGGGAGCTGTTCCCAACCTCTGCTGTCTGACCAAGTGGGGTGGCAGGCGCCGCGCGCGGCGTTGTGTCACGCCCTGAGTTGCTTTTCCGGTACGCCGCGGCGAATCGCCATGAGATGAACGGCGAGAGGCTCGCGCGCGTGCGGTAAGTGGTTGACAATAGCGCGCGCACGGGCTAAACTCCAGATGGGGCAGAGGCTCGACCAGATCGCTGTTTGCATCGTAGGAGGAGCCGGCAATATGGCCAGAGGCGCGACTCACGTACTCGGCCTGGACATTGGGACCCAGACGATCAAGGCTGTCGAGTTGCGGCTGGCCGGCCACGAGATGCGCGTGGTGGGGCGGCCGGTCGTGATCCCGACGCCCGAGCACAGCGTCTCCGGAGGCCGCGTGGTAGACACCGCGGCCGTCAGCGAGGCGCTGACTGACCTGCTGAGTCGCAATGGGTTCAGCACCAAGAAAGTCATCGCCTCTGTCGGCGGTGATACGGATGTCGTCGTCCGCATCACGCAGGTCCCCAAGATGACCGGCAAGGAGCTGGACGAGGCGATCCAGTGGGAGCTGGAACGCCAGGCTCCGTTCCCCGTGGATCAGGCCGTCTACGACTACCAGCCGATTCACCGTCCCGACGCCCCTGCGGACGCCTCCGACATGGACGTCCTGCTGGCCGTGGCGCAGGAAGAGATGGTGGACGCCCACGTCGAGTCCATGATGGCCGCCAAGCTCATGCCGGTGGCGGTGGACGTCGAGCCGTTGGCCATCGCCCGAGCGCTGGCGGATGCCGGCGGCGAGGCCTTGAGCGACCAGACCATCGTGGTCGTGCACATCGGCGCCAGCAACACCGCGATCATCATTGTGCGCAAGGGCTTGTTGGCCTTCGTGCGCACCATTCCCACAGCCGGCGCGGCGCTGACCTCGGCCATCCGCCAGAACATGACCGAGGATGAAGCCTCGGCCGAACGAGTCAAGCGGCTCTTCGCCGACCTGACCGGCAGTTACGCCTTCGAGGGGGCCGAGGCCCCGGCGGGTGATGCCACGTCGTCCTTCGACGCCATCGGCGAGGTGGAGGAGGCCGACTCCGTCTTTGAGATGTCGGATGCCGACCAGGCGGCGGCCGCCTACGGCGAGCCGCACCTGGATGAGGCGGCGACCCAACTGGACATGGACACGTCGCAGGCGTACGCGCTGCCGCCGACCCCCGCCGCGGGGGCCGCGGAGGCGGCGCCGGTGGCTGCGGCGGCGCCCGCGCCCGTGCCGCCGGAAGTCGAGGCCGTCCGCTCGCAGGTCTATGAGGCGATCGCCCAGCCGTTGCTCGACCTGGCGACCGAGGTGCGGCGCTCGCTGGACTTCTACCACCGCGGGCACCGCGATGAGGACATAGACCACCTGTACCTCTCCGGCGGGTCGGCCAGCATTCCGGGCCTGGCGGCATTCCTGGGCGCGGAGATTGGCCTGGCGATTGAGGTCGCCGACCCGTTCGAGTACGTTGTGGTGGGTGACGAAGTCAGTGACGAGTACCTCAAGGACATTGGGCCGATATGCGTGATCGCCGTGGGCCTGGCGATGCGCGACATGCTCGACTAACGCAAGTGAGCCTGCAGCTTTCTTCCCGACCCGGGGAGGCCGGAATTTGCTCAAGCTAGACCTGTTACCAGCACATTACGCCGTCGCCCGCCGCAACCGTAAGGCGATCTTCATGTCCATCCCGCTGCTGGTCGGCGTGATGCTGCTCTGGCTGCTGGTCATGGTGAAGATGGACAGCACGATTGCGTCCACCAAGCAGGAGCTGGAGGAGACAACGGCCGCCGCCAACGCGGTCCGCGACCTGCAGTCCGCGACGGAGGCGCGCAAGGCGGAACTCAAGCCGATCCAGGACAAGGTTGACTTCGTCATGGCTGCCGACAAGTGCGGGCAGCAGTACTGGGATCGGTTCTACGAGATCAACAAGTACATCTTCGACCGCGCGCTGGTCACGCGGTTCTCGCTCACGCCGCCGTCCGCGGTGGCCTTCGATGTCGAAGTGGAGACCACGGAGGACGCCGGCCGCTTCATCCTGAACTTGATCCGTTGCCCGACGATCACCAGCATCAGCATCTCCGGCCAGCCGGTCAGTGGCGGCAACATCGCGGGGGTGTCCGGGACGACCGCGGTGCCTACGGCCGGCGGCGCGACCCCGGGCGGGCCGGGCATGCCGGGTGGCGAGATGGGGCCGGGTATGCCGGGCGGCCCGCCGGGCGGAATGCCCGGTGGACCTCCGGGCGGGGCGCCGGGTGGCGCTCCCTCAGCCGGCGGCGCGGCGGGGCCGATCCGGTTCTCGGTCACGGCCCAGTTGGTGCAGCCCTTGACGGTGCCGACGCCCCCGGCGGCGGGCGGCGCGGCGGCCGCCGGACCGGGCGGCGCCGGTGGACCGGGTGGTCCCGGC
>CAZZDO010000392.1:0-5119 GCA_964653205.1 uncultured Armatimonadia bacterium | reverse complement strand
TCCGCGGGGCCTGCACCACCGGCTCCGGGCGCTACCTGATCGCCGACTTCATCGGCGCCGATGTGGTGCGCAATGAGATCACCGCCCAGGCCCGCGGCGCGGCGTTCATCGACCCGGAGGTTGATACGATCTTCGAGATCGGCGGCCAGGACTCCAAGTACATCAGCCTGGAGCACGGCGCGGTCGTGGACTTCGAGATGAACAAGGTCTGCGCCGCGGGGACAGGCTCCTTCTTGGAGGAACAGGCGGAGCGCTTGGGCATCAGCATCAAGGGGGAGTTCGGCGAGCTGGCGCTGTCGGCCAAGAGCCCGCTGAATCTCGGCGAGCGGTGCACCGTGTTCATGGAGACGGAACTGCTCCGCCACCAGCAGGCGGGGGCGAGCGTCGCCGACCTGGCCAGCGGCCTGGCCTACTCGATCGTCTACAACTACCTGAACCGCGTGGTCGCGCCCAAGCCGATCGGGAACCGCATCTTCTTCCAGGGCGGCACGGCGTTCAACCGCGCCGTCGTGGCCGCCTTCGAGCAGGTAACGGGCCGGCCGATCACGGTGCCGCCGCACCACGAGGTGACCGGCGCCCTCGGGTGCGCATTGATCGCCCGCGAGCACGATACGGGTGCGGGCAGCCGGTTCAAAGGCTTCGACCTGGCGGACCGGACCTACGAGGTCACCTCGTTTGAGTGCAAGCGGTGCCCGAACCGCTGCGAGATCAACCGCGTGGTGGTTCAGGGCGAGGAACCCCTCTTCTACGGCGACCGCTGCGAGCGCTTCCAGACGCGGAAGTCGGACCTCGCCGAGAGCATCCCCGACTTGATGGCCGAACGCGAGCATGCGCTGACGCACTCATACGAGCCATCCGGCCCGCCGCCGCCCGGCGCGCCCAGGGTCGGCGTACCCCGGGCGCTGATCTACCACGAGATTTGGCCGCTGTGGCACGCCTTCCTGAGCGAGATGGGCTTCGAGATCGTGCTGTCCGATACGACGAACAAGGAGATCATTCACGAGGGCGCGGAGGCTTCGGTCGCCGAGACGTGCTTCCCCGTCAAGGTCGCCCTGGGGCACGTCCTCAACCTGCTGGACAAGGAGATCGACTACCTCTGGCTGCCCAGCGTCATCAACCTGCCCAAGGACGATCCGCGGCTGACGGATAGCTTCGTGTGCCCCTATGTGCAGAGCTTCGCTTACACGGTGAAGTCGGCCGTGGACTTCGCATCTCGGAGCGTCGAGCCGCTGGCCCCGGTGGTGTACCTGGGTGTGCACCCGACGCGAGGCGACAACAGCCTGATAGACCTCGGCCGGCGATTCGGCAAGTCTCCTCGCGAAGTGCGCGCGGCCGTCCGGAAGGGGCAGAAGGCACAGGCGCGCTTCAGCCGCGCCATGCAGGACCGGGGCCGGGAGGTGCTGGCCGGCCTGCCGGAGGGCGCCCGGGCCATCGTCATCGTGAGCCGCTCCTACAACGGCTGCGATGAAGGCGCGAACCTGCAGATCCCCAAGAAGCTGCGCCAAATGGGCGTCTGGGCAATCCCCGCCGACATGCTCCCCCTGGAGCAGTACCGCCTCCCCGACGAGTACGCCAACATGTACTGGCATTATGGGCGCAAGATTCTGCAGGCGGCCGAGTGCCTCGTCCACGACGGCCGGCTGCACTCGCTGTATCTGACCAACTTCGGCTGTGGGCCGGATTCGTTCCTGAACAAGTTCTACAAGGAGCGCCTCGGCCGGCGGCCGTGTCTGACGATTGAGGTGGATGAGCACAGCGCCGATGCGGGCATGATCACCCGCTGCGAGGCGTTCCTGGACAGTCTCGCCGCCGCCGAGAAGCGCGAGTTCGGCCAGCCGCGCGTCCCAACGGTCAACTGGAACCTGAAAGACCGCACCATCCTCATTCCGAACATGAGCGGCCACGCCTATGCCCTGAAGGCAGCCTTCGAGGCCTGCGGCCAGGCGGCCGACGTGCTGCCCGAGCCTGACGAAGAGACCCTCTACTGGGGGCGTCAGTTCACCAGCGGCAAGGAGTGCTTCCCGTGCGCGGTGACGACGGGCGACATGGTCAAGGTAGTCAAGCGGCCGGATTTCGACCGCGACAAGGTTGCCTTCTTCATGGGCGGCTCGGGCGGGCCGTGCCGCTTCGGGCAGTACAACACGCTGCAGCGCATGGTGCTGGATGAGCTGGGCTACGAGGATGTCCCGATCTTCGCGCCCAACCAGGCCGCCGGCTTCTACGACGACATCGGCCTCGTGGGGCAGAAGCTGCTCCGGATCGGTTGGCTGGGCGTCGTGGCCGCGGACGTCGTCGAGAAGGCCTGGCGCGAGCTGAAGCCCTACGAGGTCGAGCCCGGCAGCGCCGAGCGGGCGTACTGGGACTCGCTACACGACGTCTGTGAGGTGCTGAAGCGCGACGGCGACCCGGTGCCCGCCATGCGCCGCGCCCGGCAGCGTTTCGAGGGGGTGAAGATCGACCGCTCCATCGAGAAGCCGATCATCGGCCTGGTCGGCGAGTTCTACATCCGCGCCAACGCCTTCAGCAACCAGACGCTCATCGAGAAGCTGGAGGACCTCGGCGCCGAGGTCTGGTCGGCGCCCGTCTACGAGTGGTTCCTGTACCGCAACTTCCGCCGCAGCATGAGGGCGCGGCTCAGCGGCTCGTGGGGCCTGCTCATCAAGAACGAGCTGAAGGACCGCGTGATGAGGCGCGACGAGCACCGCCTCGTCGAGCCCTTCGTTGGCCTGCTGCGCAACGCCCATGAGCTGCCCACCACCGACGTCCTCGACCTCGCCGCGGACTATGTCCACCATTCCTTCGAGGGCGAAGCGATCATGACCGTCGGCAAAGCCATCGACTTCGCCCGCAAAGGCCTCGCCGGCGTGGTCGCGGTCATGCCTTTCACCTGCATGCCCGGCACCATCAGTAACGCCATCATGAAGCGCGTCCGCCAGGACGAAGACGGCATCCCCTTCCTCAACATGGTCTACGACGGGCTCGAACAAGCCACCGCCCAAACCCGACTAGAGGCGTTCGTCCATCAGGCGAGGGACTATATGGAGCGGAGGAGGGGGAGGGCGGTGATGGCGGCGGGGCACTGAGCCCTCCGGTTGGTGAGACGAGGTTACTCGTGCCCGGCCGCGCCCCAGGGAATGGCTGGCGCGTTCCGTTGGCCGGTCGGCCGGACTTGCCCCACCCGCTGGGTGAACTCGGAACCATCCGTGGGTGCCGAGGGCAGGAGCATTCGGTGGCGACGCCGAAGTGGGCGTTGGTAGCGTTAGTGCGCCGTCGACTGCAGGTCGGCTCCCGCGCTGATTGCATCGCGGATGCAGGCCCCTCAATGCTGGTGCCCACGCCCATCTACCACATCACGCATGTGGAGAACCTGCCGAGCATCCTCCACCACGGCGGCCTGTGCTCATACCGAGACCTTGACGAGATGGGTGCGGGGTACGTGGACATCGCGCATCATGATGTTCAGCGGCGCCGTGCTCGCACGCTGGTGCCGTGCGGTCCAGGAGGGCAGTTGCACGAGTACGTCCCCTTCTACTTCGCCCCCCGATCACCCATGCTCTATGTCATCTGCAAGCGCAACATGGACGGCTACCACTACCGGGGCGGGCAGGAGCCGATCGTGCACCTCGTCTCCTCGGCCCAAGCCGCAGCTGGGGCGGGCCTGGGCTACGCCTTCACCGACGGCCATGCCATCGTGGGGGTATCTCGCTTCTACTGCTCCCTCGCCAACCTACAGGCAGTTGACTGGCCACTGATGCGCGCCACGATCTGGCGTGACACCAATGACGACAATGACCGCATGCGTCGGCGACAGGCCGAGTTCCTGGTCCATCGCTTTTTCCCCTGGAACCTCGTGATTGAGGTGGGCGTCATCAGCGAGAAGGTGGAGGAGCAAGTTACGGCGATTCTGTGCGAGGTCGGGCATCGTCCACGGGTGAGCGTCCGCCCGGACTGGTACTACTGACGAAGGGGGACCCGCAATGATCGAGTACGCAACGGGCAATCTGCTCGAAGCCGACTGCGACGCCCTCGTCAACACGGTGAATACAGTCGGGGTCATGGGCAAGGGCGTCGCTCTGCAGTTCAAGCAGGCCTTCCCCGACAACTTCCGCCAGTACGAGCGCGCCTGTCGTGCCGGCGAGGTCCAGATCGGACGCATGTTCGTGGTGCGAACGAGCACGCTCGGCAACCCCAGATACATCATCAACTTCCCGACCAAGCGTCATTGGCGTCAGCCATCACGGTTGGCGGACATTGCAGCCGGCCTGCCGGACTTGGTCGCGCAGATCACAGCCTTGGGCGTGCAGTCCGTCGCACTCCCTCCCCTTGGCTGTGGAAGCGGAGGTCTGGACTGGAGCGACGTGCGGCCACTCATAGAGAACGCCTTCCGCGCCTTGCCACAGGTGCGGGCTCTGCTGTTCGCCCCAACGGCAACACCGGCGGCTGCAGGGATGCCCGTCCATACTGCGAAGCCGGCCATGACACGCGCCAGGGCCATCTTCATCCGGTTGCTGGACCTCTACCGACTGATGGACTACCGCCTCAGCCTGCTCGAAGTTCAGAAACTCACGTACTTCATGCAAGAGGCAGGCGAACCCCTGCGGCTGAGGTTCGTCAAGGCTCCGTACGGGCCGTACGCGGATAACCTCAACCACGCCCTCCAGCGGATCGAGGGGCACTACATTCGCGGCTACGGCGACCGCAGCCACAGTGCGCAACTCCGTCTGCTCCCGCCTGCGTCGAACGAGGCCCAGGACTTCCTGGAGGGGTCCGCCGATGTGGAGGACCGCCTTCGGCGCGTCGCTGACCTGATCGAGGGTTTCGAGACCCCGTACGGCATGGAGCTTCTCGCGAGCGTTCACTGGGTCGCCTGCCATGAGGACCGCAGGGCCGCCGAGGACCCTTCGGTGGCCGTCGATGGTGTCCAGGCCTGGAGTAAGCGCAAACGTGAGCGGTTCCTCCCCCCCCACATCCGCACGGCTTGGGATCGGCTCCATGGCCAGGGCTGGCTCGACGCGCCTGCGTCCCAGCAGGGGTGACCCACGCTCCGCCGTGGTGAGCGCGCCGCTGCATGCCCGGCACCATCAGTAACGCCATCATGAAGCGCGTCCGCCAGGACGAA
>CAZZDO010000391.1:4013-5130 GCA_964653205.1 uncultured Armatimonadia bacterium | reverse complement strand
GCTGTACGAGCGGTCACCGACCGCGACTGACGTGAACAGCCATGTCTGATCTTCTCTACACAACCGGGGCTGTGCTGAGCGAGTGGTTCATCCGCCTGCTCACCGGCTGGGGTGTGCCCGCCGACTGGGCCAAGATCATCGCCGAGGTGTTCGCCTGGGGGATCGGGTCGGCCTGGGGCCTTATCGTCATCATGTTGGCGGCGCTCGTGTTCATCTACGGCGAGCGCAAGGTGGCCGGGTACATCCAGAGCCGCCTGGGGCCCGCGCGGTGTGGGCCGGCGGGGGTCTTCCAGTCGTTCCCGGATGCCCTGAAGCTGCTGCTCAAAGAGGACATTGTCCCGGCGGAAGCCGACAAGGTGCTGCACTGGCTCGGGCCGGTGATCTTCCTGGTGGGCAGCGCGCTGGCGTTCGTCGTGATCCCGTGGGATCGCGGGCGGAACACCGCGGCGCTGATGGACGCCAACATCGGGCTGCTGTACGCCGCGGCGGTCTCGTCGCTGGCGATGGCCGGGATCATCGTCGGGGGCTGGGGCTCGAACAACAAGTGGTCGCTGCTGGGCGCCATCCGCGGCGCGGCGCAGATGGTCTCGTACGAGGTGCCGCTGCTACTGGCGCTGCTGTGCGTCGTGATGCAGGCGGAGACGCTGTCGCTGGGCGGCATCGTCGAGAACCAGCACGGGGGCCTCGTCCACTGGAACATCGCGCGGCCGTGGCTGTGGCTGCCGATGCTGATCTTCATCATCTGCAGCATCGCCGAAGTGAACCGCACGCCCTTTGACCTGCCGGAAGCCGAGAGCGAGTTGGTGTCGGGCTACCACACCGAGTACTCCGGCATGAAGTTCGCCCTGTACTTCCTGGGCGAATATGGCAACGTCTACCTGGTCTCGATCATCTTCACGGTGCTGTTTCTGGGCGGCTGGCAATCGCCCCTGGGCAACCCCGACCCGCTGGCCCTGCCGGGGCTCTTGTGGCTGCTGGGCAAGGCCCTCGTGTTCGTGCTCATCTTGATGTGGGTGCGCTGGACGCTGCCGCGATTGCGCGTGGACCAGCTCATGGCCATGTCGTGGAAGCTGCTCATTCCGGCGGGGTTCATCGCGCTGGCGATCATGGTCGGAGT
>CAZZDO010000391.1:0-3913 GCA_964653205.1 uncultured Armatimonadia bacterium | reverse complement strand
ACGGATACCATGGAATACAGGCGTCAACCACAATCGGCGTGGGAACTGCTGGGCGACATCGGCTACGCGGCTATCAGCGTGTGGAAGGGCCTGTGGCTGACGCTGCGCGTGCTGTTCCGGCCCAAGGTGACGCAGCAGTACCCGTTCCGCCATCACCCCGAGAAGGAGTGGCGCCCGCAGCCGGGCTACCGGGGCGACTTCGCGCTCATCGCCGACCCGGAGCGGCCCGGCGGGACGCGCTGCATCGCCTGCCTGGCGTGCCAGAACGCCTGCCCGGACGGGTGCATTCACATCACCGCCGAGGGCAAGGGCAAGGAGCGGCACCCGACGGCGTTCTACCTGGACGCCGGCCTGTGCATGTACTGCTGGATGTGTGTCGAGGTCTGCCCGGTGGGGGCGATCACGACGACGCGCGACTACCACAACGTCACGTATGATCCGACGAAGCTGATCCGCGACCTCGAGGACCTGAAGGCGCGCGGGGAGGGCATCGCCGAGCCCGAAGTACCCGTCGCACCGGAGAAGACGACGCTGGCCTCGGGCAAGAAGAAGGGCGGCGACGACGAGAGTTGACGGCGGGCCCAACGGACTATCATGTACGGCATTCCTGCAGAACACATCGTTGAGTACGTGGCCTTCCTGTGCACCGCCGGGCTGACGCTGCTGGGCGGGCTGGGGACGGTCGTGGCGCGGCGGGTCTTCCCGGCGTGTCTGTGGCTGCTCCTGTGCCTGCTGGGCATCGCCGGGCTGTACGGGCTGCTGGCCGGGCACCTGCTGGTTGCGATGCAGATCCTGATCTACGCCGGGGCCATCACCGTACTCATCATCTTCGCGGTGATGCTCTTGCAGCGGGCCACCGGGCGGATCCTCATGGCCGAGAACCAGCACCTGATCGGCGGCGTGATCGCGGCGGGGTTCGTGGCGGTGCTGATCATGGTCGGGGCGCTGACGACGCAGTTCCCGCAGTTGTCCGACATTGACCAGCCGAATGGCTACGCGGGGCAGAACGTGCAGCTCATCGGGCAGTTGCTCATGACCAAGTACCTGCTGCCCTTCGAGATCATCTCGGTGGTGCTGCTGGCGGCGCTGGTGGGCGCGATGGTGCTGGCACGAAGGGAGCCGGGCGAATGAACCCCGTGCCCCTGCAAGCCTGGCTGTTCGTGTCGGCCATCCTGTTCTCGATGGGCCTGTTTGGCGTCATGACCCGCCGGCACGCCGTGGCGATGCTCCTGGGCATCGAGCTGATGCTCAACGCCGCGAACATCAACCTGGCGGCGTTCAGCCACTACCTGTCGCCAGGCGGGCATCTGAACACCATCCTGGATGGGCAGGTCTTCGTGCTGATGATCATTGCGCTGGCGGCGTGTGAGGTGGCGGTGGGGCTGGCGATCGTGTTGCGGATCTACCGGATGCGCGGCGTGCTGAACCCGGACGACGCGAGCACGATGAAGTGGTGACGGCGCCTACCCCGGCAGCGCTACGCGCTGCCACCCCTCCCCACGGGGGAGGGGAAGGGGGACTGAGGGTTTGTGGCTTTCTTAGTGGACCATGTGCCTGATGAAGCGCGCTGAGTAGCCACAAGGCGGCAATAGCCGTTCCCCCTCCCCCGTGGGGAGGGGTGCCGAACGAAGTGAGGCGGGGTAGGTGCCGTTCGTCCGTATTCTGCATCTCTGAACCGACATGCTAGAACTAGCCTGGCTCGTCCCCATCTTGCCTCTGACCGCCTTCGCGGTGCTGATCTTCTTCGGCAGCGCCCTGCGTCACCGCCTCGGCGAGCGGGTCGGCTGGATCGGTGTGGCGGGCATCGCCGCGACCATCCCCATCACCGTCGGCTGCCTGGTCGAGCTTCTGATGGGCGTGGCGCCGGTGGACCGCACGACGGTGTGGGCCAACATCGGCAGCAAGGTGATCTCGGTCGGCTATGCGGTGGACCCGCTGGCCGCGATCATGCTGGTCATGGTCAGCGTCGTGGCCACGTGCATCCAGATCTACTCGCTCGGCTACATGCACGGCGATGCGCGCTTCCAGCGGTTCTTCGCGTACATGTCGCTGTTCTGCGCCTCGATGACGATGCTGGTGCTGGCGAACAACTTCATCATGTTGTACGCCGGCTGGGAAATGGTCGGGCTGTGCTCGTACCTGCTCATCGGCTTCTGGTATGAGCGCAAGTCGGCGTACAACGCCGCCAAGAAGGCCTTCCTGACCACCCGCGTCGGTGACGTGGGCTTCGCCATCGGCATCCTGATCCTGTTCGCGTATGTGCCGCAACTGCACTTCGGGGCGGTGTTCGGCGCTGTCGCGGCGGGGCATATCCCGCCGCTCGTGCTCGGGATCGCCGCCCTGTTCCTGTTCTGTGGCGCGATCGGCAAGAGCGCGCAATTCCCGCTGCATACGTGGCTGCCGGACGCGATGGAGGGCCCGACCCCGGTCTCGGCGCTCATTCACGCGGCGACGATGGTCGCGGCCGGCGTCTACATGGTGGGGCGACTGTTCACGATCTTCTACGCGCCAGGAGTGGAAGTCGCCGGGCCGGTCGGCGGCGGGCTGTTGCTGACGCCGCTGACGTGGGTCGCGATCATCGGCCTCATCACAGCCGTCATGGCCGCGCTCATCGGCGTGGTGCAAAGCGACATCAAGCGCGTGCTGGCGTATTCGACCATCTCCCAGTTGGGCTACATGATGGTCGCAATGGGCATGGGGCCCATCGGCATGGTCGCCGGGATGTTCCACCTTATCACCCACGCGTTCTTCAAAGCCCTGCTCTTCCTGGGGTCCGGCAGTGTGATCCACTGCTGCTCGGAAGAACAGAACATCTGGGAGATGGGCGGGCTGGCGAAGAAGGCGCCGGTCACGTACTGGACCTTCTGGGCCGGGACGCTCGCGCTCGCGGGCATCTTCCCGTTCGCCGGGTTCTTCTCGAAGGATGAGATACTGGCCTCAGCCTTCCACAACGCCGCCGAGCACTGGCTGTACTGGCTCTTCTTCATCGGACTGGAGTTCGCCGCGTTCCTGACGGCCTTCTACATGGGCCGCTGCTGCTTCCTGACCTTCAGCGGCGAGCCGCGCAGCCCCAAGGCTGCCCACGCGCACGAGAGCCCGAAGCTGATGACCGTGCCGCTGGTCATCCTGGCGACGTTCGCGGTGCTGCTGGGTTGGGTCGGGTCGCCGTGGATCGGCGGGAACCTGTTCGCGCACTTCGTGCAGTACGTGCCGCCGGGGGCCGACCTGGCGGGCGGGACGCCCGCTCTACCCGCCGGTTTGCACCTTGCGCACGGGGCCATTCCCGCGGCGCTGGTGGGCGAGGGGCTCTCCGAAGAGCATGGCTTCAACTGGCTCGTGGCCGCCATCTCGACGCTGATGGCGCTGGGCGGGCTGCTGGTGTCGGCGGCGATCTACCGGTACCGTATCCTGAACGTCAACTGGATCAAGATCCCGACGTACCCGCTGTACTTTGCCGCCAAGCACAAGTTCTGGTTCGACGAAGTGTATGAGGGCGTGATCGTGCGGGGGGTGCTACTGGCGGCGGCAGTCTTCCGCTGGCTGGACGAGAACATTGTGGACGGCGCGGTGAACCTGGTGGGCTGGGGGACGCGGACGCTGGTGGCGGTCGTGGCCGGGTGGGTGGACAAGTGGATCGTTGACGGCGCGGTCAACCTGGTCGGGTGGATGACGAAGACGGTGGGCGAATACGGGGCGCGGCTGCAGACGGGCCGCGTGCAGGAGTACATCTCCGGGTTCGTGTTCATCGCGTGCGCGGTGGCGGCGGCGGCGTACCTGCTCATCCTGGCCGGGCCGTACCTGGAGCCGGTCGTGCGCGGGTGGTTCGGCGGCTAGTGAACGAGACGACTCGAGGATAGCCCATGACGATACCCTTCCTATCTCTCATGATCTTCCTGCCCTTAGTGGGCATGGT
>CAZZDO010000390.1:0-5130 GCA_964653205.1 uncultured Armatimonadia bacterium | reverse complement strand
ACAGACTCGCACGATCAGATCGCGACCATGCTCGCTACCCTCAAGGAAATGGGGGATCGTCTTTGACCTGGCCGGAAAACGGAGGGAACTAAGCGAGCTACAGCAGGCCACACAACAGGAGGGCTTCTGGGACAATCCCGACGAGGCCCAGAAGCACATGCAGAGGATCTCCCACGCCGAGCAGTTCCTGGCGCCGTGGGAAGGCCTCATCAGCCAGCTTGAGGACCTCGGCGAGCTGGCCGAGATGGGCATCGCCGATGGCGACGAAAGCATGGCCGAGGAGATCGAGGCGGAAGTCGCGACGTTGCGCGCTCAGTTTGACGACCTGGCTTTCCAGGCCATCCTGGGCGGCCGCTACGACCGGGGCAACGCGATCCTTTCCATCAACGCCGGCGCCGGGGGCACGGAGGCCTGCGATTGGGCCGACATGCTCTTCCGCATGTACCAGATGTGGGCCGACCGCAAGGGCTATAAGTTCGAGTTGCTCTCGTTCGTCGAGGGCGACGCGGCGGGCTTCAGCAGCGTCACCGCCCGCGTCGTGGGCCCCATGGCCTACGGTTACCTGAAAGCCGAGCGGGGCGTGCACCGGCTGGTGCGGCTGTCGCCCTTCGATGCAGCCAAGCGCCGCCACACCAGCTTCGCCTCGGTGGATGTCATCCCCGAAATCGGCGAGGAGGTGGAGGTGGACATCCCCGCTGAGGACCTGCGGGTGGACACCTACCGGGCGGGCAGCGCCGGCGGGCAACATGTGAACAAAACCGATTCGGCGGTGCGAATTACGCACTTACCGACCGGAATTGTGGTATCATGTCAGAATGAAAGGTCGCAGCACGCCAACCGCCGGTCGGCGATGGGGGTGCTGCGGGCAAAGTTGTTTGAGTTGGAGCGACAGAAACGCCGGCAGGAATTGGCGGCCCTGCGCGGCGAACAGTCCAAGATAGACTTTGGCAGTCAGATCCGGTCGTACGTCATGCAGCCGTACACGATGGTCAAGGACCACCGGACCAATCATGAGACTGCCAATGTGCAGACGGTCCTGGATGGTGACCTGGACGATTTCATCCGGGCCTACCTGCAGTCGCAGGTAGGCGAGAGCGGTGAAGCAGATGACGAAGCTTAAGGCAGCACTCATCATGACGGCGCTGGTGGTTGCAGTGGGCGTCGTCGCCATCTACATCCTGCCGCACCCCGCGTTGGCCGAGGGGCAGACGTCGGCTCCGTTGATGGCCGTGTCCTGCGATTGCCAGGAGACCAGCTTCGGCGACCTGGCCGCGGACGCGGTGCGCGCCGCCGGCGGGGCGGACCTCGCCCTCGTCGGCGCGATCAGCTTCCGCCCCGGGATGCTGACCCCGGGCCCGCTGACCCGGGAGCGCGTGGCGACACTCCTGGCCAACCCCGACGAAGTCTGGGCCGTCTCGAAGCTGACGGGCGCGCAGGTTCGTGACGCGCTGGAGCATTCCGTGCGCACGACCCCACTGCCCAACAACGCCTTCCTGCAAGTCGCCGGCCTGTCGTTCGACTACAGCAGCACCGCGCCGCAACTGCAGCGCATCCGCGCCGTGCGCGTGGGCTTCGGCACGCTGTCGGACACGGCCACGTATTCCGTCGCGATGCCGCTGTCGCTCGCCAAGGGCGGCTCGGGCTACTTCAAAATCTTCACGAAGGACGCCATCATCCGCCAGGGCGAGACCAGCCTGGCCGACGCGATCGTCAACTACGCCTCCCAGCAGGGCAGCGTCATGTACACCGGCATGGGCCGGATCAACGTCGTGCCGTGAGCCCTGACCTGACCCACCTGTAGCTCCCAACGGCGGCCTGCGTGGCCGCCGTTGCTGTTTGCCCGGGCAGGCGCACGGGGGACGGACAGCGAACCTGTGCCCAACAACACCCCGGAGGGCATGCCATGGAACTTCGCCTCACTCGCGCGCGCCGCATCTATGCCGATGGCACCCACTGCGCCTTTACCGGCGTTACCCGCCATGCCGATGAAGCGCTCGTCTGTTTCCGCTCCGGCCTGACGCACATCAGTTGGGATGGCGTGATCCGCGTCATCGCCTCGGACGATGGGGAGGACTGGGCGCCCGCCGCCACGTTGACACAGACCGGCGTGGACCTGCGCGACCCCAAGATCGTCTCGTGGCAAGGGTCGGCGCTGACGTACTGCGGGGGGCGCTCGCAGACCGGGCCGCTGCGGTCGTACGTCTCGTTCGCGGCGGACGGCCGCGCGTTCGGGCCGCTGCAGCCGCTCGCCGGCGTGCCCGAGGGCTACTGGCTGTGGAGCGTCCGACCACAACCTGCCCTCGGTTGGCTCTATGGCGCGGCCTACCACGACACCTCGGCGGTCTTGCTGCGCTCCGCCGACGGTGTGGCCTGGGAGACGGTGGTGGACTTCCCCCTCTGGGGCAACGAGGTTTCGTTCGACTTCGACGAGGCCGGGCGGCTGTGGGCGCTGGTGCGCGAGGACTGGTACGGCTGCATCCCCGCCCTGTGCGTCGCCGAAACGCCCTATGACAAGTTCAGCTCCGTGACGCGCCTGCCGATCCGCCTGCAGGGGCCGATGCTCAAGCGCCTGGACGGGGCGTGCGTGATCGTCGGACGGCGGTGGGACGAGCCGGGCCGGCGCAACCTGCGCAGCGACGTCTTCCTGTTGGAGGATGGGCACGACCTGCAGTACGTCCGCGCCCTGCCCAGCGGCGGGGACACGTCCTACGCCGGCTGGCTGGACGACGGCCCGGGCCGGGGGCTGATCTCATACTACTCGTCCCACGAGTACAAGATGGACGTGGGCTGGGCCGACGAAGCCGCCAGCACGGACACGGCCGTGGCCGAGCATTCGACGCCGGCAGGGATATATCTCGCGGACGTGAGGTACCGATGACCTACGCCCTGATCTTCGACGTAGACGGTGTCGTTGCCGACACCGAGGTCCTCAACGCCCGCGCGAGTGTGCTCATGTTCGCGGAGTTATACGGCGTGACCGTACAGCCCGAGGACTTCCGCCGTTTCGTGGGGACGGGCGATGAGCGATATGTTGAGGGAGTGGCCGAGCAATACGGCGTGACCATTGACACGCAGGCCGCGGTGGACCGCCGGGCGGCGAACTTCTTCAAGCTGCTGGCCGACGAGCCCCTGCCGGCCGCGCCGGGCGTGCTCGAACTGGTCGCGGCCGCGCGCGAGGACCCGGACGCCCGCCTCGCCATCGCCACCTCCGGCCAGAAGGCCAAGCAGTTCCCGGTCATCACGGGCACCGGCCTTAAGCTGGAGTGGTTCGATGCCGTCATTACCGGCGACGATGTGGACAGGAAGAAGCCCGACCCGCAGATCTACCTGCGGACGGCGGAGCGGCTGGGCCTGGACCCGTCGGTCTGCGTCGTGTTCGAGGATGCCCCGGCAGGGGTCACGGCCGCCAAGCGCGCCGGCATGGCCTGCCTCGCCGTCACGACCAGCGTGACGCGGGAGGAGTTGGCGGGGGCCGATGTTGTTGTGGATTCGCTGGGGGAGGTCAGCCTGGGGGATGTTCGTTCCCTGGTAGGCGCGTAGGTGCGCCGGTCCCCCGGCGCACGACCGCCCGCCGGAGGACCGGCGGGCCTACGCGATGGCGTCTCTTGCCGAAACCCCGGCCCTTTGTGTATGCTCTGTTTCCGGAGTTGTTGCCATGAACGCGCGTTTGCGCCGCATCTACAGCGACTATCAGTCCATCCGTGACGAGTTCGCGGGGCATCCCTTCGTCACGGTCACTCCCGTGCAGGGCGACCCGCCCGAGGAGTACGTGATTGACTACCGGGTCAAGGGGCTGGAGTTGGACCCGGCGACGAACCGCCCGAAGACGCGCGAGCATCACCGCGCCCGCATCTACCTGCACCGCGACTACCCGCGCGAGAAGCCCAAGTGCGTGCTGGAGACGCCGATCTTCCACCCGAACTTCGGCAGCTACATCTGCATCGGGGACTTCTGGGCCGCCGGGGAAACGCTGGCCGACATCATCATCAAGATCGGCCAGATGATCATGTACCAGGACTACAACCCCAAGAGCCCGCTCAACGCCGTGGCGGCGCAGTGGGCCAGCCAGAACGCCCGGCTGCTGCCTGTGGACAACCGCGATCTTTACCAACCGGAAGTGGACCTCGACATCGAGTTGCACGACTTCGCCACCGATGACGACGACGATCTGGACATAGAGTTGGGGTGAGGCGAAGTATGAAGTCAGAAGGATGAAGTATGAAGGCCCCCGCCTCCGGGCTTCGTCCTGCTGTCTTCATGCTTCATCCTTCTGACTTCATACTTTCCCATGCGCTGCCCCTACTGCCAACAGAATATCCGCGTGCAGGGGCGCTTCTGTCCGAAGTGCGGCGAGCAGATCTTTGGTCTGCCCGTGCGGCCCTCACAACCGGGCGCGACACCCGGGGGCGCTGTTGCGCCTGCCGAAGAGGGGCGGGGACCGAGCCCCCGCCCTACAGCGCCTACCCCACCCGCGCCCGCGCCGCCGCCCTACCAGCCGTTCGCGCAACAGCCGCGGCATGACTACGACGACGGCCTGGGCATCGAGGTCGAGGCTGAGCCTCCCCCGGCCGTACCGTCCATGGGCGCTGCCACCGGCGGCCCGCCGGGTGCGCCGCACGCGGCCGCCCGCGAGGAGATCGGCAAGACCTGCCCCTTCTGCCGCTTCCCGATCAAGCCGAACGCGCAGGTCGTGAGCTGCCCGGCCTGCAAGCTGCCCCACCATGCGGACTGCTGGCAGGAGAACCGCGGCTGCACGACGTATGGCTGCCGGGGCGGGGCGGCCGCGCCCAGCGCCCCCACCCACCCGCCGGTAGTCCAGTCCACCCTCTCTCCCACCGGCGGCACCGTGCCCGGCGTGGACTACCTGCGCACCAATGAGCTGGCCGGCCGGGCCAACAACGCCCTCATCCTCGCCATCCTTGGCCTGTTCTGCCTGTGCCTGCCCGTCGGGATCGTGGGGATGTTCATGGGGATCGCCGTGCTGCGGGACGTGGGGCCGGTGGGGTCGCGGGGCGGGGACGCGCGCGGCAAGGCCGTCGCCGCCGTCATCATCGGCGTCGTGGGCATCGTGGCCTGGATTACCTACTTCGCGATCTCGATGGCGAACTCCCAATAGGGCACGCCCACCAA
>CAZZDO010000389.1:1225-5133 GCA_964653205.1 uncultured Armatimonadia bacterium | reverse complement strand
TTAGGGAGGGCATAAGATGACACGCCATCTGGTGATGCTGGCACTCATCATCGCCGCGGTGTTGCCCGCGCGGCCGGCAACGCTCGTCGTGGACAATCAGCACCCGCAAGCCGCCGACACCAACCCCGGCACCCCGGAGCAGCCCTTCAAGACCATCGCCGCCGCCGCGGCGAAAGCCGTCGCCGACGACACCGTCCTCGTGCGCCCGGGCCTCTACCGCGAGAGCGTCACCCTCACCACCGGCGGCGAGCCGGGCAAGCCCATCACCTTCCGCAGCGAAAAGCCCGAGCAGGCCGTCCTGTGCGGCTCTGACGTCATCGCCCAATGGCAACCCGCCGGCCTCGGCGTGTGGGTCACCGACGTGCCCGACCTGCGCGAGAACCCCTGGGCCCTCCCGCACCGCGACAAGGGCGGCCAGTGGGTCTACATCAACGGCTGTCCCCTCCAGTATGCCGACAGCCGCGAGCAACTGACCCCCGAGACCTTCGCCCTGGACCTCAAGGGCAAGAAGCTCTACGTCGCCCCCGCCGAGGGGCAGGACATCGCCAAGCTCACGGTCGAATACGCCCGCCGCGACGGCCTCTTCTGGCCTAAGGAGCCCCTCAACGACATTCAGATCACTGGCTTTCGCCTGCGCCACAACGCCGACTGGTTCCGCGGCCGCTCGGCCATCACCGTCAGCGGCCAACGCTGGCTGGTGGAGGGCAATCACATCGAGTGGGGTTCATATCTGGGCCTGCAGATGCGCAACAGCAACCACTGCACCGTGCGCGGGAACGTGGTCGAGTGGTGCGGCGACATGGGGATGGGTGGCGGGCCGAACATCGGCCTGCTGGTCGAGGGCAACCGCATCCTGTACAACAACTGGCGCCGCATCAACCCTTCCTTCGAGGGTGGGGGCTCGAAGTGGACCAGCACCATGGAGTCCTACCTGCGCGACAACGAGTTCGCCTACAACCACGGCTCGGGCCTGTGGTGCGACGGCTTCAACTGCAACAACTTCCACGACCACAACACCTGCCATGACAACAGCATCTGGGGGATGTTCTCGGAGATCAACTGGGACGAGACCTTCCGCGAGAACGTGAGCTACAACAACGCCGAGGGCATCGTCATCGCCGAGACGCCCGGGGGCGTGGCCACCCGCAACATCTGCTTCAACAACGACTATGGCGTCCGCTACCGCAGCCACTACCATCGCGCTCTGGGCGACGCGCATGACCCCAAGTCCATCGCCGAACAACGCACCCGCATCGCCGCCATCCCCGGCATCGAGCCCGCGGCCGTGGACCGCTGGGTCACCGCCTGGACGAAGTACCTCATCGCCCCGGACTTCTTCATGGGCAACAACGGCTTCGTGTTCGAGAACCTGCTGTTCAACAACGAGGCGGCCATCCAGGAGCATCGCGACTACAAGGCGCCCCTCCCCGAAGACCCGTACATCACGAACTGGTCGGACTACAACCTCTTCTGGTTCCGCCAGACCGCCGTGCCGGGCTGGGCGGCGCCGGTCCTGATCCAGAACCGCAACGGTGGCGTCTCCGACCTGGCCGAGTGGCAGCAGATCTCCGGCCGCGACAGGCACTCGGTGATGGTGGACCCCCTGCAGCCCGACGCGCAGCTCCCCGAATGGGCGGCCTCCCGCCGCAAAGAGTGGGCCCTCCCGCTCCGCCCGCGGCCCGAGATCCGCACGCTCGGCCTCGTCCAGGGCCCGGCGACCTGCCTCGCCTGGGGCCGCTGGCTGCGCTCCCCGACCAGCGAGCCCTTCCCGCTCAGCGATCCGCAGATCAAGGCCTACTGGCTGCAGGTGGATGGCGAGAAGACGCTGATGCTGTGGACGACCCACGAGCAGTCGCGGCGCTACCTCCGCCTCGCGCTGACGCAGGAACGCGTCACCATCGAGCGCGACTACTTGAGCCGCCAGGAGCGCCCGGTGCCCAACGGCAGCCTCGACCTGACGGTCACCTGCCTGCCCACGTACCTGCGCGGCGTCACCGGCGAGGTGCAGGAGACGCCGGGCGTCACTCTGAATGTACGGCCCTTCAACCCGCCCGACAAGCCGGTGGCCGTTACGGCAGCCGTCCCGAACACGGCGGCCACCGCGCTGCCTTTGGAGATCAGCTTCACCGTGTCGCCGGGGTTTGCGGTCAAGCCGGCCCAGATCAGGCAGACCGTCCCCGCCGGCAGCACTTCGCAGGTGGCCGCCGAGATCATCCCGGACGCCAACCTGCGCCGCGGACCTGGCACGCTACGCATGGACGTCACGCTCGGTCAGGAGCGCCTCGCGCGCCTGGCGGGCTTCTCGGTCGGCGAGGCCGGCGGCACAGTCCCGAAGGCCCCCGGCGCCATCAAGATGGACGGGAACAGCGACGACTGGAAGGGGCTGCTGGACGGCCCGCCCGTGGCGCTCGTGACGGCCGCCGATCAGTGCGCCAATGGCGACTCGAAGGCGTGGAGCGGCCCGACCGACCTGAGCGCCAAGCTCTACTGTGCCTGGACGCCGCAGGCCCTCTACGCGCTCGTGCTGGTCACGGACGACAAGCTCGTGGCCCTGCCCGCCCCGGTCGCGCCGTGGGATGGCGATAGCATCGAGCTGTTCGTGGACGGCCGCAGCGGCGAGATGCAGTGGCAGCAGGCCCCCACCGAGGGGTGCTACCAGATCGGGGTGGCGCCGACACCCGGCGGACCCAACGTGAAGGTATTCTCCGCCGGCCAGGACCGTCCGCTGCCGGGCCTGCAGGTCGCGACAGCAACCGCCGCGGACGGCTACGTGGTGGAGATGCTCGTGCCGCTCTCACAGCGCACCTTCCCGGCCGGCGCGTGGGACGCCGGCCGCCCGCTCAAGCTGTCGCTGCTCGTCAACGACAAGGACGATCCTGCCGCCGCCATGCGCGAGGCCACCTTCGGCTGGGCCTTCAGCCCGAAGGGCGCCAACTACAATGATACCTCAGGGTGGAAGACGCTGGTCCTACAGTAGCCTGCGGCCCCTGCGCCGCCACCGCCATTCAGGAGTGGAACATGAAACGACTGACTCTCTGCCTCACCGCCGTCGCCGCCATGATGGCCTCCAGCGCGCTCTACGCCGATGTGAAGGTGGCGCACATCTTCGGCAGCCACATGGTGCTGCAGCGGGACATGGCCATCCCGGTGTGGGGTTGGGCCGACCCGGGCGAGCCGGTCAAGGTGCAGTTGGGCGACAGGCCCGCCGTCACTGCCACGCCCGGCGCGGACGGCAAGTGGATCGCCAGGCTCCCCGCCGAGCCCGCCGGCGGCCCGTTCAAGCTGACCATCAGCGGCAACAACCAGGTCGTCCTCGACGACGTGCTCATAGGTGAAGTCTGGCTCTGCTCGGGGCAGTCAAACATGGAGTTCGCGGTGGCGGGGTCGGACAACGCCAAGGACGAGATCGCGGCGGCGAACTACCCGCAGATGCGTCAGATCAAGGTGCCGCGCGTGCCTTCCGGCTACCCCGCGCCTGACTTCGAGGGCGCCTGGCTGGTGTGTACGCCGGAGGTCGCCGGGGCCTTCACCGCGGCCGGCTACTTCTTCGCCCGGGAGCTGCTCAAGGAACTGAAAGTGCCCGTCGGCCTCATCAACAGTTCCTGGGGCGGGACCTCCATTGACCCGTGGACGCCGCCCGAGGGCTTCGCGATGGTGCCGGCCCTCGAGCCGATCTACAAGCAGGTCATGCTCACCGACCCGCGGTCGGAGAGTTACAAGCAGACGCTGGACGACTACCTGACCGCGCTGGACGCCTGGACGAAGACCGCGCGCGAGGCGCTTCCGGCCGGAAAGCCCCTCGCCCCCGCACCGGACTACCCGGCCGGCCTCAAGCCCCTCGTCGGCCCCGGCGGCGCCAGCACGCTCTACCACGGCATGATCTACCCGCTGCTGCCCGTCGCCATCCG
>CAZZDO010000389.1:0-1125 GCA_964653205.1 uncultured Armatimonadia bacterium | reverse complement strand
TGTGGGCAAGCGCCTGGCGCTGTGGGCGCTGGCCAAGACCTACGGCCGCGAGGGCCTCGTCTGCTCCGGGCCCAGCTTCAAGTCCCTCGCCATTGAGGGCGACAAGCTGCGCGTGAAGTTCGACAACGTCGGCGGCGGCCTGACCACCCGTGACGCCAAGGCCCCCGACATGTTCGAGATCATCGGCAGGGAAGGCGACTTCGTGAAGGCGGACGCCGTGATTGACGGCGACGCGGTCGTGCTGTCGGCGCCCGGCGTCAAGGACCCGGTCGCCATGCGCTTCGCGTGGCACCGCGACGCCTCACCGAACCTGATGAACAAGGAGGGCCTGCCCACGGGCGCCTTCCGCGCGGGCGACGTGCCGGTGCGCGACTACCTGGCCCTCAACGTCGGCGAGGCGAAGGACTACCAGCTCGTGTACTCGCTGGACCTGTCGAAGGCGGGCAAGGAGATCAAGTACGACGTGGACAACCGGCCGCAGATCATCGGCCCCTTCGACCGCGTCGCGTACTTCCTCGAGTTGCAGACGGGCTCTGGCCCCGTGCAGTGGGTCTACTGCTCGATGGACGCCTTCACCGACGACCTGGGCAAGATCGGCGTGCCGACGCTCGCCTCGAAGGCCAAGTTCCAGCAGAAGGTGACGAACCTGAACGTGGTCAGCAACGTGGAGGGTATCGCGACAGGCAGCGGCCTCAAGGGCGGCTGCATCGAGTTCTGGCCGCACAACTACGGGCCTCCGAACACCAGCGGAATCCCGGGGGCGTCGAATGAAGTGTGGGACTTCGGTGACCAGTGCACCAATCCGGAGGACGGCTACGGCTCGATGCAGGTCGGGAACTTCGAAGCCAAGCAGACCATCTTCGCCTTCAACCACTGGGTCGCGGGCGGGAATGCGGACCTCGGCATCGGCAACAGTACGGGGAAGAACCCCGACTACACCTTCGCGGGCAACGGTGGGTCCTACTCGCTGAAGAACCTGCGGGTGCTGGTGCGGATCAAGAAGTAGAGGCGGGGATCGGGAAGCGCGTAGGTGGGTTCGTCCCCGAACCCACACTAGCTGCGGGTCCAGGGATGAACCCGCCTACGCGTCGGGCGGAGGCTCGGCCGGGCCCGTCGTCGGCGGCG
>CAZZDO010000388.1:0-5144 GCA_964653205.1 uncultured Armatimonadia bacterium | reverse complement strand
AACCCCGACCAGTTTGAGCTTGTCGGCTTGATTGCCGGGAACATTCAGGGCCTAGCGGGAATACCTTCAAGCATTGGCAAAGATGGTCCTTACATCAACGGCAAACTGAGGTATGGCCGCATCCTGATCCGAAGGAAGCAGTGAGCATTCGCATGAAGATCGCCCTCAAGGAAATCACCGTTCGCGACCTCTCTGACGGCTACGACGACAGGGATGAGGAAGGCGTCTTCGGATACGGCGGCCGGCTAGACATACGGCCGCCCTACCAGCGGGAGTTCATCTACAAGGACAAGCAGCGCGACGCGGTTATCACGACCGTCATGCGGGGCTTCCCTCTCAACGTGATGTATTGGGCGCTGCGCGACGACGGCGGCTACGAAGTGATAGACGGCCAACAGCGCACGATCTCCGTCTGCCAGTATGTTGCCGGCGACTTTTCGTACTCCAACAGATACTTCCACAACCTGCAAGACGACGAACAGGAGCAGATACTCGGGTACCCCCTGATGATCTACGTCTGCGAGGGCGCCGACAGCGAAAGGCTGGACTGGTTCCGAACCATCAACATCGCAGGCGAGAAACTCACCGACCAAGAGTTGCGGAACGCCGTCTACGCTGGCTCCTGGGTCTCGGACGCGAAACGGTATTTCAGTAAGACGGGCTGCGCGGCATATCAGATCGGCCAAGCCTATCTCAACGGCTCGTCAATTCGGCAGGAGTACCTGGAGACCGTCATTGACTGGCTTTCCGAAGGCCAGATAGAGCAGTACATGGCGGAGCACCAGCACGATCCCAACGCCAGCGCCCTGTGGCGGTACTTTCAGGATGTCATCACCTGGGCCAGCGCAACGTTCACGGTCTACCGCAAGGAAATGAAGGGTGTTGCGTGGGGGACACTCTACAACCAGTTCCGCGACACCGTTTTTGACACCAAGAAGCTTGAGGCGGATGTGAAGCGGCTGATCGAGGACGACGACGTGCAGAGCCTCAAGGGCATCTACCCCTACCTGCTAACCGGCGAGGAGAAGCACCTGAATCTCCGCCAGTTCGACGACAAGACCAAGCGGAAGGTCTACGAACGCCAAAAGGGTGTGTGTCCGAAGTGCCGTAAGCAATTTGAGTTTGACGAGATGGAAGCCGACCACATCAAGCCGTGGCACCTCGGCGGACAGACGGTCGAAGCCAACTGCCGGATGCTGTGCAAAGACGACAACCGCAGGAAGTCCGGCAAGTAGGAATGCCCGCTGCCTGCCCCGCCGCAAACCACCGCTTTTTGGGCTGTTTGGGTGTGGGGGTGTGAGAGAAAGAAAGGAGAAAGGAGAATCCTCTCCTCTCTTTTTCACGCACACCCTCCCACGTGAAGGGCGCAAAAAGCGCCGCTTTTCCGCTCACACCGGCACGAGCTTCACCACCGCCACCCCATCCCCCTCGGCCAGCGCCGTAGCCCCCACGTCCCGCAGTTGCGCCGCCGTCATCGTCACGACTGCCTCGCCGTGGCTCACCTCATAGCGCTCCGCGGTAGCCAGCGTGAAGTCATTCACGTCCAGCCGGCACGATAGCTCCCGCTCCTCGGCCGACAGGTTCCCCAGCACCAGCAGCGCCTCTTCGCGGCGGTGGTAGATCGCCGCGGCCGTGTCGTCGTCGCCCGGCTGCAGCTTCGCCCAGCGCGGGTCCGCGAACTGGTAGCGCGTCAGGTCGCGGTGGGTCAGCGGCGCGAACATCTCCAGCGCGAGATCATCCGCCGGCCACGGCGGCGACTGCGTCAGCACCGACCGCACGGTCATCTGCCGGTGCGCGCGCTCGGGGCCGTCCTTTTCCAGGCAGCCGTAGCCGATCACGCCGCGGGCGCGGTGGCCCATGAAGCTCCATTCCAGCGGCAGGTCAGCGATGCTCGGCGCGCCCGACCGCAGCTTCGCGTAGCCCCACTCCATCGCCACGATGCCATCGGCGAAGTTCTCGATGCACGCCATCGGCACCATCGTGTTGTGAATGATCATCAGGCCCTCGGGGCCGACGCGGCGGCGCGTCCACATGACGAGGTCCAGCAACTCCTCCATGTCCCAGTGCCCCAGCGGGCCCTGCGCCCAATCGCCGATGCCCGGCGTCAGCGGGTCCTGCTCGTGCCCCGGCACATGCCGCGTGTTGGCGCAATAGAGCGCGACGTTCCAGTCGTAGTACGTGCCATCGAGCGCATGATGCGACAGCACCTTGTCAATGTAGGACTTGTGGAAGTCCAGCCAGCCGGAGCGCAGGCACATCTGCGCGCCGTACTCGTCGCCGGAGTAGGCGTTGTGGAGCTGCTCGTAGGTGTCGTCGGGCAGACGCGCCCATTCGGCCCCGTGCTGCTGGTAGGCCTCGACGGTGGGGTGGAGTTCCTTGTTCGAGAAGTACGTCGCGACACGGATGCCGCAGTCGTGGCAGTCGGCGATGACGCGGTCGTACTCGGCCATGTCCTCGGGGCCGAAGGGCGGGTACGAGCCGTCGCGCCAGAAGAGCCCGTCGCGGTGGCTGTCGCCGTCATGGTGAAAGTGGAGGCTGCCAACGCCGCTGTCGGCCCAACCCCTAATCTGCTCGCGCGTCGGCCACGTCTTGCGCTGGAAGGCGCGGTGCAGAAAGAGGCGGTTGGCGTGGCCGGTGATGATCGGCACGCCGATGAAGTAGCGGAAGTCCACCTCGCCCGACAGCATCACGCCGCCGCGGCCGATGGCGAGCGGGCAGACGCTCAGGCCCACGCCCGGCGGGTTGTTCTGCGGGGCCAGACGCAGCGCGCCGTGGCCCGGGCTGCCCGCCAGTTGGTAGTCCCATTGGGCGAGGTCCGAGCCGACGAACCACTCGATCCCCTCGCGGCCGGGGTCGGCGCAGCACACATAGCGCGGGACGTGGCGGCTCTCGACGGGGCAGTCGAAGGCCGCGCCGGGGGTGAAGCGCCCCCACTGGCAGACGCCGAAGGCGCCGCTCCACGTCGAGACTTCGGCGGCGGCGCCGGGGCGGAAGCCATAGTGGCACAGCTCCGGCTGCAGCGTCCACGAATGTGCGCAGACGCGGCTGACGCGCATCTCGGTCGGGAAGCTGATCTGCTTGTCCACCCGCACATGCCCCCAGCGGTGCAGATATGTGTGGCGGTAGGCGATGCCGCAGTCGTTGCCCTCGCCGTCGCGCAGCACGCCCGCGAAGACAAGCTGCAGGTCGTCGCCGTCGCGCGTGACGGTCAGCTTGGTCTGCGCATCGTGGCGCTCTGAGTACGTGGCCCCGCCGGCGAGGGCCACGTCACCGGCGCAATCGCCCAGCAGGAGGTTGCGGTTGCTGCCGAGCAGATAGCGCACCTCGACGATGGCCCCGCCGTGGTCCAGGCTGTGGGTGATGGCGTAGAACCGGTTGCGCACGGTGACGGTGCGCGCCGCGCTGTCCTCGATCAGCTCGTGGGCTTCAGGATAGACGCCGGTGGCGGTGGGCATGATGATGTCCTCTATGCGTGCTTGAAGATAGGCTCGATTTCCGTGATGGCCGCCTGCAACTGCTCGCGCTCGGCGTCGCTGAGGCGCTTGTAGTGCCCCGCGGCGCGCACGCACAACTTGAACAGCCGCGCGTCGCCGGGCGGAACCGTCGCCGTGATCGGGAGGTCCAGCGCATAGCGCAGCAGCAGCTCCGCCCGCGCCTTGTCATCCTGGGGCGAGTACCAGCACTTCGGGTACTTGCGGGTCGCGCCCCTGGGGACGGGGCTCCAGGCGATGGCCTTGAGGCCCAGGCGGGCGATGTGGCGGCGCTTGGCCTCGTCGAGCACCTGCCGGCCGAAGTCGCCGCGCTCGATGCACACGGCATTGAAGGGGAAGAGCACGCTGTCGAACTTGAACCGGCTCATGGCCAGCAGTGCGGACTCCACGTGGTGGGCCGAAAAGCCCAGGTGGCGCACCTTCCCCTCCTCGCGGGCCTTCAGGAACGTCTCCATCGCCCCGCCGGGGCCGAAGCACTGCTCGACCTCCTCGATCCTCGTGAGGCCGTGGAGTTGGTAGAGGTCGAAGTGGTCGGTCTGCAAGACCCGGAGCGAGTTCTCCAGCTCCGCCCGCGCGCCGACGGCGTCGCGCCTGGTGGTCTTGCAGGCCAGGAAGGACTGGTCGCGATAGGGCTTGAGCGCCGGGCCGAGGCGGTCCTGGGCGTTGCCGTAGGTCGGGGCGACATCGAAGTAGTTCACGCCCCGGTCCACGGCCCAGGCGACGATATCGTTGGCCTGCTCCTGCTCGACGTTCATGACGACGATGCCGCCCAGGCCGATGAGGGACAGGTCAATCCCCGTGTTGCCGTAGGGGCGGCGGGCCAGCGGCGGCACCGGTGAGGCGCTCCAGGCTTCCTTGGACAGCATCGCTCCCGCCCCCGCAACGATGACATCCTTGATGAATTCGCGTCGGTTCATGGCAGCCTCCTTGCATGCCGCCTTCCCTACTTCGGCCAGGGCTTCCCCTCGAAGTACACCGGACCGAGCTTCTCGATATGGCACGAGCAATGGGGCACCTTGCTCGGGTCCAGCTTCTGGAAGCCCAGCTTGAAGGCCGGCGAGTCGGGCTTGAGACTGTAGTCGTCGTGCTCCGGGTCCACGAAGAGCGGATCGGCGACGAGCGAGTTGGCGTCGTGCCCGGCCTCCTGCCACGCCGCAAACGTCTTGTAGGCGTAGCCCATCTTGAGTTCCGCGACGTTCGGGCAGAAGTACAGGTTGTGGTCCACGCGGATCACGTCATCGGTCACGGCCGGCCCGGTCCACACGTAGGCCGCAGGGTTGGTCCACCAGACGAGGTTCCGCTCCAGCACGCAGCCGGTCATGTTCTTGGCGAAGTTGGAGATGTGCCCCTGCCCCTTGTCGCCGTCGAGCAGCAGGTTGTCGGTCACGATGTTGTCCTTGCCGCCCTGGAACATGATCCCCCCGTGCATGCTGCGGTAGCACAGGTTGCCCGTCACGGTGTAGCCGCCCGCGAAGCTGTCGAGGTAGATGCTCCAGGACAGGAAGGTGGGCTTGTCGCCGGTCGAGGAGTACCCGATGGTGTCACCGACGATGTTGCCGATGATCTTCGTGCCGCTGCGCTCGTCGCGGGTCTGCTGTGTCACCTCGATGCCGCCGGTGTCGTACGTCTCCAGGTTGGTGTTCAGCACGCGGT
>CAZZDO010000387.1:0-5155 GCA_964653205.1 uncultured Armatimonadia bacterium | reverse complement strand
ATGCCCAATGGACCCCCGGCGGACCCAGCCGCACGGGTTGTCTCCGCGCATTGGCTGCGCTCAAAGACCCCGACGTGGACGCCTTGTACCTGCAGTTGCTCGTGCGCCGCGACATGGGCCCGGACCGGCGCGTGGCGTTGTGGTCGCTGAAGCGGCTGCAGAGCCCGGCCGCCTTCCGGATGGCTGTGACCATCGCCAACAGTGAGTTCGAGAACTACTGGGACCGCTACTCAGCCCTGCGGGCGGTGGAGAAGCGCGACCCGCCCCTGGCGCGGGAGATCGCCGCGCGGTGGACCCACGACCGGCGCTACAAGCTGCGGCAAGTCGGGCGGCTGCTGCTGGCCGGCGAGGAACAGATGTACCTCTGAGGTGCTGTGGAGTGGGACGGGACGCCACGCCCTCTTGCCGCTAACGCGTGCTAGAGTGTATCATCGGCTGTGTCGCAGGTCCCCCACACCTACACCAGAGGCCTCCAATGCCCTCGTTGTACCTGTTGCTCATCGGCTTGTGTGGTTTTGCGCTGGCGTACCGTTACTACGGCGCCTTCCTGGCTGCGAAGGTGGCCGTGCTGGACGCGTCACGGCGAACCCCCGCCCATGTCAGCCGCGACGGCAAGGACTACCACCCCACCAACCGCTGGGTGCTCTTCGGCCACCACTTCGCGGCCATCGCCGGGGCGGGGCCGCTGGTCGGACCCGTCCTGGCGGCGCAGTACGGCTATCTCCCCGGCGCGGTCTGGATCCTCATCGGGGCGGTCTTCGCCGGCGCCGTGCATGACTACATCATCCTCTTCGCCTCGGTCCGCAATCGCGGCGAGTCAATCTCCCGCATCGCTGAACGCTACCTGGGCAAGACCGCCGGCTGGTGCGCCGCCTTCGCCACGCTATTCATCATCATCGTGGCCCTGGCCGGGCTGGCGATGGTCGTCGTCAACGCCTTGAGCGAGAGCCCCTGGGGTGTCTTCACCATCGCCTGCTCCATCCCCATCGCCCTGCTGATGGGCCAGTGGCTCTACAAAGTCCGTCCCGGCCGCGTGGTCGAGACCTCCATCATCGGCGTGGTGCTGCTGCTGGCCGCGGTCGTAGCCGGCGGCCCGCTGTCACACAGCGCTTACGCCCACTGGTTCACCCTCAGCAAGTCGCAGTTGGAGATCGCCCTGCCGATCTACGGCTTCATTGCGGCGGTGCTGCCTGTCTGGATGCTCCTGTGCCCGCGCGACTATCTCTCGACCTACATGAAGCTGGGAACGGTTGGTCTGCTGACCGTCGGCATCTTCATTGTCAACCCGCACCTGGCCATCCCGCCCATGACCTCCTACATCTACGGCGGCGGGCCGGTAGTGCCGGGGCCGGTGTGGCCGTACGTGTGTCTCACGATCGCCTGCGGGGCGATCTCGGGCTTCCATGCCCTGATCGGCTCGGGCACGACGCCGAAGATGATCAACGACGAGCGCGACATCCGGCCTATCGGCTACGGGGCCATGCTTGTGGAGGGGTTCGTGGGGCTCCTGGCGCTCGTGGCGGCCTGCACGCTGCTGCCGGAGCACTACTTCACCATCAACGCCGACCCGAAGCTCTATCATGCCTCGGCCGAAGCGCTGGGGCAGGTCGGGATGATTGCCCAGGAGGTCGGGGAGAAGACGCTGGTGGGGCGAACTGGGGGCTCGGTCACGCTGGCGGTGGGCATGGCCCAGATCTTCAAGAATCTGCCCGGCATGGGCGCGATGATGTCGTACTGGTATCATTTCGCGATCATGTTCGAGGCCCTGTTCATCCTGACCACGATTGACACCGGCACTCGCGTGGCGCGTTTCATCTTGCAGGAGATCGTGGGGCGGGCCTACAAGCCGCTGAAGACCGGCACGTGGATGCCCGGCGTCATCCTGACGAGCTTCCTCGTGAGCTTCGCCTGGTTCATTCTCGTTCGTGGGGGCACGGTGGCGACGATCTGGCCGATGTTCGGCATCGCCAACCAATTGCTGGCGGTTGTCGCGCTGGCGGTTGGGACGTCTTACATCCTGCGCCACGCGGCCAAGCAGGCCTACGCCCTGACCACGTTCCTGCCTTTCACGTTCCTGGCCGTGACGGTGTTCACGTCGGGCTACCAGTTCACCCAGAAGATGCTGATGGGGGCCAAGCCCGACTATCTCAAAGGCTCGTTGACAGTGCTGATGATGGTCTTGGCGGTAGTGATCTGCTGGGAATGTGCGCGCAACTGGCGACAACTCCTGTGCGGCACGTGCGCGCCGCTGCCGGAAACCGAGTCCGATCAAGACCTGCTGGCGCAGGCGGAGGGGACGCAAGTTGTCGACTAGCTCGCCACGGAGATCCCCTGCCTGATGACTGCCCGCGCCCTCATCATTGGGTCGCTGCTTGTCATCGGCCTCGCCGTTGCCGGCTCCGTCGCGGTGATGCTGCGCTATGAGATCCTCGGCACGGGCTATCTGCCGCGCGGCGTCATGGCCCTGCTGCTACTGCTCCTCGTCGGCAACATCCTCTGGCGCAAGTTCCTGCCCGGTCGCCCGCTCACCCGGCGCGAACTCCTGGTCATCTTCATGCTGCTGGCCATCATGGCGGCCATGCCGGCCCAGGAGTTCGGCCAACACTTCTACCTCAATGCTCTGGGCCTGACCTATTACGCCACGCCCGAGATCCTGCGCTCCGACACCTATCTGGACGATCTGAACCCCCTGCTGGTCCCCAGCAAGGACCGACTGGCGCCGGCCATTCGCTGGGCCTATGAGGGCCTGCCGCCGGGCCAGGGCATCCCCTGGCGGCCCTGGCTAATGCCCTTGCTCGTCTGGACCCCGTTCATCCTGGGCTTCTACTGGCTGCTGCTGTGCCTGTCGGCACTGCTGGCCCGGCGATGGGAGCAGCAGGAAAGGCTGCTGTTCCCGCTGATCCAGGTGCCGATGGAGTTGACCGAGGGCCAGCCCAACGCCTCGCCGCTGCTGCGCGACTGGCTGCTGTGGGCCACCTTCGCGGCAGCCATGGTCCCGTTCCTGACCAAGGGCATTCACAGCTACTACCCCGCCGTCCCTGACCTGAACCTCCAGAAGGATGCTGGCCCGCTCTTCGGGGGCGGGCCGCTCGTTGCCTTCAACTACATGCCCCTCCACCTCTACCCCGAGATGGTCGGCATCTCATACCTGCTCTCCCATGAAGTCGCCTTCAGCATCTGGTTCTTCTACCTGCTGCGGCTCGGGCAGGCGGCACTACGCATCGGCATGGGGCTGCGCACCAACCATGCGCAGTTCGCGGAGATGCAGACGGCGGGCGGCTATCTGGTGCTGGCGCTGGCGCTGCTGTGGTCGGCCCGGCACTACCTCCGGGCCATCGCCGTTGGCAGCTTCGGGGCCCTGGGGCGCAAAGGGGCGAGTGGTGAGCCCGCATCGTCTTCGTCCTCGGGCGATGCAACCAGCACGCCTGACGAACGCCTGGCCTTCTGGGGGCTTGTTGCGGGCTTCGCCTTCCTCCTATGGTGGGCGGGGCAAGTCGGTCTCCCAGTCGGCTGGGCGGCCCTGCTGCTGGGGCTGTTCCCCCTGGTCTCCATGGTCGCCTCGCGCGTTGTGTGCGAAGCAGGCATGTTCATCTACTCGAGCCCGTTCCGGCTCGACCAGTTGCTTTTCCGGCTTATCGGTGTGCGGCAGATCGGCCCGATGAACCTGACTCTCATGACGATGATGAGTTGGACGCAGGTTCGCGGCACGGCCACCCAGTTCATGCCCCAGGCCTTCCAGTGCCTCAAGCTCGGCTCGCTGATGAATGCCCCGCGCCGCCGCACCATCGTCCTGCTCATGGCTGCCGTCGTCGTGACGCTCCTGGTCTGCCACATCACCATCCCCATGGTCATCTACGACTACGGCGTCTTCCGGCTGGGCTGGTGGCCGCAGGGCAGTGGCCTGGGGACGGTCAACCAGTTGGCCTCCGGGCTGCGCGGGGCCATGCACGCCGGAGCCGAGGACTGGGTTGGCCTGGGGCTGGGGGGGCTGATGACGCTCTTGCTCGTCTCGATGCGTCAGCGGTTCGTGTGGTGGCCGTTCCATCCGCTCGGCTACGTGGCCTGGATGGGCTGGCCGACTGAACGCTACTGGCTGTCCATCTTCCTGGGCTGGATCGTGAAGGTGCTCGTGGTGCGCTTCGCAGGCTACCAGGCCTTCCAGCGCCTGAAGCCCGCGGCCTACGGTCTGATCCTCGGGGTGTGTTTCATCATCACCTTCTGGGTCGTCTTCCACTTCTTCGTACCGGGGCCGGACCTGATCCGGGAATAGGGGAGAAGCGCATCACGGGGCCGCCGGCTGCTTCATGCTTAGTTCGGCCACGTACGCAGCCGGCGTCATGAAGACCGCCTGCTGGGCGATCAGGAAGTCCAGTATTCTGAGCCACTCGTCGTACTTTGCTCCCGCCCACATCGCCGGATGTCCCTGCAACACGAAGTACGCCCGTTGCGGGTTAGCCGCCCAGCCGGCCTCGAGCGTCTTGAGGTAGGGCACCCCCACCGCTGCCTCCAGGTTCACCGACCACACCCGGTCCAGGATCGTCACCTTCCCCGCCGCCTGAAGTTGTCTGCCGGCGTCGTCGAGTGGCTGCGGGTACAGCCATGCCTTCATGTCCGGGTCCTCGGCCATGACGCGCGTCGTGCTCGCGTCAAAGCTGCCATGGCTCCCGCCACCGGGCGGTCCGAAGGTCTCGAACGCGAACCCAAGCTTCCCCCGCGCCAGCCTCTGGGAGTCATCGAAGCGCTGCTTCTGCTCCTCGTAGGAGCGGTCAGTGAACTCGCCACACACCTCGCCGTTCTCCATGTGGGTGGCGTGGTCCCAGCCGTGGAACCAGAACTCAACCCGCCCGCAGGCGCGTTGGTCCCGCATCCACTTGACCGTCTCGGGGGTGGCGTCGGCCAACGACCCCGCCAACACGCCGAAGCTGCCCCCAATGCCGCGCGCCTTGAACAGGTCGGCCAGCTTCACCCAGACCTCCGGCACCTTGCCGCGCACCAGGCGGAAGTCATCCAGCTTGAGGATGACGACCGGTGGCGCGGTGCGGGGAGTGTCCGGGATGGTCAGCGGCCGGGGCTTTCTCGGGGCGTGGGGAGGCACGGCCACAGCGTCAACGGCGAGGCCCTCGAGGGCGAGGTCATCCACGTCCATCGTGCCCAC
>CAZZDO010000386.1:2959-5174 GCA_964653205.1 uncultured Armatimonadia bacterium | reverse complement strand
CTTCTCGATCGCCGGCTCGCCCCTCAGGAAACGCTGGTAGCACGCCTGCACCAGGCCGCCGTCGCGCGAGCCGCCCCCGTGCATCGCCCACGGCGAGCACACCAGGAAGAGCTGCCCGGCCGGCACGTGCGCCAGCGCGCAGATCTGGTTCCCCGCCGCCGTCACCGTGTCCATCAGCCCCACCTCCGCCGCCACCGGGCACTTCACGTCCGGCAGCAGGTTCGCCGGGTCGAAGTACGACAGTGTCCGCAGGAACTGCTCCTCGGTCTGTCCCTCCGGCTTGACGCTCATGCCGAAGGGCCAGTAGCCCGGCTCGCGCGTGACCGTCCAGTCCAGGCGCGGCAGCCCGCTGTGGTAGGGCAGGCACAGCTTGATGCGCGGGTCGAGCGAGGCCGCGACCATCGCGAGGCCCCCGCCCTGGCTGCCGCCCAGCACCGCCACCTTCGCCGGGTCCACCTCCGGCTGGCTCAGCATGAAGTCCACGCACCGCACCAGCGAGAGGTAGATCGTGCGCCACATCGAGGTCTGCGGGCTGGCGATGCCGGCGGTCCAGTAGCCCTTGCCGGGGTCGTCGCCCGCCGGCATGTTCGACAGGTCCACGTCGAACCCGTGGATTTGGATCCACAGGCTGCAGCGGTCGTTGCACGACTCCGGGTTCGCAATCTTGTAGATGCCCGACGACGGGAAGCGGATATGGGCGGGGTACTTGCCCGGCGCCTTGGGCCGGGCGTACCACCCGTAGATGCGCCGCCCACCGAGCGTCGCGAAGCTCATCTTGAAGGCCTCGGTGGCAGCCGTGTCCTTCTCCGGCGCGCGGGTCATCTGCGCGTCGAGGGGCAGGGCCTTGGACTCGGCGAGGGCGTCCTGCCAGAACTGCACGAAGTCCGGCTGGCGAGTGGTCGGCGGGTTGTAGCGGGCGAAGTCGTACGTGAAGATCCACCAGAAGCTCCGCGCGGGTTGGCCGTCCTGTTCGACGACGATGGCGCCGCGGTACGGCCCCGGCTCGGTGACGGCCACGTCGGTCGGCAGGGGTGTCGTGGCTCCCGCCTCCAGCTTCAGTTCCGTCGTCTTCGCGCCGACAGGTTGCTGGGTGAGATAGTCGCGCACTTCGAACCGCACCTTGGCCCGCAGGGGCTCAGGTCCGGCGTTGCGCACGGCGATGTCGAAGCGTACCGGCTGCCCGCCGGGCAGCAGGAAGTCCGGGTCGGCGGCGCTGATGTCGAAGGTGAAGGCGTCGGCCGGGGTGGGTTGGGACAGTGGGGTGACCTTCGCCACGATAGGCCGCGCCGCCGGGACGGTGCTGGCCATGAAGGGTACGGACGTGTCGCCGTCCTTCAGTTGCCCCCAACTCGCGTTCGCGAACCCGCGCTGCCATACGCCGAAGTCGAAGCGCAGCACCGGGCCCTCCTTCGTCGTCCAGCGCGGGTCGGTCTGCTGGTACTTCACGGGCTCGCCGGGGGTGATGGGGCAGTCGGTCAGCGCGTCGCGCGACTGCGCCACCGACGCCGCGGGCGTCCAGCCGAACCCGCCGTACTGGTCCATGCTCTGCTCGAGCGTCAGCTCGATCCGGTCGGGCAGGAACTTGTAGGTCACGCGTCCGTTGAGCGGGCAGGGCGAGCCGGCGACGGCCTTTTCCGGGTCCTTCGGGACGCCCTCGGCGATGACGGTGTCCGCGCCCTCCTGGCGGGCTCCCCCCAGGCGCACGAACTTGCCGCCACTGGCGAACGCCGCGCCGCTTGGGCCGAGGAGTTCCACGCCCCCGGCCTTCAGCGACGCGAGGGTGCCGTCCGGCGCGATCCGGGCTTCATATTGCGCGGCGCGGCAGAGGAACCCGCCGCCCTCCCCCGGCTGAAGGCTCACAGCATCGGCCATGGTCAGGCTCCCCATTCCCAGCAGGAGCGCCGGCAGCGCCAGCGCCCGCAGCGTGCGCAGGTTGACGGTCCCCATGATGACCTCCGTGGCCGGCCTCTTCGGCGGGTTGGCGCGCCAGACCTGCGCACGGCAGGAGCCAGCGCCGCGAGAGCGAACTGATTTGTCTGCCGATTGCCATCCTCGCGAGGAGTTCCGCCCCATGATCCGACTGCTGACGCTGCTGGCGCTCGCCCTCCCTCTCTGCGGCTTGCCGGGCCTGGTGTACGCCGACCTCGGGCCGGAGAACTGCGTGCTGGTCGTCAACGCCGACAATCCCGACTCCGTGACGGTCGCCGGCCAGTAC
>CAZZDO010000386.1:0-2859 GCA_964653205.1 uncultured Armatimonadia bacterium | reverse complement strand
CGCGTCATCACGCAGCCGGCCTCGCTGACGGGCCTGACGTACCTGGCCGACCTCGTGCTGGCGAAGGACACGGCGTACCTGTCGCTGGACGCCAACTGGTACACCCGGCCGCTCAAGCGCCAGCAACCGCCGGTGGCGTACTCGCCGCTGGAGGAGCCGCTGGCCGTGCGGCTGCAGGTGCTCTTGGAGCAATACCAGGCCGCGCGCCGCAAGGCCGAACAGGAGAAGGCGCAACTCAGCCCCGAGTCGGCCCAGTGGCTCGCCGAGGCGACCAAGATCCTGCAGACGCTCATCGCCAACCACCAGGCCAGCCCCGAACTGCTCTACGACCTGTCCTGTGTGCTGGCCCTGCAGGGCAAGAGCGATGACGCGATGGCGACCCTCACGGAAGCCTACCGGGCCGGCTGGTGGAACGCGTTGCTGACCGAGCGTGACCCGGACCTCAAGGCCCTGCGCGAGCGCGAGGACTTCAAGGCGCTCATCGCCGAGATGCGTAAGATCATCGTCGAGAGCGAGCCGCCCGTGCCGTTCCATCGCGCCACCTCCTGGGCCGCTGACGGGAAGCCCGCGGCGACGGACGGACGGCGCTACTATCTCTCGGCCATGCTCGGCTACATCGGCGAGAAGGCCAACACGCTCGAGGAAGTGCAGCGCTGCCTGAGCGTATCCGCCACGGCCGACGGGACGCGGCCGGCGGGGACGGTCTACTGCATGACCTCGACGGACTGGGCGCGCACCGGCCCGCGCCAGTGGGCGTTCAACTCCGTCGTCGAGGCGCTGGCCAAGCTGGGCGTGAAGGGCGAAGTGCTGAGTGGCGTACTGCCGCCGGGCAAGCCCGATGTGGCCGGGGCGGTCGCCGGCATCGCGGGCTTCAAGTGGCTCGACAGCGGGAGCAAAATCCTGCCGGGGGCGTTCTGCGACCATCTGACGAGCTTCGCGGGCGTGATGACCGGGACGGGGCAGACGATGCTGAGCGAATGGATCCGCTACGGCGCCGCCGGGGCTTCGGGGACGGTCACGGAGCCCTACGCCCTGCCCGCCAAGTTCCCCAGCGCCTTCCTGCACGTCTACTACGCCTCCGGCTGCTCGCTGGCCGAGGCGTTCTACCAGTCGCTGAAGGGGCCGTACCAGCAGTTGCTCGTGGGCGACCCGCTGTGCCGGCCGTGGGCGAGGATCCCGGAGGTGAAGGTGAAGGGACTCAAGCCGGGGGAGACGATCAAGAAGCCCCGCAAGCTGTCGGCCTCCGTCACCGGCGGCGAAAAGCCTGTGAGGACAGAGCTGTACGTCAACGGGGTGCTGCAGCAGACGCTAACGCTCGACCCGAAGGCCCTCGCCGCCGGCCAGCACGAGGCGCGCGTGGTGGCGCTGGTCGGGCCGCTCGAGACGCGGGGCGAGGCTGTCGTTCCGTTCCGGGTGACGCGGGGCAACTAGGGACGGGGCAGGATCTCGTTCATGCTGCCGGAGCGGAAGCCCTGCAGGTCGAGCGTGACATAGGTGAAGCCGGTCGCCCGCAGGGCCGAGACGACCTGCTCGCGCAGTTCGCCGGCCAGGCGCGGCACATCGTTCAGCGGCACCTCAACCCGCGCCAGGTCGCCGTAGTGTCGCACGCGGACTTCGCCTAGGCCGAGGTCGTGCAGAGCCTGCTCGGCGGCGGCCACCTGCCGCAGCTTGTCGGCCGTGATGGGGCTGCCATAGGGGAACCGCGAGGCGAGGCAGGCCTGCGCAGGTAAGTTCCACGTGGGCAGGCCGAGGTGGCGGCTCAGATCGCGAATGTCCTGCTTGGTGAGCCCCGCCTCGGCCAACGGCGCGCGGATGGCGAGTTCGGTGGCCGCCTGCAAGCCGGGCCGATGATCATGCGCGTCATCGGCATGGGCGCCTTCGGCGACCCACGCCAGGCCCTCTTCCTGCGCCCGCTGCAGCAGCGCGCCGAAGAGGTGCTTCTTGCAGTAGTAGCAGCGGTTCGGGGGGTTGGCGAGGACCTCGGGGTCGTCCAGTTCGACCTCAATCAGAAGCTGCCGGGCGCCCAGCCCCGCGGCGAAGTCCTGCGCCCGCTGCAGCTCCTCGGTGCTGTACATGGGCGACACCTCGGTCGCCGCCACGGCCCGGTCCCCCAGCACATCGTGAGCCACGCGCAGCAGCAGCGAGCTGTCCACGCCGCCGGAGAAGGCGACGAGGACGCTGCTCATATCGCGCAGGAGGCGCTGCAGGGCCTCGAACTTGGCGAGCAAGTCAGAGGAAAGCGGGGTGGGGGTCATGCGTCAGATCACGTAGTTCGGCGGTGCCGCCTGGCGCAGCCGCTCCTCTTCGGCGAGCAGGTCGGCGAGGGTCGTGCCGTCATACACGTCCGCCAGCGCCTCGGCGGCGCGGCGCCACATCGGCTCGAAGGCGCACGAGCCATACAGCGGGCAGCCGGCGTGATCCTCCTCGAGGCACTCCGTCGGGCCGATGGGGCCCTCGATCACACGCATCATGTCCCCGACGGAGATCTCGGACGGCTCCAGCGCCAGCTCATAGCCGCCGCGACTGCCGCGCACCGAGCGCAACAGCCCGGCCTGGCGAAGTTGGTTGAGGATGCCCTCCAGGAAACGCGAGGGGATGGCCTGCCGCTCAGCGATGTCGCCGATGCGGGTCGGGCCGGAGCCGTGTCTGCGCGCCAGCTCAAACATGGCGCGCAAGGCGTACTGGGTCTTCTGGGAAACCTGCATCATGGGCAATCTCTACCTTCTTGCTGTAGATTATAGAGAAGACCCGACGCCATGTCAACGCCCGACTAGCGCACGCGCCCCGGCGCTGCCTACGCCAACTCCGCCGCCATCGTGATCTCGGCCTTCAGCAGCCGCGAGATCGGGCAGTTTTGCT
>CAZZDO010000385.1:0-5174 GCA_964653205.1 uncultured Armatimonadia bacterium | reverse complement strand
CGCCGGCCTGCAGATGTGGGCCGACACTGGCGTTAACTGCGTCACCGGCGTCAAGCCGGAGCTGGCCCATGCCCACGGCCTGCGGACGCGGACGTGGTTCACGATGACCTACATGGACAGCCGCAACACGCCCGAGGAGCGCCTCAAGGCGATGGCGGCGGTGCATGAGGATGGGGGCTATGCGCGGCCGTATGACCCGCTCTTCCCGACCGTCGGCCAGTACGGCTGGACCGCCTGCATCAACAACCCCGAGTGGATCGCGGATTCGCAGGCGCGGTTCCGCAAGATGGCGCAGGACGGCTACGACGGCTGCCACATTGACTTCGCGTCCCACTACGAGAGCTGCTTCTGTGCGCACTGCCAGAAGCGCTTCAGCGAATGGGCGCCGCAGCACGGCCTCGGCGCGATGGCCCTGAAGGACGCGGCCCATGCCACCGACCTGCCCACGCAGATGAAGCTGCGCGAGTTCCGCATCCAGTGCGTGATGGAGTTCCTGGGCGGGCTGCGCACCGCCGCGCGGGAGATCAAGCCCGACTTCGCCACCGACGGCACGTGGCACCATGACAACGGCAGCACGTACCAGTGGGCCTATGGCGACCACTTCGACCTGATGTGCATCGAGGGCACCACGTGGGGGCCCTTCCCGCCGGCAAGCACGCAGGTGCCGTGGCTGAAGCTGGCCCATGTGCTCAGCCGCCGCCCGGACCGGGAGCCGGTGGCGATGTCGGTCACGTATCATCTGCTGACCGACGGTGGCGCGCTGCACCACGGGCGCATGGCCGCCGACCGCGTGCGGGTGACGCTGGCGGAGATCATCAGCGAGGGCGCGGTGTCGTGGCTGGGGCTCGGCGGGCCGAAGACCGGCAACCTGCTCAAGGAGCACCAGGAGCTGACCCAGGCGTACTTCCGCACCGCCCGGGACGTGGCGCCGCTGCTCCTCGGCGCGCGGGAAGTCGCCGAGATCGGCCTCGTCTTCTCGGCGCGCTCGTATCTGCTCAACGGCGCCTCTCGTACGCAACTGTATGCCTTCTGCCAGGCCATGGCGAAGGCGCACATCTCGTACCGGCTGATCTCCGATGTGAACCTCAAGCCCGCCGACCTGGCCGGGCTGCCGGGGCTGGTGCTGCTGGATGGCCGGGCGTTGTCGGATGAGGGCTGCGCGGCTGTGACGGGCTTCGTCGAGGGCGGCGGCAAGCTGCTCGTGATCGGCGACCAGTGCGCGACCTTCGGCGCTGACTGGCAGCCGCGCGCGGAACGGCCGGCCTTCGCCGTCGTCCCGACCGGCACGACCGGCACATCAGCCCAGAAGCCCGTGGGCAAGGGGGTGGCCCACTACTGGCTGCAGAAGGCCTTCGAGCGCAAGAGCCTGGGGGCCTCGCAATACGTCACGCTCAACCAGCAGGCGCCGCAGACGCTGGCCATCGAGGGCTGGAGCAAGGCCGAGGCCGTTAGCGGCCAGCGCGACAGCAACTACTCGCTGTACGTGGACCTGACCTACGCCGGCGGCGGGAACATGTGGGGGCAGGTGGCGACGTTCGACACCGGCACCCACGACTGGCAGTTCTCGCGCACGCTGATCACCTCCGACCGGCCCTTCAAGGGCGCAAATGTCCACCTGCTCTTCCGCGGCCACGGCGGCACGGCGTGGTTCAAGGACGTGCGCTTCGGCGTCTGGGACCCGGAGCGCAAGCAGATCGTGCAGAACCTGTTGGGCAACCGCTACCAGACCCCCGACGGCAAGACGATGGGCCCGGCGGACGGTGGGGCCGCGGGCACGTGGGCGCCGTATGGCGAGGGCTACACGGTCGAGAACATGCTCGAGCAGGGCTGGTGGGTGAAGACCGCCGGCGAGCGCGGGCTGGATGTCGGCCCGATGAACGTCGCGGACCCGGCCAACGAAGCCCCCGTGCTGGACGTGCTCAAGCCGCTGCTTCCCCCGTCACGCTATGTGCAGATCAGCGGGACCGGGGCGGGGCTTGTGGGGACCAACCTCACCCGCACGGGCGACCACCTGACGCTGCACCTGATCAACTACGCCGCCGAATTGCAGCCGGAGTTGCCCGAACTCGAGCAGCAGCAGCGTGAGCACAGCGTCCCGGCGAAGGATCTGACCATCACGGTGAACGTCCCGGGGCTGAGGCTCAAGTCGCCGCAGGCGAAGCTGTACAGCCCCGAGGGGCAGCCGACGGTCCAGTGCGCGGCGGCAGGCGGGGGCGTCAGCGTGCAACTGTCGGAACTGGCACAGTACGCCGTGCTGGCGTGGGAGCTACAATAGCACCGGGAAGGGATGTCCCATGCGTGTGTGTTGGGCGCTGCTGCTGACGCTGCTTCTGGTCTCGGCCGCCCTGGCCGCGACGCCCGTGGCGCTGCCAAACCCGTCCTTCGAGACCGGCACCGTCGAGGACCTCGGAGGCTGGAAAGTGTCGGCCTACGAGGGCGGGCAGTTCAAGGTGTCTTTGGCCGACCGCGCGGGCGAGCGAGACGCCCGCTCTACCGCGGTTCATGGGGGCCAACGGTCGCTCATCATCGAGAAGACCAACGGTCTGGGCTACCTGCTGCTGCACAACACGACGCCGATCCCCATCAAGCCCAACACGGAATACCGCTGCGCCCTGCAGTTGCGCGTGCTGCAGCGGCAGTTTGGCGGCAAGGTGTATTTCGTCAACGAGGAGCTGGACGCGGCGGGCAAGATCACCGGCGTGCGCTACAGCCCGCACCACATCTGGCTGCCACCGTATCTGCCCGAGGGGCAGTGGAAGCGCATGTGGGCCCAGTGGACCAGCGCGGACAACGCCGCCAGCGTCAACCTGCGGTTCGCCATTGTCGGCAATGCGGCCACGTTGGCCGTGGATGATCTCGAACTCGTCGAGGGCCCGGAGGTCAGCACGTACACCGGCAGAGTGCAATCGTCCGAGAAGCCCTACGACGAGGCGCGGGCGCTGGCGACGTTCGCGGCGCGCGAGCCGCAGCCGGCGTCGGTGCAGATGATCGGTGGGCAGCCGCAGTTCGTCATCGGCGGCAAGCCCGTCCCGCCGATCATCCACAACGGGTCCTTCTGGCGCCCCACGAACTCCAAGTTCGGCGGCTTTGGCAAGACGGGCATCCATCTGCACACCCTCGCGGTGCAGCTTGGCCCGCAGGAAGCCGAGAACACACTCTGGCCGTACCCGGGCGAGCTGCAGTTCGCCTACCTGGACAAGCTGCTCCACCAGATCGCCGCGGCCGACCCGGAGGCGCAGGTCATCCTGCTGGTCCGGTGTAACCTGCCGCGCCAGTGGGGGCTGGATCATCCCGACCATGTCTTCACGAACGAGGACGGCAGCCGCGTGGTCAGCGACGGGCATCCCGCGCGGATCGGAACTCCTGAGAAGGCCACGGAGTATTGGCCGTCGTCGTACGGCTCGCCGGCGTACCAGGCGGCCGTCATCGGGGCGCTGCAGCAGATCGGCGATTGGCTGAAGACACACGAGTGCGGGGAACTGGTGGTCGGTTGGTTCATCGCCGGGGGCAACGACGGGCAGTTCTTCAACAACAACCTCGGGCCGCGGGCGTTGGACTACTCGCCCGGCGAGCTGGAGGGCTTCCGGCTGTGGCTGCGCGAGGAGTACGGCACGGCTGAGAAGCTGCGCGCCGCCTGGGGCGACCCGCAGGTGACCTTCGAGACGGCCCGCATGGCTACGGGCGCGGAGTGGAAGTCGGCGCTCTTGTTCCACGCACCCCAGGGCGCGGGGCGGCGGGTCGTGGACAGCGTGCGCTTCGACAACGTCGCTCCGGCGCGGGCCGTGCGGCGCTTCGCCCGGACCCTCAAGCAGGCCATCGGCCGGCCGACCTTCGCGATGACCTACTACCCCGATGCCATCCACGACGGCGGCAGCAACAAGTATGCGGTCAGTGAGTTGCTTGCCGGCGACGAG
Source organism: uncultured Armatimonadia bacterium (assembly GCA_964653205.1). Taxonomy (GTDB): domain Bacteria; phylum Armatimonadota; class Zipacnadia; order Zipacnadales; family UBA11051; genus JAJFUB01. Next base: position 1,260 of record CAZZDO010000385.1, on the reverse strand, counting down.
ATTGACGGGGCCACGGCGGTGCAGGAGTACGGCCAGTGGCGCAACGTGGGCGGCACCGGCTGCACCAACGCCACCTGGGGGGCGTACCGCCTGCGGGGCAAGGTCCACATCGCCGAGATTGACTACCGCACATATCTCTCATCCATGGTCGGGCCGATTTACGACCCGGAAGGGCTCGGGGCGGCGCTGACGGCCGAGGGCTTCCGCGCGCAGGTGCGGCGCGATGTGGCCGCCTCGTGCGCGCGGGGGATGGGGGTGTGGTTCTACGACATGGGTGGGGTATGGTACGACGACCCGCCGCTGTGGGACGTCATCACCGAGGCGCGGCGGATGGTCGAGTGGTCGCATCGGAAGGGGGCTCCGCCGCCCGCGGCGCAGATGGCGGTCTTCGTGGACGAAGCCGCCGGCCTGGCGATTGACACGGACCAGTTCGGCCTGCTGCACACGGCCACGAACGCCACGCGGCTGGCGCTGAACCTCTCGGGCGTCCCCTATGACCTGTACCTGCTGCGGGACCTCGCCGACCCGAAGCTGCCGGACTACAAGGTCGTCGTGATCCTGGACGCCTTCAGCCTGACGCAGCCGCAGATGGCGGCGCTCAAGAGCCGCTGCCGCAAGGCCGGCAGGACGTTGGTGCTGTGCGGGCCGCCCGGCGGGGCCAGCGCGGACTACCCCGACCCGGCGAAGGCCTTCACGGAGCTGACCGGCTGGCCGACCGAGGCCCTGCCGGACAAGACCGTGATGACGACGGTGCGGGCGGCGCCGGACACCGACCCGCTGCTGGCGGGCGTGCCCGAGGTGCTCAGCTACGGCGGCAGCTACCCGGCGCCCTGGATTGTGCCCGCCGAGCCGAAGCTGAAGGTGCTGGGCACCTTCGTGGGTAGCGGCAAGCCGTCGCATGTCATCGGGCGCTCGGCGCAGGGGAACCTGATGTACATTGCCCCGCCGGGGGCCTTCACGCCGGAACTGCTGCGCAATGTCGCGCTGGAGGCGGGGATCAAGACGCTGGGGACGGCCGGGCAGGCGACGTACGTGGGCTGCGGCATCGCCGCGGTGCACCGGGTCACGCCCGACGCGACTACGGTGCGCTTCGCGGCGCCGGTGGATCTGCTCGATCCCCTGACCGGACAGGTCAAGTCACGACAGGTGACGGAGTGGACCCCGGACGCGGAGTTGCTGGAGACGGGGCTGGCGTACTACCGCTGAAGATGACAGAGCTGCGGAGAAGAGATGAGGGCCGCCGGAAGTCCGGCGGCCCTC
>CAZZDO010000384.1:0-5193 GCA_964653205.1 uncultured Armatimonadia bacterium | reverse complement strand
TGCCACACGTACAGGTCGCGGTTCGCGAGGGGCAGCTCGACCCGGCGGCTGCCCTGGACGTGGCTCTCGGCCACTGCCATGCAGATCTCCATCGAGTGGTGGCATTGGGCGATGTGGTTGAGCGTCAACCGCTTTCCTTCGTACGCCTCGACGAGGTCCTCCAGGCAGTTGATCGTCGAGCTGCGGAAGCCGACTTGCGGGTAGGCGGCTTCGCGGTACGCGACCCACTTGTCCGCGTCCTTGGTGGGCTTGCGCCAGGACCAGTCAATGCCGTTGTTGATCGCGCGGATGGACCCCTCGGTGCCGAAGACCTCGATGTCCCAGCCCCCGCCGCTGATGGCGTAGCCGGTCATGCCGCCCTCGAACGTGATCTCGAAGACGGCGCTGGGGTCGTTGCTGAAGCGGTTGTGCTCGAAGGTGATGTCACCGAGGCGTAACTCGCCGCGGACGCTTTGGGCCTGCGGGTCGCCCAGGAAGTACATCATCGTGTCCACGATGTGGATGCCCCCGTGGAGCAGGCCGCCGCCGGAGTATTGCACGACGGTGTGCGGGCGGCCGATCTCCCCGCGCTCGATGAGCTGGCGCGCCCACCAGTAGCGCTCGTCGAAGCGCCGCAGCACACCGGTGTTGAAGGCCGTGCCATGCTTGACGATGGCGTCGCGCAGGGCGTCGGCCTCGGTCATCGAACAGGCCATGGCCTTCTCCAGGTACATCATCGGCACGCCGAGTTCGGCGCAGGCGACACCCAGCTCCGCATGGTTCTCGCCCTTGGTGCAGATGGCGACCAGGTCCGGGCGCTCGGCCTCGATCATCTTGCGGAAGTCGTCGTACAGCGCGGTCGTGCCCCAGCGCTCGCGGAAGGCGTCGCGCTTCTCGGGGAGCAGATCGCAGCCGCAGGCGAGTTCGAGGCGGTCGCTGGCGCGGACGGAGCCGGCGATGGAGTACGGCAGGGCAAAGGCCGGATAGCCGACGATTTCGTCGCAGATGGTGCTGCCCATGCGGCCCAGGCCGATGATGCCGACGCGGTAGGTCCTCATGCTGTCTCCTCTTCGGTAGAGTCGCGGGGTGTCTCGCGAAGCGAGACGGGGCCCCGCGACGGGTGGCGGGATGTCGTGGGGCCCCGTCTGGCTGTGTCGGACACCCCACGACTCTGCTCCTCTGTTCTCTTCGTCTTGTCTATCTTGCCCGTCTGGGCTCCTGATGCCGCAGGTCTCCACCGCTACAGCGGCACCGTCAGCCGCTCGAGGTCGGGCGATTCGGCGACGAGGTCGCCGTTGATGTAGACGCTCAGGCCGCGCGGTACGTCGGGCGGGCGCTTGCGGTCCGGGCGCTTGTCCCACAGGATCGTGACGAGGCGGCCGCGGTACGGCACGTCGCGCAGCGCGAACCAGTCCCAGCCCGTACACAGCGGCGCGACTTCGAGCGTGTCGTCGGGCCGCGGGGTCAGCCCGGCGACGTGGCGGATGAGCAGGTCATTGAAGCTGCTTTGCAGGCAGTCCAGCGCGCCGTAGCCCTCGCCGGTGGTGGTGTCGTACGCCTCGCGGGTGAGGAGGCGCAGGGGATCATCGCCCTCCAGTTGCAGCCCCGCGTACAGCCACAGGAAGTCCATCAGCCGGCGGCGGGTGATATGGCGCTGCTTGAGGGCGCGCAGGGCGACGGCCATGGCTTCGGCGACGAGGCTGTTGGTGTACGGAAGGGTCAGGCCGGCAGCCAGCAGCCCCTCGGCGCCGTCGGCGGCACCGCGGCTCACGAGGGCGACGGGGTGCTCCGTCCAGAAGTGCGCGTCGTCCGTGAGCAGGGCCAGGGCGCGGGCGTATTGCGCGTCGTCGGGCACGAGCCCGAAGGCAAAGGGCGCGAAGCCCCCGGCCTGGGGCGTGCGCAGCGGCTGGCCCGTGTCGGGCGCGCGGTCGTGGAAGAAGTGATCCCAGTCGTCCCACATCTGCTCGAGGAGGGCCGCGCGGCAGCGTTCGGCCAGCCCGGCGTGCCAGCGGGCGTCCACGTCGCGCCCCGCGGCGCTCAGCATCTCCCCGGCGGCCTGTAGCGAGGCGGCGAACATGGCGGTATGATCCACCGCCTCGACCAGCGGCAGGCCGGCCTCGGCGTCCGGGCCAAGGGGGCCGACGCCGCCGGAGAGCAGGAGGCTGCTATTGGGGTCGCAGCGCTTGCGCACGGCGGCGAGGTGGCGCAGGGACCAGTCGGCGGCCTGCGCGGTCAGGTCGCGGTCGGGCCACACGTGGAGGGCCTGCCACATGGCGGCCGGGAGCCATTCTTGCGGAGGACCGGCGGGGTCCCCGTCCTGATTCAGAACGGCCCGAACCTCGCCGTGGACGAACGCGGGGTCGCGCAGCCAGCGCGCCTCCTGCAACACGAGCGGGGCCCCGGCGAGGTGCAGTTGGGCGTGCGCGTCGTGGCGCGCTTCGTGGAACAGGTAGCTTGTGGAGGACAGCCCGGGCAGTTGAGACTGGGCGTCTGGCGCGGGGCAGTCCCCGGTTCGCACGAGATTGTGGCGCAGCAGGAACCAGCGGTACCACCACAGGCGGGTGAAGCGCTCGTCGGGGCAGTCGAGCGTGGGGCAGTGATCGGCGAACCAGCGCTGCATCTCGTGCTGCTGACGCGCCAACGGATCGGGGCTCAGCGCCCAGCGCTTCAGGGCCGCCTGCGCCTCGCCCTGCCGCAGGCCGACCGCGAGGGCGATCAGGAGGCTGGTGGACTCGGCGGGGTCGAGGGTGAGGTCACACACGAGTGTCTGCGCGGGCACGCCCTTCGTCGTCGGCATGGCCAGCACCACGCGGGTGCGTTCCCCCAGCAGGAGGGCCGAGCCGGCGAGAGTGTCGCGCCCGGAGCGGGTCACTTCGGGCACGGCGCCCGTCTCGGCCTCGAGGCGCACCGACAGAGGCTGCTTGGCATGGTTCGTCAGGACAAGGACATCGCAGATGACGTCATCCCAGGTGATGAACTTGTGCTCGCTGATCCCCAGGCCGGCTTCCTTGGTCTGGCGGCGGGCGTGGCTGGGATACCACATGCAGGCGGCGCGCGAGGCGGTGAGCGGCTGGTCATTGACGCTGACGCGCAGAACGATGGGATCGGGCAGCCGCGCGTCGTCCTGATCGTGCAGCAGGCAGAAACGGCCGCGCACCCCGAGGGCGTTGTCGAGGTGGGCGCAGAAGACGCGCGCGCCGGTGGGGCCGAGCGTGTGGTGGCGCAGGCCGCGAGTGGCCAGCAGCCGGTCCAGGTCCGGCACGCCACACTGTCCCGTCACGTGAGTGTCACCCATGGTCGCTATTGCGCGGCCGCCTGGCGGATGGCCGGCAGTCGCTCCTGCAGCGCCGCCTGCATCTCTTGCGGGCGGATCGGTGTGCCGTACTTCCCGTCGGCGCGATATGGCTCCAGCACGAAGAAGGCATAGCGCAGGGCCCCGACATGGAGCAGCACGCCCTGCGACAGGTGGCCGGCCGACAGCGCCGCGCCGCCGCCGGCGGGGCCGTAGACGCGGCCGGTGAGCGGCTCGCGCAGGACATACTGGCCGGGCGGGGCCGTCACCGTCAGCTTGAAGAAGCAGTCGCCGCGCTCCCAGAAGTTGCCCACGGCGAACAGGCGGCGGCCGTCACGCTCGAACTCCCAGCTCTGCAGCAGGGAGGCCTGCTGCCAGCGCTCCAGGTCGGTCGCGGACATGCAGCCGCTCCGCAGGAAGCGTGGGTCGGGCGGCGGCAGGGGCGTCGTGGGGGCGACCTGGTGGCGGCGCTGGGAGCGGCCCTGCATGACGAACGACTCGAAGCGGGCGATCTGGGCGTTGGCTTCCCCGAGGGCCCGCCAATGCCGCGCGTCATAGCCGCCCGGGTACAGATAGACGAGCGCGCCGCGGTAGCCGTCGAGGAAGTAGGTCAGCAACTCGAAGCCGATGGCCTCGGGCTCGGTCGCGCCCTCGTAGGTGCCGTACGGGAAGGCGTACAGAGCGGGCTGCTTGCCGGCCGGGAGGCGCGAGCGGAGGAACTCCTGGACCTGCAGCGCGGTGGCGTGGCAGTTCAGGTGCAGGCCGCGGACGTATTCATAGGGCCCGCGGCCGAAGACATACCAGTTGTACGGTCCCCAGGCGTTGAGCGCCGGGAGCTTGTCCAGATAGTCCACCGCCGCGAACTCCGCGCTGTCGCCCAGCTTCTCCCAGCCGGAGGTGAGGTTGACGTAGTGCAGTTCGGGGATGAAGTGCATCTCCCGTCCGGCTTCTTTGCCGAGGGCCTGCACCGTCTCCTCGATGGTGGTCATGAACTGTGCGTGCTGCCAGCGGCGGAAGCGGCGCAGGAGGTCGCCGTGCTTCTCGGCCACGGTCTTGGGCCACGTCGCGGCCACATCGGCGGCGGGCAGCTGGCTGAACTGCGCGAACTCCGCCTGGCAGCGGTCGCAGAAGCAGCCCTTGCCGATGTACATGTACGGCTCCCAGTTGCACATGAGCTGGTCGGCGCGGCGGTTCGTCACGAGCAGCGGGCGGAGGAGGTCGCCCACGATGGCGCTCTGGAAGTACGCACCCCGGCGGTAGACTTCGGTGGGGCAGATCGCGCCTGGGACGGCCTTGCCGTCGAGGTCGCGGTAGGCGACTTCGTCGGGCTTCGGCCCGCCCATCGAGTAGCCGTTGGCGAAGGGCTGCGTGAAGCGCTCGAACCCGCGCTTGCCCAACTCGTCCCCAAGGGCCGAGGGCGGGCAGTGGACGCAGTTGAAGCCGACCTGCTCGCAGGTCCGACCAAAGCCCGCGATGGTCTCGGGCTTGCCGGCCGACCAGATCAGGAAGGGATGGAGGCCGGTGCGGAAGAGCTTCGGCGCGGTGACGGCCGGCAGCGACGGCGTGATGTGCAGGGCGAAGTGTTGCGGGTCGCTGCGCGTGGCGCCGTCTTCCATCCAGTAGGTCGCATCCGGCGGCTTCGTCCCGGCCGCCGCAGCGGCGCGCACGAACAGGCACAGCCCGCCCCACTGGTGCCACGGGTACGCGAAGTCGGTGCCGCGGATGTTGCCCTTGATCGGGGTGAGGTCGAACCGGTACTCGATGAGCCCGCCCTCGGCCGGCTGTTTTCGGCACCTCAGCGCCGGGGCCGTCTCGACGATCTCCACCTGCGGCGGCAGTTGCAGGACGAGTTGCGGCTGCTCGAGCGTGCGGTTGTCGCCGTTGCGGAAGCCGAAGACCATCGTGAGCAGGTCGCCGCTGGA
>CAZZDO010000383.1:0-5195 GCA_964653205.1 uncultured Armatimonadia bacterium | reverse complement strand
TAATGTCTGGCCTTCTGCCGCCGGAGGATCAGGATCGCCACCAGCAGCAAGCCGAAGATGACGACGTCGAGGTCCTTGACCACGGGGTAGTGGGCGCCGACCGCCACCAGCACCTGGGTGATCAGCGTCAGCACCGCCGTGCCAATGATGGGCCCCAGCAGTGTCCCCGCCCCACCCACGATCACCATCACCACCAGCTCGATCGAGAACGCGAAGCCGAAGGGCTCCGGGTTCACGAACTTGATGTAGTGGGCGTAGAGGCTGCCGGCCACTGAGGCGCAGACGGCGCTGAAGACGAAGACCATCACCTTGGCGCGGCCGGTGTCAATGGCGCAACTGCCGGCGGCGATCTCGCTATCGTGGATGGCGCGAAGGCAGCGGCCCAGGCGGGAGTTGAGCAGGTTGCGCGACAGCAGCACCAGCAGGCCCAGCACCGGCCAGACCAGCAGGTACATGCGCAGATCGTCGGAGATGGCCAGGCTGCCAAGCTGGAGGTAGGGGATGCCGGGCAGGCCGGAAGGCCCGCCGGTGAACTCGCCGCCCTCGTTGAAGAGAATGCGGACGATGATCCCCAAGCCCAGCGTGGCCATGGCCAGGTAGTGGCCGTGCAGCTTGAGCGTCGGGCGGCCGATGATGTAGGCTAACGCCGCGGTGATCAACGCCGCGGTCGGCAGCGCCAGCCAGGGGTTCCAGTGGTAGTGGACGGTGAGGATGGCCGAGCCGTATGCCCCCAGGCCGTAGAAGGCGGCATGCCCCAGCGAGACCTGTCCGGCGTACCCCAGCAGCAGCCCCAGACCCAGCGCCACCATCGCGTGCAGGGCGATGAACACGCCAATGCTCAGGTAGTAGGGGCTGCGCGTGAGCGGCGGGATCGCCAGCACGATCAGGCCGAGGAGCGCGAGCAGCCAGTTGACGTGCAGGAAACGCTTCATGGAACGTGGCGGGGAGACCCCTTCAGACCCCCTCCGTCCGCTTCTTGCCCAGCAGCCCCGCCGGCTTCAAGAAGAGCACCAGCACCAGCATCACGAAGGCGAAGGCATCCTGAAAGCCCGCGGCGCCCTCCGGCGCCAGACCGATCCCCAGGTTCTCGAGCAGCCCCACCAGCAGCCCGCCGAAGACGGCGCCCATCCCGTTCCCCAGGCCGCCAATGATGGCCGCGGCGAAGCCCTTGAGGCCCAGCACGGTGCCGGAGTCGTAGGCGGCGAAGGTGATGGGGGAGATGACAACCCCGGCCAGGGCCGACACCGCGGCGCTCAGGCCGAAGGAGAGCTGCACCATGCGCTCGACGCTGATACCGGCCAGCCGCGCGGCCTCCGAGTTGATGGCGCAGGCCTGCATCGCCTTGCCGACGGTCGTGCGGTCAAAGAACAGGCGCACGCCGACCAGCACCAGCACGGCCAAGCCCACGATCCACAGGTATTGCGACTGGATCGCCGCGCCGCCGACGAAGAAGGAGTGCTCACCGGAGAAGGCCGGCACGGGGAAGGCGTCGGGCCCCCAGATCAGGCGGGTCAGGCCGCGCATGATGACCGACACGCCCACAGTGCCGATGATGGGGGTCACGACCGGGGCGTGGCGGAGCGGGCGGATGGCCAGGCATTCCATGAGCAAGCCGACTATGGCCACGGCCAGCACGGCCAGGACGAGGGCGACGGCCAGGGGCAGGTGCATCAGGCTGAGGAACGTGTAGAACAGGAGCGCGCCCAGGACCACGAACTCGCCCTGCGCGAAGTTGATGACCCCGGTGGCGTTGTAGATGATGATGAACCCGAGGCCCACCAGGGCGTACACGCAGCCGACCGTGAGGCCAGTCAGGATGTACTGGAGCAACTCCGCGGACATGTGCACCCCATTCGCAAGTGCGGGAGGGGCGTTACACCGGCCACGCCCCTCCCGCTTACTTCACCTTGCGGCACGGCCAGACTCGCGGCGCATCTGACGCCGCCGTCCGCCGGTCCGGCACCGTCACGTCACGACTACTGCACCATCGCCCACTTGCCGTCCTTGATGGTGACCAGGGCGAAAGCGTCCTTGGTCAGACCATTGTGGTCGGTCGCCGACAGGTTGAACGTGCCACCGATGCCGGCATGGTTGCTGATCTTCTCCAGGCCGTCGCGGATGCCCGCGCGGTCGGCAGCCCCGGCCTTCAGGGCCGCAATGACGAGTTGCAGAGCGTCATAGGCATGTCCGCCGAAGGTGTTGGCGGGCTTGCCGGCCGAGGCCTCGAAGTCGGCTGCGTACTTGGTGAGGACGGCCTTCTGGGGGTTGGTGTCGGGCAGATCGCCGGCAACGGTGAGGTAGCCGGCCGGGAAGACGACGCCCTCGGCGGCCGGGCCCGCCAGCTCAATGAACTTGCGGTTGGCGATGCCGTGGCTCATCAGCAGCTTGGACTTCATGCCCAGGCTGGCGGCGTTCTTGGCGACCACCGCGGGCCCGGGGTTGGTGCCCCAGCAGATGACGGCATCGGGGTTCTTGGCCTTGATCTTGGTGAGCTGGGCCACCATCGAGGTGTCCTTGCTGGCGAACTTCTCCTCATCCACGATCTTGACGCCGGCCTTGGGGAGCTGAGCCTTGAGCTGCTCGGCGCCGCTCTGGCCGAACTTGTTGCTGTCGCAGATGATGCCGACGGTCTTGATGTTCCCGGCCTTGAGGTGGTCTACCAGGCGCTCGACGGCCAGCACGTCGGTCTGGGCGCTGGAGAAGATCCACTTGCGCTCGGCAATCGGGGTCGTGATCTTGGCGGAGGCGGCGCAGGAGAACAGCGGGACCTGGGCGGTGGTGCAGGTCTCGATGATCGCCATGCTGGGGCCGCTGAGGGTCGGGCCGACGATGGCCAGCACCTTGTCCTGGTCAATGAGCTTCTTGGCCGCGAGTACCGCCTTGGATTCCTCGCTGCCGTCGTCCTCGATGATGAGCTTGAGCGGGCGGCCGTTGATGCCGCCAGTGTCGTTGATCTGCTTCTCAACCATCTCGGCGGTGGCTTTCTCCGGCTCGCCGAGCGGCGCGCCGGCCTGGCCGGTGACCGAGAAGATGCAGCCGATGACCAGCGGCTCGCCGGTGGGGGCTTGCTGCTGGGCCAGTCCGGGCTCCTGGGGCGCGGCCGGGCCGCCGATGGGCATCGGGGGCTGTTCGGCCGGCTTGGGCTTGGGGCAACCGGCGAAGATCACCGCCATCAAGCACAACACAACGAGCATCACACCGACTACAGACAGGCGCATCACGAAACCCTCCTTAGGATGAGGTGGAGATTTGGCCGCTCCGTTTGCACAGAGCGACAAGGCCCGCCACGCGAGCCCTGTGCCCACAGCAGCCCGGTGGGCTGTGTTTGCGCGGCTCGGCAAGACAGTTCCGGCATCGCTGCAGCATAACCTCCCTTATCGGACGAAAGCAAGCACATTCTTCACACAGCGCGCCCTCGGCGGTCCGGCCCACGAACACCCGATTGGGGGCGAGAGGGCCGGGGTATCATGTGTACAGCAATGACAGGAGGGACGACTCATGCCAGAGTTGCGGGAGGGCGACCGGGCTCCGGCCTTCGGGCTACCGGCCAGCACGGGGGGAACCATGGCCCTCAGCGACTTCCGGGGCAAGCAGAAGCTCGTGCTCTACTTCTACCCCCGGGACATGACGCCCGGCTGCACGAAGGAAGCGTGCAGCTTCCGGGATCTGCAGGAGGAGTTCGCCGAGGCCGGAGCGGCGATCGTGGGGGTGAGCACCGACGACTTGGAGTCACACGACAAGTTCGCGGCGAAGCACGAGTTGACGTTCCCGCTGCTGGCCGATACCGACGCAACGGTCGCCCGCGCCTACGGGGTGTGGAAAGAGAAGAGCATGTACGGCAAGAAGCACATGGGCATAGAGCGGACGACGTTCGTGATTGACGCGCAGGGCGTCATCCGCAAGATCTACCGCAAGGTCAAGGTGGACGAGCATGCCGACGCGGTGCTCGCGGCGGTACGGGAGTTGGGCTGAAGACACAACTCCGGACGGCAGCAATTGCGTAACTATTAAACATAAAGTAGGCAGATGGGCCATTCGGGGCCAGGCCGCGTCCCAGCCCCGCACGAGGGGCTTCAGGCCACTGAGCAGTGTTCCGGGGAAGCCCAATAATCGGGTCTGCAGCCTGTGTCAAGGTTGACTGAGAAGGCCTACCAGGCTATAATGATAGGTGCGATGGCCGGTCTCACAGCCGGCCGGACAGACGCAGTGTTCCTTGGAAGGAGGTGAGCCGTAGGAAGCCGTATGACCCCCGCGGAGGCGGCGGCTGGCAGGCGTGTCGGCGAAGCGTCCGGCGGGTCATCGGCAGGCAAAATGTGGTGTCGCAGGTACGCGCAGTACCATCGTGGAGGCGATGCGTATGGCCGTAGACAACCTCGCCAATGTTGTTTCCATCAGTCGGATGGCGGACGAGGAGGTTGTCGCCCAAGCCAAGCAGGGCTCGTGGTGGGCCACCGAACACATTTTGCGGAAGTACCGACACATGGTTGAGGGCAAGGCCCGGTCCTATTTCCTCCTGGGCGCCGACCACGACGATGTCGTCCAGGAAGGCATGATCGGCCTGTTCAAGGCCATCAGGGACTTCTCCGGTGGGAATCTCGCTGCTTTTCGCTCTTTCGCCGAGCTCTGCATCACCCGCCAGATCATCACGGCGGTCAAGACGGCAACACGGCACAAGCACTCATTACTTAACGCTTACGTTTCGGTCGAGTTGCCTTCAGCAGAGCAGGACGATGAGCAGTCGCTCCGCGACCTACTCGTCGAGGAGCGTCCCAGCGACCCGCAGGAGCTGTTCCTGTGTCGGGAGTTCCGCTCCGAAGTGGACGGGACCATTCGCCAGGTGCTTTCACCCCTGGAAGCCACGGCGTTGCGCCGCTACATCGAAGGCAAGTCGTACCAGGACATTGCCGGCGAGTTGCAGTGCGGCGTCAAGCAAGTGGATAATGCCCTGCAACGGGCGAAGAAGAAGATGGGGCGCAGTCTCGTCGCGTCCCTGGCGTGAAGTCCGTATCCGCCGAGACGAGCTCACGCTCAGGTGTGGGCTCGTTTTGGGTTCGGGGCCGGGGGGCCCCGGCGCAGTTGTGAGCCGACGTAGCTCAGTTGGTAGAGCAAGGCACTTGTAATGCCTAGGTCGTCCGTTCGAATCGGATCGTCGGCTCCACATCCAGTCGGCCGGTAAATCCATGACCAGCGCAGAG
>CAZZDO010000382.1:0-5211 GCA_964653205.1 uncultured Armatimonadia bacterium | reverse complement strand
GCCGGAGAATGTCTCCGGCCCGTCAAGATGCGCCCGCCAGCCCCCTGGCGCCTAGGCGACCTGTTCGCGTTCCACCTCGGCTACGACCTCGGCCAGTTCGCTGAGACGGAAGGGCTTGAAGATGCAGCGGCAGCCCGTGCGGCTGATGAAATCGCTGGTCTCAGCCCCAAGGCTGTCGCCAGTGACGAAGACGGTGCGGCGGGCCATGCGCGGGGCTTCATCACGCCAGACGTCATAGAGCGCCATGCCATTGACGCGGGGCATGAGCAGGTCGCAGACGACGACGTCGTAGGCCGCCTCGCGCGCGAGGCCGAGGGCCTGGTCGCCATCGAGGGCCTGGTCCACCTGGTAGCCCATCTGCTCCAGCACGCGGCTGATGATCTGCCCCACCACGGGCTCGTCGTCAACGACGAGCGCGCGGTGCCCCTCGCCCACGCTGCACTCGGTCAACATGCTCATGCTAGGCCACCACCTGCTGTTCGACGTACACCGGGAATACAAGCCGCAGCCGCATCCCGCCGTTCAATCCGTTCGCGGCCTGAATGTCGCCGCCGAGGCGGCAGACAGCGTCACGCACAATCTCCCACGTGCGGTCCTCGGCACGCGAGACGGCCACCGAGCGGCCGGCGATGACCGACAGCTCCCGGGCATTCAGCCCCGGCCCCCCATCGGTGATGAGCACCTCGATGCTGTCCGAGCGCGGTGTCACGGTCAGGGCCAGAACGTGTGCGGTGTCGCGCCCGGACATGCTCTTGACCGACTGAATGATGATGCGGATCAACGCCTCTTGCACTTCATGCGCAAAGCCGACGACCGGGGGCAGGTAGTGGGGGATGTCCACCTGCAGTTGGACGCCATTGGTGAGCACATGGGGGCGGGTGAGCAGCAGTACGCGCTCGAAGGCCTGCTCCAGGTCGGCGTGCGGCGCCGTCTCGGGGGTCACCGTGGGGCCGGCCGCGCGCAGGATCTGCAGCACGACCGTCTGCAGCACATCCTGGCAGCGATCCACCTGATCCTGGATCTGGCTGAAGTCGGGCATCCGCCCGGTTGTCGCCGCCAGTTCCGCGCTGAGGCGAATCGCGGCCAGGTGGTTGTTCAACTCATGGGTCAGTGACGGGATGTAGTTGATGCTGAAGTCGTCGCGCAGCGGCTGGACGGCCGGCGCGACCTCCTTCTCCGCCATCACCTCAATGATCGCCTGCACGAACTCGTCCGCGTCGTGCGGGCGCACCGGCGTCAGGTTGCACCGCAGCATGAGCTTCTGGCCGTCGGGCCCGGCGGCATAGGTCACGGCATCCACCACCGGCTCGCCCAGCTCTAGCTGCTGCCGACAGGCGCGCGGGAACGCCTCATCGCCAAACTGCACTAGCCGGTCCAGCGTGTGCCGCTTCCCGACTATCTCGCCCTCCGGGTTGCTGAGCGCTTGGGCGGCCGGGTTGGCTTCGAGCACCTCCCACGTGTCCGGCGCCAGGGAAAAGACCGCATCTGACGTCTTCGCCAGCAGCGTCTCGTAGAGCTGGCCATTGTCCTCGCCGACGCCCTGGGGCAGCGTCTCAGTGACGGTGAGGCGGATGGCCAGCGCTCCGGCAGCCAGCAGCGTAGCCTGGGCCACCGCCAGCGTCAGGGCCGGGCCGGTCTGATGGGCGCCGGCCAGCACGAAAATGGCGGTAATGGCCCCCGCGACCGAAGTGCCCACCTCCCACCGGTCGTGCCGCATCGCCGCCATCGCCACCACGATATAGAGCGCGGGCAGCATCAAGCTGGCGCTCCCCTTGCTCAAGTACATGGCGAAGGTGATCCACGCCAGATCAAACAGCGGCACGGCCACACGGGCCGAACGAAAATGCATCCGCGGCCCCAGCACCAGGCCGATGCACACCAGAATCACGCCACTGAGGGACAGGAAGCCGAAATAGGGCTTGCCGCCGGACACCAGATGCAGCAGGTAGCCCGCACCGTAGGCGGCCGCCAACACGACCAGGCGAGCCAGATACCCGCTGTAGTCTCCCGCGGCCGGCGTACTCTTCAGGCCCGCGGAGACCACCTGCCTGTGGCTGGCCGGAGGGGGGGGGGGTGACTGGCGCATTACGTCGGGATGGTCGAGTGCAGTCACTGGCCCATGGCTCCTCTTCCCCCGCCGCGCTCAGGTGTGGCCTGTCGGCGCAGTTCCACCCTCCTGAGAGTCCATCGGCACACGGGAGGGGTTCTGTAGCAGAGCGCCTTCCCGGTCGCCGCTGACCATAGCTTAGGCCCGTTGTCTTAAGACTGGGTGGGGTTGGCCTCAAAAGGTGCTCAAGGCGGCCCGGGGCCCCTGGGCTGCGCTCCGGGAGGCTGCAGGGCGTCGCCACCTGCCTCGGTGTGAGCACGTTTGCACGGATTTTACGCGCGTGCATCTTGACTCTTGCTTAGCGCGCAATGCATAATACCTGTGACGTATAAGCGCCTGGTGGGAGAAAGCTCATGCGGATAGCCTATCTGATCGTCCTCATAGCGGCACTGTCAGCCGGTGCGGCGAATGCCGCCTTCCTGTTTGACTGGACCGCCGTCCAGCCGCACAAGGTCCAACTCCTGGACCCCACCGGGGATCAGTTGACCGGCAGCGGATCTGACATCACGGCCGTGTGGTGGGGCGCCAACAGCCACGAGTATCTCCGCCTGGACCTTGATGTGCAGCCCACCCAGTTCAACCATGGCGACATCTACGGCGTCTACGTGGATATTGACCCATTGGCCAACGGCAGCCCCGCCTCCTGGCTCCCGACCGAACTCAACAGCGAAGGCATTGACTTTGCGGTCATCATTGACTTCGCGAACGATTTCCTCAGTCCGCACCTGTTGCAGTGGAACACCGGCACCCTCACGTGGGACGATCTCGGCGGCGTCACCTTTACCCGGGAGGCCGTGGGCGGTGACTACGGTCTCGAATGGCGCTTCGCGCAGGGCTACCTGCCGTCCGTCATCGAGCCCGGCTGGCATCCGGTCTCCTTCTGGGGTGGCGTCAACGTGAGCGGTGGCCCCACTCTGGACCTCACGGATGAGGCGACCACCCCCGAGCCCACGACCCTGGCGCTGTTGGGCCTGGGTCTCGGTGGCATGTATCTGCGCCGACGCCGCAGGAGTTAGGACCCCCTCCGTCGAAACAGAGGCCGTCCACCGAGGTGGACGGCCTTTTTGTTAGGTCGGGAGCGTGCCGGGAACTCCAGCCGCGCCGCGGAGGCCGATGATGCGACTGCGCATGAGTCACTTGCTGATCCTGCTGTTGCTCACCTGGCCGGGCCTCGCCCACGCCGCCTACCTGTACAACTGGAGCACCCCGGGCAAGGTCATCTCCCTGGGCGACCCGGCCGGGGACGCCGGCTCCAGTGCCAACGACATTGTCGCCATCTGGTGGGGCCGCGACGATACCGCCATCTACCTGCGCATGGACCTGGCCGCCCCGCCCTCCACCACCGTCGAGTACTCCTACGGCATCTACGCCGATCTGCGCCCCGCCTTCGGTTCGCCGCCCAACTACTTCCGGGTGCCCGACGAGCTGTCGGGCATTGACTACTACATCAGCGCCTACTTCAACGGCGCCACCATGGGCGCCGAGTACCACCAGTGGCACATCGCCGGCCTCTTCCTCGAGTACCCTCTCCCGCCGGGCTACTACCAGGGCACCGAGAACGGCGGGACCACCCTGGAGTGGCGCCTGCCGATCGCCTACGAGGGCGGTGACTACCCCTTCTGGGGGGCCGTCGTGCAACTGGTGGGCAGTCCCATTGACACGGTGACCCTCGACATTACCGCCGCCGCTCATACGCCCGAGCCGGCAACCCTGGCGCTGCTCGGATTGGGGATCGGCGGGTTGTGGCTGAGACGCCGCCGCCGGGGCTAACTCCTGACTGCAGATCACGGCCGCCCAGCGGATGGGGCGTCCCCCAAGTCCACCTGCACCTGCGGAGGCAGTGTCGGCTGGAACTCGCGCAGGTGGCCCCGTAGCTCCTCGAAATCCCCCCGTTGCAGCACATAGAACCCCACCGTGGTGTCGCCGGCGATGGCGACTGTCGCCAACGTCCACCCTCCGGCTCGGAACCAGGGCGGCCGCCCCTCATAGAAGTGTGCCAGCCACGTGTCATAGAGCACGCCGACACGGGCGTGCTGGGCCACGGCGATGGACTGCAGGCGGGCCGCGCTGAAGTCCCGCGCCAGCCAGGCCTCCGTCACCGCGGGGGTCGCCAGCGCCGCCAGGTCCACGACCGGTACGTCCGTGAAGTACCCGATGCAGCCCACGTCGTTGCACACGATGGTGTCGCGCGGGTAGTAGCGCCCGATGAACCGCGCCATCTGGCGCTGCTGGCCGTGGATGTCCTGGGCGGCCGCGGGGATGAGCAGCAGCGAGTTCTTGGTGCGCGACAGCCACGGCGGCGTCAGCGCCAGCAGCAGCACCAGCGGCGCCGCCGCCCCCCAGCGCAGCCCCGGACGGTGCCATGCCCCTCCCGGCGCCAGCCACGCGGCCAAGGTGCCCGTCAGCCCCAGCAGCCCCAACACGATCAGATAGGACTCATAGCGGCTCTGGTAGACGCCTACCAGCGGCAGGTGCATGGCTGCGGTCAGCAGGAAGCAGGGGGCCAGTAGTTCGTGGGGTTGGGCGCATCTCAGCCTCGCCACCAGCCGAAACCCCACCAGCACCAGCGAAACGATGATCAGCGCGGCCAGCAGGTCGTCGCCCCCCAGCGACACCAGCCGCCGCAGCCCCAGGGCCACTCGCCCCGTGAGCGTGACCCCCGGAATGAGGCCCTTGACCAGCACCGAGGCCGGCAGGAACGTCCCGCCCTGGCTTACCGAGAACGCGCCGTAGAGCAGCACCGGCGCCAGGCCGGCGGCGAGCAGCGTGATCGCGCGCCCTCCGCGCCGCCGCAGCACGAACAGCACCCCCAGGGCCATCAGCAACAGGTAGCCCTCGAAGCGCGTCGCCACCAGGAGGGCGCCCAGCACGGGCAGCCAGCCGCGACCGGGCCGCCGCCCCGCCTGCTCCGTCCGCATCTGACCCAGGGCCAGCCGGCACACCAGGACCACCAGCAGCACCTGCAGCAGGTGCTCGGTGGCGACGAACGTCAGCCAAAAGACGGACGTGGCCAGCGCCGTAGCCACCAGTAGCACCGTCAGCGGCCACCCGCCGAAGCCCTGCTCCGACCATAGCGCGTGCAGGGCGAAGACCACTCCGACCAA
>CAZZDO010000381.1:0-5220 GCA_964653205.1 uncultured Armatimonadia bacterium | reverse complement strand
CCTCTCCCCTACCCCAGGATCGCCTTGAGGTCCTCTTCCGGCGTCGTGATCGGCGCCAGGCCGAAGTTCTCCACCAGGACGTTCAGCACCGGCGGCGTGACGAACGCCGGCAGGCTCGGGCCGAGCTTGATGTTCTTGATGCCCAGGTGCAGCAGTGTCAGCAGGATGCAGCACGCCTTCTGCTCGTACCACGACAGGATCAGCGACAGCGGCAGGTCGTTGACGCCCACGCCGAACGCGTCCGCCAACGCCACCGCGATCTTGATCGCCGAATAGGCGTCGTTGCACTGGCCGATGTCCAGCAGGCGCGGGAGACCACCCAGCTCGCCGAAGTCCAGCTTGTTGAAGCGGTACTTGCCGCAGGCGAGGGTGAGGATCACGCAGTCATCGGGCACGGCCTGGGCCAGCTCGGTGTAATAGTTGCGGCCGGGTTTGGCGCCGTCGCAGCCGCCAATGAGGAAGAAGTGGCGCAGGGCCCCGCTCTTGACCGCGTCAATGACGACGGGGGCCACGCTCAGGACCGCATTGTGGCCGAAGCCGACCATGATCGTCTTCTCCTCGGCGTCCTCGGCAAAGCCGGGGGCGGCCAGGGCGGCTGCGATGACCGGCGAGAAGTCCTTGGCGCCGCCGGGCGCGCGGTCCGGGATGTGCGTGACCTCGGGCCACGCGACCAGACCGGTGGTGAAGATGCGCGCGCTGTAGGTGTCCTTGGGCTTCTGGATGCAGTTGGTGGTCATCAGGATCGCGCCGGGGAACTCCTCGAACTCCTTGCGCTGATCCTGCCACGCCCCGCCATAGTTGCCCGCCAGGTGCGAGTGCTTCTTCAACTCGGGGTAGCCGTGGGCGGGGAGCATCTCGCCGTGGGTGTAGATGTTGATGCCCTTGCCCTCGGTCTGCTCGAGCAGCTCTTTGAGGTCCTTCAGGTCATGGCCGGAGATGAGAATGGCCTTGCCCGCCACCGGCGTCACGCGGACCTTGGTCGGCTCGGGGTGGCCATAGGCGCCGGTGTTGGCGGCGTCGAGCAACTCCATGACGCGGAGGTTCACTTCGCCGCACTTGAGATTGGCCGCCACCAGGGCATTCACGTCGTCGGGGCCGTCGGCCAGGAAGCTCAACGCCTCATGGAAGTAGGCATAGACCGCGTCGTCCTCTTGCCCGAGGACCTGGGCATGGTCGGCGTAGGCGGCGGTGCCGCGCAGGCCGTAGGTGAGGAGCTGCTGCAGGCCGCCGACGTCAGGCCCGTGCTTCTCCAGGTACTTCTCGATGGTGACGGCCTCGCCTTGCTTGATGAGGTCGTTCAGGTCGGCGGCGGGCTGGAAGGCCGCGGCGTCGGCCAGCACTGCTGACTGCTCGGGCTGCTGCCCGGCCTGCGCACAGGCGTCCTCGTAGAGCTGCTTGGCCTTGTCGCGGATCGCGGCGCCCTCGACGATGAGTTCCTGCAGGCGCTTCGGGTCGAAGTTCACGTTCGTCACGACCGTGAAGAGCGCATGGACGACGAACAGGTCCACATCATGGTCCTTGGCCCCGAGCTGGCGGGCCCGATGGGCGAACGCCGAGACACACTTGGCCTCGTATTGCAGCAAGTCTTGCAGAGCGGCGGTTTCCGGGTCCTTGCCGCAGACTCCGTGCGCGGTGCAACCCGTCCCCTTGGCGGTCTGTTCACACTGGTAGCAAAACATCGTTCTGACCCCTTCCGTGGGTGGTCTGGTAAGGCGAGGCCCCAAGCCCCGTCCTTTGGTTCCCGGCTAGATGGCGACGACATCGGCGTCACCGGCGGCTTCGTAGAAGTCCGCGAAGTGGCCGATGGTGATTCCGTCAATCATCTTGTCCGTCATGTCACGGGCGTCCTGGGAGCACTCGCAGACGGTGACCTTCACGCCCTGCTCCTTGATGGCCCGCTCGATCTTCTGGGCACTGTCAGTGCCCCTGAGCAGGAAGAACACGCCGTCCTCGCAGAAGTGCAGGGCCGTGACCTGGCGGCCGTGGATGCCCGCGGCGACCGTATTGAGCAGACAGCCGCCGACCAACTCCTGCGTGCCTGTACCCTTGATGATGTAGGCAACTTGCTTCATGTGTACGCTCCTTTCTCCCGCCCCAGGCTACTTGAAGGTCTTCGGGTGCGGCGTCTTGAGCACCAGGAAGGTGAGCGGCGCGGCCCCCTGGTTGCTTACGTCCATGCGCGTCTGGTAGGGCACGCTGACGGCTCCGCCCGGCTCGGCCGTCTGGGTGGTGCCCTCGGCCGTGACGGTCACTGCGCCCTGTAGCGGCACCAACAGCACGTTGGCATTGGCGTTGTGGGTCGGCAGGGCGTCGCCGCTCGACAGCCGGACGCGCATGATCTGGACGTCATCCGTCTCATACACGCACTGGCGGTCGTTCTCGTCGTCAAGGTGTAGGTTCACCGGCAGAATGGACATGTTCCCGTCTCCTCTCGGGCGTGGTCGGGGCGCTACCCGTGGATCAGCGGGGGCAGGCAGCGGACGCAGACCCACTGGCTCTGGCCCTGGTGGCGGCACGGGAAGAGCACGGCGGCGCGCTCGTCATTGCCGCAGCGGAAGCACTTCTCGTTGATGATCTGCTCGCCGCGGGTCGCCATCTGCTCGTGGGCCGCTTCCGGGTCGAAGGCCTCCGCCTCACGCTCCTCGATCTGCAGGGCCCCGGTCGGGCACACGCCCAGGCAGAAGCCGGCGCCGTCGCACAGCTCCTCCTTGACGACCTTCGCCTTGCCGTCCACGAGTTGAATGGCGCCCTCGGCGCAGGGCGTGACGCACACGCCGCAGCCGTTGCACTTCTCCTCGTCAATCTTCACGATCTTCCGTCTGATCTTGGCCATTTCTGACTCCCCTCTCTCCCCTACCGGGTGAGAAAGATGCGTTGTACCGCCCCACACACCTCAGTCGTGACGTCCTCAGGGGACGCGTCCAGGATGCCGCGCTGCATGAAGAAGATGGTGCGCAGCAGCAGCCCGATCATCATCGCGGCACCCAGGTGCGGGTCCATCGGCCGGAAGTGGCCGGCCGCAATGCCCCCGGCGATGACCCGGACGAAGACATCCTTGGGCAGCGGCTGGTCCGGCGGCAGGTCCCCAACGCTCTCGTGGTGGCGCGCCATGACATACTCGTAGGCCTCCGGCTGCGTCTCGGCGAACTCCACGAAACCGCGGGCCAGAGCACAGAGCTGATCGCGCGGGTTCGCCACGTCACTCACCGCCGCGTCGAGATGCTCGTAGAGCATGCGCGCACATTCGGCGAAGAGCGACTGGGCGAGGGTGTCCTTGCCCGCAAAGTGCCGGTACAGGGCGCCCTCGGTGACACCGGCGGCTTCGGCGATGTCCCGGACGGAGGTGCCGCGGATGCCGTGCTCAGCGAACAGGCGGAGCGCGGCGGTCGTCAGTTCATCACGCTTGCTGTGGGTGCGGCTCATCGGTAACCCTGCCCTTTGAGTAAGTAAACGTTTACTTACAGTCCGACTATACTCCCCCAGGATTCCGTGTCAAGACCCTTTCTTCACCCTCGGCCAACATTTATTGCATTGACGACCGACCACCGGAAAGGGCACACTTGGACCGAGCCGCCGTTGCTGGTCCGGCCCCGCCGGCCCTCGACGGCCCGCGCGGCGTTCCGGTAGCGCGGCTGCGGAAACCCCTGGCCGGTGTCCAAGCGTTCTTGCTTTACCGGAGGGCGACATGAAGGGTGTAGTACTCGTCGGCGGGTTGGGCACGCGCCTGGCGCCGATGACCAAGGTGACCAACAAACACCTGCTGCCCGTCGGGCGCTTCCCGATGGTGTACTACCCGCTGCACGCGCTGGCCGAGGCCGGCATCGAGGAGATCATTCTCATCACCGGCGGCAACAGCCCGGGAGCCTTCCTGGAACTGCTGCACGACGGCAGTGAGTTCGGGCTCAAGACGCTCTACTACGCCTACCAGTTCGCCCCGCGCGGGATCGCCGACGCCCTGCGGCTGGCGGAAGCCTTCGTGGACAACGATGACTGTCTGGTGATGCTCGGCGACAACGTCGTGGATGCCAGCCTGCGGCCTTTCGTCGCGAACTTCGGGGAGCAAGGCGGCGGGGCGCGCATCCTGCTGACGGAAGTGCCAGACCCCGAGCGGTTCGGGGTGCCGGCCTTCGACGCCGAGGGCCGGATCACGGAGCTGGTAGAGAAGCCCGCCGACCCGCCCTCGGGCTACGCGGTCATTGGCGTGTATGCCTATGACCGACGGCTGTGGGAGATTCTGCCGACGCTGGAGCTGTCCGAGCGCGGGCAGTACGAGATCACCGCTGTGAACAACATCTACCTGCAGGCCGGAGCACTGGGCTACGACATCTTCGCCGGCCACTGGTCGGACGCCGGCACGCCTGAGAGCCTGCACCGCGCCAGCCAGATTGCGTGGGCGAGCGAGTTCCTGCCCAATCCGCAGACGCCCGAGTGAGTAGCTGGCGCCGCCGGCGTGAGTACGTTGCCCGTATCGTCGCGGCAAGGAGCATGACCTTGAGGAAGCTGCAACTAGTAGGCACAATCGTCGCGCTGCTACTGGTGGTCATCGGCATGAACACGGTGGCCGACATGCGCCAGCAGAAGGCCAAGGCGCAAGCGAAGGAAGTGCAAAAGGCCCGCGAGGCAGCGGAGGCCACCGCTGCGGCCGCCAAGGGCAAGACCACGGAGCACGGGAGCCATGGTGGCGGCGCTCCAGCCTTCACGCTGCCGCCCAACTCCGGCCCCACCACGGCGCCGGTCAAGGTCGAGTCCTTTGTCAACGACACGAACTCGTGCCACCAGGCCAGCACCAGCCTGAAGGAGATTCAGGACACCTACGGCGCTCTGGTCCGCCTGGAGTGGTACTCGATGAACGACCCAAAGGTCGCCGAGCGGTCCGACAAGCTTGAGATCGGCTGTGAGGCGGGGCTGGTCATCAACGGGAAGATCGAGATGGAGCTGGAGAAGAACGGGGGCAAGGTGCTGATGTCATTCCGGGGCCCGGCGGGCGACAAGTACAAGATGAGTGACGTCTACCGGGCGATCAATCAAGCCCTGGAGGCAAAGGGCAAGCCCCCGCCCGCCGACGCCCTCGCCAAGGCGCAACAGTAGCGCTCACACGATAGCAGGGAAAGCAAACGACAGGCCAGCTGGCCTGTCGTTTGGCATGTACACGCAACGGGTACGGTTAGATGGCGCAGAGCTTGTAGCCGAAGGCCCGCACGGTGCGCACACGTTCGGGGC
>CAZZDO010000380.1:0-5222 GCA_964653205.1 uncultured Armatimonadia bacterium | reverse complement strand
CCGGTGGCCCCGACCACGATCCCCCCGAACTCCTCCGGCTTCGGCCGGCCCTTGACGGTCGCTGACTGGAACTCGCCGCCGTCGAGCGAGAAGGACATCGTCGGCCACGACCAGCTCGCCACCAGCAGCCGCCACTGGCCGTTGGCGAAGCCGTTCGTGCCGAACATCAGGCAGCCGTTGCCGACGGTCTTGGAGAACAGCAGGAACTGCAGGCCCTCCTGGCGCTTGAGCACCGGGCCCTCGATCCACGGCCCCTGCCGCTGGAGGTAGAAGCTGGAATTGGTGGTCATCACGAGCGTGGTGTTGCCGCCCTGCACGTGCGTCCAACCATCCGGGCAGACCCACAGGGCCACGGCGCCCTGCGTGTCGAAGGGCGCGTTGCCGGCCCGCGGGTAGAGGCCCACGCCGCTGCCGGCCACAAGCGCCTGCCCGCGCA
This sequence comes from uncultured Armatimonadia bacterium, assembly GCA_964653205.1. GTDB lineage: Bacteria > Armatimonadota > Zipacnadia > Zipacnadales > UBA11051 > JAJFUB01. Next base: position 4,786 of record CAZZDO010000380.1, on the reverse strand, counting down.
GCCCGGGCGCGAACTGGGGCGTGCCGTTAATCGCGGGCTTGCTCTCGCCGGCGGCCATGTCGGGGGTCATGCTGGCGGCATCGAAGGTGAGCTGGAAGGTCGCCCACTCCATGAGCTGCCGCAGCTCGGGGACGGCGAAGTAAGGGTTCGCGCGCGGGTCGTCCTGGGCCGCGACGAACGAGGTCAACGTCCCCAGAAGCAACGCGATGCAGGCCTGCCACAGCGGTCGTCGCATGTGATGCCTCCAAGCACATGGGCCTGCGGCCGAGCGTTCTGCGGACGGAAGGACACGGCTCACGCCCCGGCCCAACCAACAACCCCTGATGTCTGATTCCCAACCCCGAGGCGCCGAGCGCCAACCACTCAACCACTCAACCACTCAACCACCCAACCACTACTTCCCCCCCATCGTCTCATACCCGCGCCACGGCTTGCCGATCTCGTCCATGACGTGCAGGCCCAGCCACGCCAGGATGCTCGTCACCAGCGAGCCGTTGTCGGTCACGCGCCCGACGCCCTTGGTGCGGTCGGTGAAGTCGCGCCACTCGTTCTTCGTCACATAGAGGTCGGTGATGCCCTGCAGCCAGGCCGCGAACGTCGGGTCCTTCTCGACATAGGTGTTGTACTCCAGCAGCTCCCAGTACAGGTACGGCCCGACCCAGAACTCGCCGGGGATACCGAACTTCTTGCCGCGGATGATGCAGTTGTCGGTCACGTAATGGTACGCCAGCTTGGTGGCCTCGGCCGCCCGTTGCGCCTCGGCCTTGTTCTCCAGCTTCTGTTCGAGCATGAAGTGCCCCATCGTCCCCTCGCCGATGTACATGTTGCCCAGGAAGGTGTGGCAGCCGCCCTCGACGATGTCCTCGCAGCCGTAGTCGAACCACCCGCCGCGGGGCTCCATGCGCTCCTGCGCCCACGCCGTCGTGTCGCGCAGCATCGCCAGCCACGTGTCCGGGATCTTCTCCCCGCACAGGGCCATGGCATAGGCGACGTACGAGACGCCGGCCATCGCGCGGCCGGTGTAGACCTCGCACTGCCGGCCCTCCTGGTGGTAGAGGGTGTGCTTGACCGGCGAGGGCTGGTCCACGGCATACGGTGGGAAGTGGTAGTGGCGCAGCACGTGCGCGCGGTCGCCGACCTGGTCCGTGGCGTTGCGCACGATGAAGTCGGCGGCGGCGTAGCTCGCCTTCAGCAGCTTCCGGACATACTGCTCCTGCCCCTTGAGGTTGCGGTAGTACGTGATCGCCCGCGCGATGGGCCGCACCCATTCGCCCGTCTGGTTGCTGTCGCGCGTGGTCGTGAAGCCGCGCATCTCCCCGAGCACATCGCCGTGGTTGCGCATCAGCTCATTGGTGATCGTCTGCACGCCGCCGTCGGGGTCCTGCATGTTGCCGATCATGTAGTCCAGCGTGTCGCGCAGGAGCTTCTCGGCGTAGGCGAGGCGCTCTTTGTCCCCGGCGCGGCGCAGGGCCTCGCAGGCGAACACGAGGCCGGTCACGCCCGCCTCGAGCCCCTCGGTGTTCTTGCCGGAGTCGCTGCACCACTGCTTGAGCCAGAAGAGGTACGTGTCCGGGTCGAGCGGGTCGTAGGTGTGCGGGGGGACGATGTTGCCATGGGTCAGCAGCCCGCCGTAGCGCTTGTCCGTGATCCACTCGACCGCGCCCAGGCGCATGCACAGCGCCGTGTAGGCCATCGTCTCGCCGGGCTTCTTGACATAGAAGTCGTCGGCCCCCACGCGCCCGCCGCACAGCGACTTGCCGTCGCGGGTGACATCGGCGACGAGCACGTAGTAGCCGGGCGTGAGGCCGGTAGCGGCGCGGTTCATCGCGCCCGCCAGGGGAAACGCCACCGGCACCTCCACCGTCGTCCCCCCGGGGATGTCCTGCCCCAACGGCGTGGTCGCCGTCGTCTGCTTACGGGTGAAGAGGTCCGTGGCGCGCCAGGCGATGATGTCGGTCTTGAGGAGGGGGCACTGGTCGCCGGTGGTGAGCTTCAGACGGCACGGCAACGGCTGCCGGCTGGACGCCGGCGCTCCTACGGACGGGCCCCCGTCCACGAGCGTCCACGACTCGCCCTCACCCACATGTAGCGCGGCGGTGCACTCGGTCGGCGGCAGGTACTTGTCCAGCGGCAGCGTCTTCTGCAGCCGGAAGTCGTCCACCGTGAACGTCATCTGCAGCTTATCCGGGTACTCGTCCTCACACAGGAACAGGTGGACGAGCGTGACCTTGTCGGGATTGGGCAGCTTCGAGAGGTCGAAGCGCGCCTGCACCCATTGCCCGGCGGGGAATGGTGTGATCAGCTTGTTCAGCGTACACTTGCCGTCGGTGTGGACGATGAAGCGAATGGGGAAGAGCTTGGGAGCCGCAGGGCCGCCGGCCGCAGGGGCGCCGTCCCTGGGAGCGCCGGCTTCCAGCCGGCCCGGGACATCGACTCTAATCTTGAAGACGATGCTGTTCCACCCGCTCCAGTCCTGCGGTGGGGCGAAGGCCGTCTGACACGAGGGCCAACCCGCGGGGTACTTCGCCCCCGGGGGGCCCTGCACGTCAATGTGGGCCGAGAACGCCACGGCGAGCTTGCCGGCGAGGACCGGCTGGTCCACCATCGCCAACGACGACTCCGGCCCGCCGCCCGCGGTCCACTTCGCCGTCTCGGTCAGGAAGTCGAGGTCCTTCTCTTCGAGCACCTTGACGGTGTCCTGGGCGAGGGCGAGGCGTGGCAGCAGCAGGCACAAGACGGCAACGACCATCACAGGATGAGAAGGATGGGAAGGACAACGGTGAGGATGAACGACGCTGGTGAGGGGCATGGGAGTCTCCTTCGGTGATGCACGGAGACATTCGTCAGGAGGCCGGGCGGGTCCTGCCGGGGAGGCGCGTAGGTGGGTGCGTCCTCGCACCCACACGACCAGCGGGTCCAGGGACGGACCCGCCGACGCGCTAGCTGCCGTACTCCGCCACGCGCTCCACCGTCACCGCCGCGAAGCCGTACTGGGCGATGAGGCCCTCGAGCATCGGCCCGCGCGCCATCTGCCCGTCGGGGGCCAGCATCTCGCACATGACGACCGCGGGGTACAGGCCCGCGGCCTGCGCGAGCGCCACCGCGCCCTCGGTGTGGCCGGCGCGCTGGGCGATGCCGCCGGGGGAGGCGGCCAGGGGGAAGAGATGGCCGGGGCGCATGAAGTGCTCGGGCCGCGCCGCCGGGTCGGTCAGCGCGACCGCCGTGACCGCCCGGTCGAAGGCCGACACGCCGGTCGTGGTGCCGATGGTGTAGTCCACCGGCGCGGCGAACCGCGGCCAGTTGCTGCCCGTGTTCGCCGGCTCGAGCGGCGGAATGCCCAGCTCCCGCAGGCGGCTCTCGATGACCGCGATGGTCACCAGCCCCCGCGCCTGCGTGATCATCAGGTTGAGCTTCTCGCCGGTGGCGAACTGCGCGGCCAGCAGCAGGTCAGCCTCGCCCTCGCGCTCGGGATGATCGAGCAGGGCGACGAACTCCCCGGCTTGCAGGGCGGCGATGGCTTGTTGCACGTCAGTGAAGTCGGGCATTGGCGTTGCATGGGCAGGGCTGGCCCCGGTCGCGGTCGGTGACCGCTCCTACACCCCCCACCCTCTCTCAACATGTTGTCCGGGTGTAGGAGCGGTCACCAGACCGCGACCCCTACACCCTCCTCGCGTTGCTCGCGATGTACACGCCGCTGAGCGTGATGATGACGCCGAGCGCCTGCAGCAGGCTCGGCGCCTCCTTGAGCACGAAGTACCCCGCCACCAGCGCCACCGGCGGCACGCAGTACTGGAACAGCATCGTCTTGGATGAGCCGATGACGCGCACGCCCCGATACCATACCACGAACCCGTACACGCCCGCCAGCCACGCGAAGTACAGCGTGCAGGCCCAGCCCAGCGGCGCCAGGTGCAGCCAGTCCACCTCGAGCGCCTGCCCGAGGCCAATCGGGATGATCATGATCGCGCCGAGCGTGTGCGCCCAGGCGGTGACCTTCAGCGGCGAGTAGTGCTTGAGCAGGGGCTTGCTGAAGATGGCGTACGAGGCCCACAAGACCGCCGCCGCGATCATCACCAGGTCGCCCTTCATGTGCGTCGCGGGGATCGAGGCCGAGCCGCTGCCGCCGAAGATGACCAGCGCGATGCCGCCGAAGCCGAAGACGACGCCCAGCAGCCCCATCCTCGAGAACTTCTCGTGCCCCAGGACGGTGGTAATCAGGAAGGTGAAGATCGGCGCGCTGCTGATGAGCAGGGCCGACTCCCCCGCCGACGTCCACTCGATGGCCTTGGCGAACAGGTACTGGTAGATGCCCACGGTGAAGAAGGCGAAGATGGCCAGATGCCGCCAGTGTTCGCGGCGGATGTGCAGGTTGCGCTCGGTCAGCAGCAGCAGGCCCAGCAGCATCGGCACCATGAGGATATAGCGGACGCTCAGCAGCCCCGCGACGCTGAAGCCGAAGTCCTTGTAGAGGATCTTGAGGGCCACGAAGTTGAAGCCCCAGGTCAGCGGCACGGTCGCCAACCACACGTAGGTGGCGGCGATGGAGGGCTTGTGTTCGACGATTGCGGGGGCGGCGTCGGCGGCCATGGGAAACCCGGACACGGAATCAGCGCTCCGGTGACGGAGCGCCGTGAGAGGATTATAGGCGGCGGGGCGGGGAACGTCAACGGGACCGAGGGGACCGAGGAGATGAGGAGATGAGGAGATGAGGAGATGAGGAGATGAGGAGATGAGGGGATGAGGAGATGAGGAGATGAGGGGAGCCGTGACGCCGTTCGCCCCGAAG
>CAZZDO010000379.1:0-5224 GCA_964653205.1 uncultured Armatimonadia bacterium | reverse complement strand
ACGCAAAGGTCCAGCAGGTCATCGCGGATCTGAAGAACCTGCGGATGCTGCAGCATGCTGATGGCCCAGCCGACGCGGCCGCCGGAGAGCGAAACCAACGAGTGTAGCTGCTCGGCGGGCACGTCCGGGTGCAGCCCCTGCAGCCGCGCCTCGGCGGTGGCGGCAGGCACGCCCTCAAAGCTGACGACGCTGCAGCGGGAGATCGTCGTAGGCAGCAGCGCGCCGAGGTTGGCACTGGTCAGGATCAGCAGCGTGTTCGGCGGCGGCTCCTCGAGCGTCTTGAGCAGGCGGTTCTGCGCGGCCTCGTTCATCGTCTCGGCCGAGATGATGAGATACACCTTGTAGCGGCCCTGCACGCGCTTGAGGAAGCTGTGCTCGATGAGCGCCTCGATCTGCCCGGTGCGGATCATCGAGCCCTCGATCTCGATGAACTCCGGCGCCTCCTCACCCTCGCCCCCCTCGTCGCTCTCGATGACGAGGTCGTCCTCCGCGCCTTTCAGCGACACCAACGGCCGCACGATCATCAGGTCCGGGTGGCGCTCCTGGTTGAAGGCGCGGCAGTTGACGCAGTCGTCGCAGCAGTCCACCGCGTCGGCGGACGCGAAGGACGTGTTCCGCTCGCAGTTGAGCGCCTTCGCCAGTTGCAGGGCCGCGGTGCGCCGCCCGACGTGCGGGGGGCCGACAAAGAGGTAGGCGTTCGGAATACGCCCGGTGAACGCCGCGCGCTTCAGAAGACTGAGGGGGCCTTCGTGGCCGATGATGTCTCTGAACATAGGGATTCGGTGTCAGGGATTAGGGATTGGGCACGGCGCACACGAGGCCGCACCTAGCGCCTACAAGCTGTGTTCCGCGCGGGCAATGACCTCTTCCTGCATCTTGTCGCACAGGTGCACGAAGTAGTCCGAATAGCCGGCCACGCGGACGAGCAGGTCCTGGTATTGCTCGGGATGCGCGCGCGCGGCCAGCAGCGTCTCGCGCCCGACGACGTTGATCTGAATCTCGAAGCCGCCGCGCCGCAGGTACGTCTCGATCAGGTGCCGCAGGGCCGCGCGGTCGGCCGCCGTCCGGAAGGCCGAAACCGGGAACTTGGCGTTGTGCACGAGCCCGCCAATCACGCGGCGGTGCGGCCAGCAGGTCGTGGAGAGGACGCCCGCTGTGGGGCCGCACACTTCGCGCCCCTGCGCCCCGCCCGCCCCGTCGGCCAGCGGCCAGCCCGCGTGCCGCCCGTCCGGCGTGGCCCCCGTCTCCGACCCCATGCGCTCGTGCATGATCCAGCAGAAGAAGCCGGGCACGTAGCGGTGCAGGCCCACGGTGTTGGCCTCGGTCGCGTCCATCAGGAAGCAGGCCCACTCGGCCGCCAGTTCGTCCGCCACGGGCTGGTTGTTGCCGTACTTGGGCAGGCGGTGCATGATGCGCTGACGCAGCTCGTCATGGCCCTCGAAGTCCGCCTCCAGCACCGCCCATAGCTCGGTCAGGGACAGGTCTTCTGTGTTGTAGACCAACTCCCGCACGGCGATGAGACTGTCCACGAGGTTGGCCAGTGCGACGAACGAGTTCTCGACCCAGTTGTAGCGCGCGCCGCCGCGGTCGAAGTCCTGGCCCTTCTCCAGGCAGTCGGAGATGACGCAACTGGCTAGCGGGAAACACCCGTGCTCGGCGCGGCGCTGCCACGTCGCGTCCAGGTTGGCCGCCGCAGCGGCGATCTTCCCCCCGAGGTTCGCGCGCACGGCTTCCTGCAGGTCGGCGAACGTCTCCGGCGCGGGGCGCTCCCCTTCGGCCACCTCACGCAGCACATCCAGCAGCCCCTGCGCGCAGTTGAAGTACGGGGCTGTCACCCACATGTTCGAGGCGCCGCAGACCTTGATCTCCACGCACGTGGAGTTCATGTAGTTGAAGCTATCCGGCACGCTCACGCCGTGATCGCGCAGACCCTCGGGGATCAGCTCGTCATTGAAGAACGCCGGATCGCCCACACCCGTGGCGAGCATCTCGACGGCGAAGTCCGTCAACTCACCGGGCGTGCCCTCGTGCCACGCCAGACCGACCGTGGGATAGACGAGGCGCGTGGCCATGCGCGCGGCGAGGCAGAGGTACGTCAGCTCATTCGTGACGTTGCGACCCTCGCGGTCGCGGCCGGCGACCATCGCCGCCACGGCCGAGCCCGGCCACAGGACGCGGTTCACCTGGATGAACAGGCAGGAGATCAGTTCGAGGGCGCGCTGGGGCGTGATGCGCCCGGCGGCGCGGTCGGCCTCGTAGAACGGCCACATCGTCTGGTCGAGCCGCCCGGGGCTCGTGAGACCGTGATCCTCGGCGAACCACAGGGCCATCTCGGCGAGGAACAGAAGCTGAATGGCTTCGCGGAAGGTGCGCGGGGGCTCGGTAGCGATGTGCCGGCAGATGTCCGCGACTTCGCGCCAGTCGTCCGCACCCTCCGGGTCCGGCTCGACCATCGCCTCGCATTCGTCCCCACAGCGGCCGATGAAGGTGGACAGCGCCTGCATGGCGATGCGACAGGCTTCGTAGAAGTTGACCTCTTCGTCGGTCAAGTCGGGGCGGCCGCCGCGCTCGCCGATCTCGTGCAACAACCCCCGCACGCCGACGCGCAGGAGCTTCTCGTAGTCGGGATGGAAGTGTCCGGCGTCGCCACCGGGGTACGGCGGCATTGTCGCGAGCACCTGCGCGGCCTCGGCCAGCGCCGCCTGCTCCTCCGGCGAAGGGTGATGGAAATGCGGCTTGCCGGGCAGCAACTCTCCGGCCTCCAGGCAGAAGGGCAGGGCGGCCAGGCGCTCGGCACAGCGACGCGCCCGCCAGATGAGCCAGTCCTCGTCCTCGGTGTGGGCCGCCCACGCACGGGCATCCGCGAGCGTGTTCTCAACCAGCGGCGGCTGCGGCTCGCGCTGGACGGCCAGAGCGCGCTCGCGCAGGGCCTGCAGGCGCGGCGGCAGCGTGAGTGAGACAGCCTCGCCGGTCAGGGGGATGGTGATGGTGTCGAGTGTGGTGGTGGGCATGGGGTCCATGGGTCTGCGGTGTTTGCAGTAAGTGCCGCGTAGGTGCGCCGGTCCTCCGGCGCACACTGTCGGTGTCCGGCCCGCCCGCCGGAGGACCGGCGGGCCTACGCGGATTGTAGAACGAGTTCGAGCACGTTGTGCGCGATGGCCACCTGGTCGCGGTCAGCATCCAGGATGACGGCGCGCGGGCCGAGGGACTCGGCATAGGCGATGAACCCCTCGCGCACGCGGCGGTGGAAGTCCAGCGACTTGCGCTCGATGCGGTCGGCGAGATCGCCGCGCTTGCGCCGCAGGCCCACCATCGGGTCGAGGTCGAGCACGATCAGCAGGTCGGGCTGAAGCCCGTGCGTGGCGATGCGGTTCAGCGTCTCGACCGTCTCCGCCCCGACCCCGCCCGCATAGCCCTGGTAGACCGTGGTCGAGGACGAGTAGCGGTCGCTGATGACGATCTGCCCGGCCTCCAGCGCGGGGCGGACGACCTCCAGCACGTGCTGGGCGCGGTCGGCGCAGAACAGGAAGGCCTCGGTCAGTTCGTGCATCTCTTCGAAGGCCGGGTTGAGCAGACAGTGGCGCACGGCCTCGCCGACGGCGGTGCCGCCGGGCTCGAGGGTGAGCATGACGCGGTGGCCCTGGGCCTCCAGCGCCTCGCCCAGCAGCCGGGCCTGCGTGCTCTTGCCGCAGCCTTCGACGCCATCGAACACGATGAAACGACGGTCGGTGTCGGTCATGTAGCTCCGGTCCCCCTGTAGGGAACATCGCGCGTGCCAGCACGATGCTGGCGCTCCGACGACTCAGCTCGGCAGGATCATCACGCGCCGGCGTGGCTCCTTGCCTACGCTCGTGGAGCGCAGGTTGTGCCGCGCGACGAGTTCGTGTTGCAGGCGGCGGATGTACGAGTTTTGTGGCAGCAGCTCCACCGAGCGGTTGCCCTCGCCCACGCGCTGCAGGGCCTCCTCGGCCTCGCGCAGGGCGAACTCCTCGCGCGCCGAGTCGGCGGTCGTGAACAGCTTGCGCAGGGCCTCGAAGATCTGCCCGTAGGTGTTGCCCCGGACGATTTCGACAGGCACGCCGGGCGTCCCTTCGCCGCCGAGGCCCTGGGCGTTGGCCTCCAGCACGAGCACCGCGTCGGCCTGCGCCGGCTCCTTGGCGATCGTCGCGGGTACGCGCAGCTCCTGCAGGGCCTTCTCGACCTTGCGGCGGGTCAGGCCGCGGATGTACAGATGCGAGATGGAGCGGCGCGTGCGCCGGTCGGAGATCTCCCGCTGCAGGCGCTCGAAGTCGTCATCCTCCGTGATGGGCGGGGCGTTCTCGACGATCTCCTCCTGCACGACCTCGAAGCCCCCGCCCTCCCGCCGCTCGCGGATTTCGGACTGTACCATGCGCCCCAGGAGCAGCGCGTCCACCGTGTCGGCCACGTCGTGGTGGATCGCCAGGACCTCCAGGTCGCGGATCTCGATGACGGTGTCGAAGGTCGGCGGCGCCTTGCGCTCCAGGACGGTCTTCTGTGTGCCGCGTTTGCGGGCTTCCTCGTCGCTCAGGGTGACGGCCTGGATGCCGCCGATGAGGTCGGCCAGCGTCGGGTTGGACATGAGGTTGTCGAGGTTGTTGCCGTGGGCGGTGCCGATCAGTTGTACACCGCGCTCGGCGATGGTGCGCGCGGCGAACGCGTCCGCCGCCGTGCCGATCTCGTCAATGACGATGACCTCGGGCATGTGGTTCTCGACGGCCTCGATCATCACGTCGTGCTGCTCTTCGGTGTTGGGGACCTGCATGCGCCGGGCCCGGCCGATCGCGGGGTGCGGAATGTCGCCATCGCCGGCGATCTCATTGTTGGTGTCCACGACGATGACGCGCTTGTCGAAGTCCTCAGCCAGCACGCGCGCGGTCTCGCGCAGCTTCGTCGTCTTCCCTACCCCGGGCCGGCCGAGCAGCAGGATGTTCGTCCCGCCCTCGATCACATCGCTGATGATGTCAATCGTCCCGAACACAGCGCGGCCGACGCGGCAGGTCAGCCCGACGACGTCACCCAGGCGGTTGCGCATGGCCGAGATGCGGTGCAGCGTGCGCTCGATGCCGGCGCGGTTGTCGCGGTCGAAGTGGCCGATACGTTCGACGACGTACGCGATGTCCGCGTGATCGGCGACACCCTCGGTGAGGAATTCGTAGCCGGACACGAAGCGCGCCTCAATGGGGCGGCCCAGGTCAATGACGAC
>CAZZDO010000378.1:0-5246 GCA_964653205.1 uncultured Armatimonadia bacterium | reverse complement strand
CGCCCGTCCCGCCCCGATGGCTCTGGACGGCCCGCTCACCTGTGAAGTCATGTGGAGCAACTGGGAGAACGTGCTGGAGCACCTGCGGGTCAACGTGCGCGCGTTCCTGCTGGACGCCGTGCCGACGGAACTGAAGGGCGACAACCTGACGCTCAGCTTCCCCGCGCGTTGCCGCTTCCACGCGGGGCAGGTGAAGTCGCACACGGAGGCCATTCAGGCGGCCCTCGAAGGCGTGTTCGGCAAGCGCTTTGGGCTGCGGGCGCGGGTGTGCGATGGCGATACGGTGACACCGCCGGGCAGCAGCGCCCCTCTCGAGGCAAGCGAGCCGGTCGAGACGCCGCCGCCGGCCGGCGGCCCGGTCATGATGCCGCCCCCGGAGGCGCCGGCCGCCGCCCCGGTGCCGCCTGAAGCGCCGGCGCCGGAACGGGAGCCTTCAGACGCCGAGTTGGCTTCGCTGGAGGCCATGGCGCCCGCGCAAGCTGCGCCGCCCGCGGCGCCCGCACCTGAGCCGGTTGAGGCCGCGGCCCCGGCCGAAGAGCTGAAGTTGCAGCCCGGCCAGCCCCCGGAGCCTGCCGGACCCGTCACGACGGACGACGCAGTGGCGCAGACGCTAAGCCTTTTCCCGGGCAGTCAGGAAGTCCTGCCGCCCGAGCAGAACCACCAATAGGACGATGGAGTAGCGGCCCGTGCCGCGCGTGCAGCACATGCTAAATCCCTTTCAGAAGTTGATCGAGTCGCAGGTCGGGGCCATCCAGGAGAACGTGGCGAAGGCCATGCAGGAGCTGGAAGTCGCCGAAGTCGAGTCCAGCGTCGGCGGCGGGGTCGTCAAGTGCAGGATGACCGGCCTCGGCCAGTTGACCGAGCTGAAGATTGACCCGAGCGTCGTCAACGCGGACGACGTCGAGTTGCTTGAGGACCTTGTGGCTGCGGCGGTGCGTGATTGCGCCGCCCGGGCCGCGGCGCTCAAGCGCGAGAAGATCATGGGCGCCACGCCGCTAGGCGCGATGGGGGTCGAGCTTCCCGACATGTTCTGAGCCGAGGTTCGCGCTCTGGTGAGCGCTCCTACAGCGCCTCCAAGAGGGAGTTGTCTGGTGTAGGAGCGCTCACCAGAGCGCGACCGCTTCGAGCCCGGCACTCACCACCATGCGCTACGCCCGACCCCTCCAACAGGTCATTGACGAACTCTCCCGGCTCCCGGGCATCGGGCCCAAGAGCGCCCAGCGCCTCGCGTTCCATCTGCTGCGCCGCAACCCGGCTGAAGTCCAAGCCCTCGGCGAGGCCATCGCCGCCCTGCCCCAGACTGTGCGCCGCTGCCAGGAATGCTTCAATTACAGCGAAGCCGACCTGTGCCCCGTCTGCAACGACCCCGCGCGCGACCGTAGCCTCCTGTGCATCGTCGCCGAAGCCGCCGACCTGATGGCCCTGGAGCGCGCCAACGACTTCCACGGGCTGTACCATGTCCTCGGCGGGCTGCTGTCGCCGCTGCACGGGGTCGGACCCGACGATCTGACCATCCGGCAGCTCATGCACCGGCTGGGGCAGCTTCCGGTCGAAGAGATCATCATCGCCACGCCGCCGTCGGTCGAGGGGGATGCGACGGCGGAGTATCTGCGGCAGGTGCTGTGCGAGCACGGACAGGCCTGCATCACGCGCCCGGCGCTGGGCCTGCCGGTCGGGGCGGAACTGGACTACGCCGATCAGGTGACGCTCATCCGGGCGCTGCAGGGCCGGCGGGAGATGTAGAGGAGAGGATCAGACCATGGTGCTGCAGATCGTGCTTGAGCCCAGCGAGGAAGGCGGGTTCACGGCCTATGCGCCGGCGCTTCCGGGCTGTATCAGCGAAGGCGATACCGCGGAGGAGGCCATGGCCAACATCCGCGAGGCCATCGCGCTCTACCTGGAACCGGTCGAGGATGACACGGTCCTGAGCGAGGGCGCCAAGGTGGAGGAACTCGTCCTGTGACGAAAGTCCCGTCGCTGGGCTACGTGGCGGTCGTCCATGCCCTACAGCGCGCTGGCTGGACTGTCGTTCGGCAGCGTGGCAGCCATGTCCGCTTGCAGAAGCGACTGGGCGACGAACTGCTCAAGATCACGGTCCCGGCGCATACCCCCATCAAGCGCAGCACGCTTGCCCACATTCTCAAGCAGGCACGCGTTGGCGTCGAGGAGTTCGTGGAGTTGGTGTAATGCCACAGAGGTCCCAATCCCCTCCCCTCCGAACGTACCCACCACACTCGTCTCCCTGGTGGCCCCCATGAACCAGATCACCCGCCCCATTGACCGCACCCACTCCTGCGAACTGCTCGTGGTCGGCTCCGGCGTGGCCGGGATGGCCGCTGCGCTACAGGCCGCGCGGATGGGCGTGGACACCATCCTGATCGAGAGGGAAAGCGTGCTCGGCGGCAACTCCGGGCCGCTCCTGGGCATCCACTGGGGCGGGGCGCACATCTACCACGAGTATGCCGCTGAGACCGGCATCGTCATGGAGATGGAAGAGGAGATCGCCTGGCGCGGCGGCAAGCACCGCACCCCCGACCATCACTACAACATCAGCCGCCTGGCCGAGGGGATATGGCAGGAGAAGCTGGAAGACGCCGGGGTGCGGGTGCTCAAGCGGCACCTGGCGCGGGAGACGGAGGTCGCTGTAGGGCGGGGGCTTGTACCCCGCCCCGCAGGCCACGAACCGAACGGCCTGGGCGGGGTACAAGCCCCCGCCCTACAGAACGGCGCCGCCGCCCCACGACGCGTCACCGCCGTCATCGCCGATGACCTCGCCCTCGGTCAGACCGTGCGCTTCGAGATCAGCCATGCCCTGCTGGACGCCTCCGGCGATGGGCAGGCAGCGTTCGCGGCCGGGGCGTCGTTCCGGATGGGCCGGGAGAGCCGGGAGGAGTTCGGCGAGCGCAGCGCGCCGGAGGTGGCCGACGACCGCGTCGCGGGAGTCAGCATGACCGCCCTCGTGCGCCGCTCGGAGGGGGCCATCCCCTTCCTGCCGCCGAGCAGCGCCTTCGAGGTGCCGCTGAACACGAAGGCGGAGGGCTGGCTGGGGGCGCACGACAACATCCGCATGATCTGGCCCACCGAGACCGGGGGGACGCTGCTGGACCCCATCGCCGACGAGCACGAGATCTATGAGCGGCTGCTGCGGCAGCTCTACCACTATTTCGCCGACCTCAAGCAGGACCCGAAGAACGCCGCCTGGGAGCTGATCTGGATCAGCCCCATCGCCGGCAAGCGCGAGACACGGCGCTTCATCGGCGACCACATGATCACGCAGACGGAGCTGGAGACGCCCGCGACGCTGCCCGACCGCCTCGGCTACGGCGGGTTCACGATTGACCAGCACGAGCAGGGCGAGGACGGCGTCAACCGCATCTTCATGTACTCCTCGCCGCCGCTGTATGACACGTGCTACCGCATGACGTACAGCCGCGACTTCGACAACCTGTACCTGGCCGGGCGGCTGATCAGCAGCACCCACATGGCGCATGGCTCGACGCGGATCATCAAGACGGGGGGCCTGCTGGCGCAGGGGACAGCGATTGCCGTTGCGCTCGCCAAGCGCCACGGCTGCACGGCGCGGGAAGTCGCGGAGCAGCACCTGCCGGAGTTGCAGCAGGAGTTCCTGCGACAGGATGGCTCGATCATTGACCTCCCCGCGGACGACCCGCGCGACCTGGCGCGGACGGCGACGGTGACGGCGAGCAGCGAGTGGACGCATGGGGACTTCAGCGATGGGTCGCGGTCGGTGACCGCTCGTACACCGCAGACGGTTGGGTTGGAGGGAGCCATGGGGAGTGTGCTCTACGCCTGGCCGGAGCAGTTGGCGTCGGTGCGCGCCTTCGTCACCAACACGACCGGCTCAGCGCAGCCGCTGCGGCTGACCGTGGCCCATGCCACCGATGCGCCGCCGCGGCTCAAGCCCCGACCAGCGGACGAGGAGGCCGGGTTCTTCCACCATCTCTTCGAGGCGGACAAGCAGGTGACGGTGCTGCGGACGCTGGGCGAGACGACGGTGGGCGTGCCCGCCGGCCACGAGGGCTGGGTGGAGATCGCGTTGCCCGAGGCGCTGATGCTGCCCCTGCGGTCGCGGGAGCACCGGCACCAGGGCGTGGCGCTGCTATTGGCGGGCGAGGGGCTCAGCGTCGGCCTCGACCCGGCGTGTTGCGACGTGGCGCAGACGGTGCGACTGCTTCCGGAGGGGCTGGAGCTGTCCGAAGGGCGGCTGCTGATCGTGCCCGACGGGCTGGTGCCGCTGGGGGAAGCCGCCAACGTCATCAACGGCGTCTCCCGCCGCTTTGGGCGGGCGCCGCTGAACCTGTGGGTGTCGCGGCCCGGCGAGCCGCTGCCGCAGTGGCTGGAGCTGCGCTGGGACGAGCCGCAGACCATCGCGCGCGTTGCCCTGACGTTCGATGGCATTGGCCGCCGGTACACCGACATGCCCTTCAACAACGGCACGCGGGCGTTCGGGCCGATGGTGCGGGACTACCGGGTCGAGGTCGAGGTGGGGGAGGGCTGGCGGGAGTTGGTGCGCGTGACGGACAACATCCACCGGTTCCGGGTGCACGAGTTCCAGGCGATGGCGGTGACGGCGGTGCGGCTGGTGGTCGAGGCCGCGCACGAGGAGGGCCAAGGGGCGCGGGTGGCCGAGGTGCGGGTGGAATGAATGAAAAGAGCCTTCCCCGGGGGGGAAGGCTCTTCAGTGTGCGCGCGGTATGTGCGGCGGCTAGTTCAGGTCCCACAGTGCAGCGCTGCTGGTTATCTCACCGGGGATCTTGTACCACTTGCCGTGACCGTCGCAGAAGCAGAAGTTCGCGCCGTCATTGTGGACCGGGGCGGGCTGATAGCCGCTGGCCGCATCGTAGCGGATGACGTAGGAGAGCGTCGCCTGGCTGTCGCCAAGCAGAACGGTCTCGGCGGGGGACTGGATCTGCCCGAGGCTGGCCGGAGTGCCGCCGTAGGCGACGGCCCCGGCACGCTGAGTGAGCCACCACCAGTTCCACCCGTAGCCCGGGTAGAGGGTCTTGACGCTGGGGCAGTAGAGCAACTGGGTGTTCTTGAGATAGGGCTGCACCAGTTCGTACCACTGGTCGTTGGCACTAGGGTTCCCCGGCAGGTAGGACGGAGCCGTAAGTTCGTCGTAGTCCTGTGAGTACTGCAGGGCAGCAAGCCCCAACTGCTTGACGTTGCTCAGACAGCTCGACTGCCGCGCCTTCTCCCGGGCCTTGGCGAACACGGGGAACAGA
>CAZZDO010000377.1:0-5251 GCA_964653205.1 uncultured Armatimonadia bacterium | reverse complement strand
AGCACGTCCTGGATGTCGGTGGCGATCATGGAGCCGCCCCAACCGTCGCCCAGGGAGGTGCGCACGCTCTGTAACATGAGGTTGTGGTAGTCGGCGTCCACGCCCATGTGGGTCTGGTGCATGGACTGCACGATCTCGCGGTCAATGGCCCGGGGGATGACGTCGAGGTCGCGCCAGATTTGCTGGCGCTTGGCCGGGGCACGCTTGACCGGGGACACTTCGCCTTCCGCGCGGCCGAAGTCGTCCAGGAAGAACAGGCCGACCTCTTCGGCGATGGCGTTGATCAGCCGGCCCTCGGTCTTGATGCCGAACTCCTCGGCCAATCGCAGCAGGCGGGCGGGGTCGGCGATGCGGTAGTTGCTCTCCGGGTCCCGGGCGGCCATGATCAGGGCATGGGCGACATCGCGGCCGTGGTCGGAGTGGGCCGCGGCGCCCGCCGCGACGGAGCGCAAGAGGTTACGGGCTGCGATCGTGTCGGCATCGGCGCCGCAGACGCCCCGCTGGCTCCCCTCGCCGAACGGGTCAATGCGGCACGGGCCCATGTTGCAGATCTTGCAGCACAGCCCCAGGTGGCCGAAGCCACACTGGGGCTGTTGCTCTTCCCATCGGTCCCAAGAGAGTTGCTGCGCGTCTTCCCTGGCGCGCTTGAGCAGTTCCTTTGCCGCAGAATCTACCGTACGTTCGTACGTTCGCTGTCCGGACGCATGATCCGCGAGGCCTCCTTCAGAGCATCTCTACCTTGGGCCCTGTTATGTTGTCGTGTGAGGAGAAATCGGTCGTGGTGCAATGCGCCAACCACAAAGCCGTGTCAGCTCACGGTAAACCCAAAATCGGGAGCATCAACTCGCTGAAGCAACTTTCGGCACGCCCCTCTCAAGCCAGCCGCTATGCAGGGGTGCCGTATGGGCGTCAACCCGCCCTCGGATAGGGCTCTTCGCCATGGCCCCTGCCACTTCCTCCTGCTCCCGGGAAAAAATGTTCGAGATTGTGAAACAAGCTACAAGGTGCACATGGGGCCACTTCGCTGGTTCGCCGCAGTATCACCATGTGACATAGCGGTAGGTCTTGTGGCCGGGGCCTCATTCCCGGCGCGGCTGGTCCGCGGTGGATGTTGTCGCCGTGGAAGGGCTTTCGGCGCGGTTGGCGAATGGACACTGCGCGCGGGAGGTCTGAACGGCAACCAACCCGCTACCCATGTCATTTGGGACAACCTGCAGGGAGGGACCCGGCCCCTCGCGGGCCACGGGTTCCCTCGGCACGCACAGAGAGGACGTAGGATCGCATGGCGAAGATCGCTTTCATCGGCGCAGGCAGTTTCGGGTTCACGCGAACACTGGTTAAGGACATCCTGACCTTCCCGCCCCTGGCGGACGCCGAGCTGGCCTTGATGGACATTGACGCGGAGCGTCTGGATTACAGCACCCGCGCCTGCAAGCGCATTGTCAAGGAAGGCAAGTACCCGGCGAAGGTCACGGCGACGATGGACCGGCGCAAGGCTCTCGAGGGCGCCGACGCCGTGCTCATCACGATCCTCGCCGGCAGCACGCAGGTGTGGCGCCACGACATCGAGATCCCCAAGAAGTTCGGCGTGGACACCAATGTGGGCGACACGCGCGGCCCCTCGGGCATCTTCCGCGCCCTGCGCACCATTCCCGTGATGGTCGGCATCTGCAAGGACATGGAAGAGCTATGCCCCAAGGCCATCCTGCTCAACTACACCAACCCGATGGCGATGAACTGCCGGGCCATGCAGCGCTCGACGAACGTGGCCGTGAGCGGCCTGTGCCACAGCGTCCAGGGCACCGCTCACATGATGGCCCACTGGATCGGTGCGCCGGTGTCCGAGATTGACTACGTCTGCGCCGGGATCAACCACCTGTCATGGTTCGTCAAGTTCCTGTGGAAGGGCGAGGACGCGTACCCGCTACTGCGCCAGGCCATGAAGAAGAAGGCCATCTACGAGCACGAGCGCGTGCGCAACGAGATGTTCCTGGCCTTCGACTACTATGTCACCGAGTCCAGCGGCCACAACTCCGAATACAACGCCTGGTTCCGCAAGCGGCAGGACCTGATTGACAAGTACTGCCTGGACATCAACGCGAACACCGGCTGGAACCCCGGCGAGTACGCCTACATCCTCAAGGAGTACCTGAAGCGCGAAAAGAACTGGAAGAAGGACATCATCGCCTGGCTCGACAACCCGGCGCCGCTGAACCTCACCCGCGGCCATGAGTACGCCGCCTCGATCATCAACGCGTGGCTGGGCGGCGAGCCCTTCCAGTTCAACGGCAATGTCCCCAACACCGGGCTCGTGACCAACCTGCCCGCGGACTGTTGTGTCGAAATCCCGGTCCTCGCCACGCGCGGGATGCTCAACTCGATCCACGTTGGGGCGCTGCCGCCGCAGTGCGCCGCGCTCACGGGCCTGCAAGTCGCCGTTGAGGAGATGGCCGTCGAGGCCGCGCTGACCGGCGACCCGCGACAGGTGTACTACGCCATCGCCCACGATCCGCTGACGGCCGCGGTGCTGTCGCTGGCCGAGATCCGCGACATGGTCAAGGCGATGTTGAAGAAGAACGAAGCCCACCTGCCGCAGTTCAAGACGGTCAAGTTCTGAGCGGCCGGGCACGAGGCAGTCTGCGGCGCCACGGCCGACGCGTTTGGCCGTGGCGCCGCGCCATATTGAGGCGTGGAAGGCCCGCCATGAAAGGCGTTCCTCTTGTTGTCACCGCTGCGCTCGCCGCCGCGCTCGCGGTGAGCACCGTAAGGAGTGCGGACATGAACTGGCAAGTTGGTCTCGCGCGTCGTGTGATTACACCGCAGACACCCGTATGGTTGGCCGGCTACGGCACCCGGCGCGCCCCGGAGGGCAAGCGGCACGACCTGTGGGTCAAGGTGCTGGCCCTGCAGGACCCCTCCGGCAAGCGGGTCGTCATGGCCACCACTGACCACATGGGCATGTCGCGCACGATCTACGACAGCCTGACGGCCAAGATCAAGGCGCGCTGCGGCCTTGACCCGGCCGACTTTATGATCACGTTCTCCCACAACCACTGCGGGCCGGTCCTCAAGGACGACCTGGTGGACTACTACCCGCTGGACGACGAGCAGCGCGCGCTCATTGATGACTACACCGCGTGGATGGAGGACCAGGTGGTGGACGCCTGCGCCGAGGCCCTGGCGAACCTGCGCCCGGCGCAGCTTCTGAAGGGCGAGGGCAAGTGCACCTTCGCCGTCAACCGCCGGGAGAACACGGAGGAGGACGTCGCCGCCGGCAAGCCGCTGAAGGGCGTCGTGGACCACACGGTCCCGGTGTTGGCCATTGCCGATGGTGTGTCGCCCGCCGGAGGACCGGCGGGCCTACGCGCCGTGTTGTTTGGCTATGCCTGCCATCCGACCACCCTCAGCTTCAACCAGTGGTGTGGCGACTACCCCGGCTGGGCGCAACTGGCCCTCGAAGCCAACCACCCCGGTCTCACGGCGGCCTTCTTCAACGCCTGTGGCGCCGACGCCAACCCCATCCCGCGCCGCAAGGTCGAGCATGCAGAGAAGTACGGCAAGATGCTGGCGGAGTCAGTCGAGCAGGTGCTCGCCGGACCGATGCAGCCCGTTCCGTGCCGGCTGGAAGCCGGCGCTCCTACGGCGGGCCTACGCACCGCGTTCGAATGGGTGGACCTCGCCTATGACAAGCTGGTCACGCGCGAGACCCTCGAGCCGGTCGCCAATGGCGACAGCGCCCTGCACGCCCGCTGGGCGAAGCGCATGCTCAAGATGATAGATGCGGGGGTGCAGTTCCCGACCTCGTATCCTTACCCCGTGCAGGCCTGGCGCATCGGTGATGAACTGCTGTTCATCGCCATCGGCGGCGAGGCGGTTGTGGACTACGCCCTCCGGTTCAAGCGCGAGTTCGGCCCGCGCGCGTGGGTCTGCGGCTATGCCAACGACATGGCGGCGTACATCCCCTCGCGGCGCGTCTGGGAGGAGGGCGGCTATGAGGGTGGGCCGCATCTGGACGAGTACGGCCGCCCGGCGTGGCGCTGGGCCGGCGATGTCGAGGACCGCATCGTCGGGACCGTGCATCGGGTCGTGAAGGTGGTGGACGCACAGTGAGCCCGCGCGTCTGCCCATGGGTGCTGTTCGTGCTGCCCGTGTTGCTCTGCACCAGTCCCTCCCTGGAGGCCCCGAACGTGGCCCAACTCACCCTCAAGGCCAGCGAGTCTCTCGCCTCGGGCTCGAGGCTCATGCACGCCGGCTATCTGAAGAACGAGGGCCTGGAGATGGTGCGCTTCGGGGGCTACTCCCCCGACAACGGCCGCACCTGGTCCAACGTCCCCATCGCGCCTAACTTCGACCAGGACCTCCCGCAAGGCTACCGCCGCGAAGGCTTCCCCCTTTTCGTGGACCACACCAACGGCCGGATCATCCGCCTCGTTCCCTCGATGGACACCGAGGGCCTCGACCCCACCATCGTCGAGCCACCCATCGCCCTGCAGACGTACTACCTGCGCTATCGCGTGAGCCTCGACCAGGGCAAGACGTGGCTCTTCGACGAGGTCGTCGTGCAGCATGGCCACGCGCCCATGAACCCCTTCGAGGGCATCATCCGCGGGCGCAACGGCATCTTCATGGGCGATGTCGGTTCGCAGATGATCCGCACGCAGGCCGGCAAGATCATCATTCCCGCGCAGGCCTGCTTGTTGGGCGAGGACGGCAAGCTCGCCAACCCCGGCGGCGGCTGGACCTACACCGATGTCGTGATGGTCATCGGCACGTGGCAGGATGACGGGCGCCTGACGTGGGAGATCAGCCGCATCGAGGGCGACCCGGCGCGGACGACGCGCGGCGTCATCGAGCCGACGCTCGCCGAGCTGGACGACGGCCGCCTCCTGTGCGTCATGCGCGGCAGCAACGGAGGCAGCAAGGACCCGGAGTGCAAGCTGCCGGGCTATCGCTGGTGGTGCGTGTCGGAGGACGGGGGGTATCACTGGACGAAGCCCGAGCCGTGGACCGATGAAGACGGCCAGCCGTTCCACTCGCCTTCGAGCATGTCGCAGCTCCTGAAGCACTCGAGCGGGCGCATCTTCTGGATCGGCAACCTGTGCGCCGAGAACCCGCGAGGCAACAACCCGCGTCATCCGCTGGTGATCGGCCAGGTGGACCCGCAGTCGCTCCGCCTGATCCGCGGCACGGTGCTCGTGGTGGATGACAAGAAGCCCGAGGAGCCCGGGGTGAACCTGTCGCACTTCTGGGG
>CAZZDO010000376.1:0-5260 GCA_964653205.1 uncultured Armatimonadia bacterium | reverse complement strand
CCAGCCGTGGCTGAAGCTCGTCTACCCGACGACCTACCCGACGCGCGCGGAGATCGGCCGGAAGCTGCAGTGCACGCTCGCGCCGGGCGAGACCGAGCCGTTGACGCTGGCCATCACGGCGGCGCAGCCGTTGCAGAATGTCCGCGCCCAACTCTACGCCCCGCTCACGGACACGCGGGGCCGCCGCCTGCCGATGGAGGGCGTCAGCGTCGGCGTCGTGCGGCACATGAAGCGCTGGCTGACCAATGGTGCGCCCCTGCAGCCCGGGCAGCGTTACGAGCGCCGCCCGCTGCTGATCTACCCCAACCAGCCCTTCGACCTCCCCGAGCGCGAGACGCGGCAGGTGTGGCTGACTATCCAGGCCCCCGCCGACCAGCGCCCCGGCCTGTATGAGGGGAGCCTGCGGGTGTTTGCCGAGGGCAGCGGGATGGTCGTGCCGCTGCAGGTCCGCGTGCTGCCGATCAAGCTCGCGGACGCGAAGCCCACCTACGGCATGTACTACCGCCACGACCATCAGCCCAAGGAATACCAGACCGAAGACTTCTACCAGCGCAGCATGGCGGACATGCACGCCCACGGCATGAACTCCATGAGCCTGTACGCCAACGTCGAGCGCAAGCTGCCGGACGGCACGTGGCAGATTGACCTGGAGCAGGACGCGACCCGCTATAGCCTCGCCCACCAGATGACGCTGCTCAGCGAGGCGGGCCTGGCCTCCCCCACCCACCCCCTGCTCTTCCTCGCCACGGGGAAGAGTGACGGGATGTTCGGCAACGGGGAGAAGCTCGTGGCGGCCGTGGACGAACTCCGCCGCGCGCGGGGCTGGCCGGAACTGCTCTTCTATCTCGTGGACGAGCCCGGCAGCGCTGCCCGCATCGCCCTGGCCAAGGAGCTTAACGACATCGTCCACCGCGTCCCCGGCGTGCGCACCACGACCGCGCTGGGCGCCCCGGGCGAGTTGGCCGACTACTACGATGTGTGGATCACGAGCACCTCGGCGCAGAACCTGTCCGACATCCTCAAGCTCGGGCGTGAGAAGCACAAGGAAGTGTGGACCTACAACTGCCAGTGGAACGGCACGCAGCCGGCCAACGACCGCTACTTCTGCGGCTACCACATGTGGATCACGGGCCTGCTGGGCAACTGGCAGTGGTGCTACACCGAAGGCTTCGGTGGCTCCTCCGGCCTCAAAGACGAGCTGCCGTACAAGCTCCCCTTCTACGAGGAGCCCTGGTACGTCAACTACGTCCTGCCCACGCCGGAGGGCAACCTGCCCACGCTCGGGTGGGAGGGCCGGCGCGAGGGCGTGGACGACTACCGGTACCTGCAGACGCTGCGTGAGTGCATTGACTCCGCCCGCGGCAAGAAGCGCGCCCAGGCGCAGGCCGCCGAACGCCTCCTGACGCAGACCGCCGCGCGCCTGCAGCCCCCGCCGCAGCCCCTCTCCGCGACCAATACGGGCCGGAACTACGGCACCGTCATGCATCCGGGCCTCGGACCTGAGGACTACGACGCCATCCGGGCGCAGATCGCCGAACATATCACCAGGCTACAAGGGAAGACGCCATGAACGTCGCCGTGATCGGTTGCGGGGGGATTGGCAAGGCGCACGCCCTGGCCTGGCAGCAGGTCGCGGGGGCGACCCTCTCGCACGTCGTGGATCGCGACCGGCAGCGCGCCGAGGCCCTCGCGGCCGAGACGGGCGCGGCCGTGCTGACCGACCTCAACGATCTCCCCGACGACGTTGCCATCGTGAGCGTCGCCACCGACCCGGCCTCGCACGCCCGGTTGGCCGAGCAGTGCCTGCGCCACGGCTGGCATGTCTTCTGTGAAAAGCCCCTCGGCATGACCGCCGCCGAGGGCCAGCGCCTGCTGGACACGAGCCGCGAGGCGGGCCGGGCGCTCTCCGTCGGCTTCAAGATGCGCTACGAGCCGATCTTCGCCAAAGCGCGCGAGCTGTGCCCCGAGGTCGGCGACATCATCCAGATCGCGACGACGAAGACGCAGCCCTTCGCCCATCGCGGCGCGGGGGAATGGCGCCCCCGCGTCGGCGCGATGTTCGAGCTGTCCGTCCACGACTTCGACCTCATCGGCTTCATCACGGGCCTGCAGCCCCGGCGCGTCGTCGCGGCGCAGTTGAGCCACCGCCTCGGTTGGGACCGCGAGGACGGCTTCACGGCATTGGTGGAGTATGCCGCCGCAGATGAGGAGAGTCGTACGAGCGGCTTCCAGCCGCGAGGTCTCGCGGCTGGAAGCCGCTCGTACGAAGAGGGAGGCGACGAAGCGCTGGGAGCCTGCGCCGCCTCCGCGCCCGATCAGGTCGTGATGGCCACCCTCTCCGGCTGCTACACCCGCGACAGCCGCTGGCTCGGAGCCGACTTCTGCCTCACCGTCACCGGCGAGCGCGGCTATCTGCGCGTGCTGCGCGGCGACCGCCTCATCCTGCACACCGACCAACTGCACGTCATCGAGCCCGACCCGCCGGGAAACACCTTCGTGATGGAGCTACAGGGCTTCGCCGACGCGGTCGCCGGCGGCGCGCCGCCGCCCGTTCCCGCGGAGGCGGGTGTGGCAGCCACGGCGCTGATTGACGCCATCTGGGAGGCCGGACGATGAGCACCCGCCCTAACATCCTGCTGCTCTTCACCGACCAGCAGCGCGCCGACACCATCGGCGCCCTGGGCAATCCCGTCATCCAGACGCCCGCGCTCGACTCGCTGGTCCGCGAGGGCACGAGCTTCGTGTCGGCGTACACGCCCTCCCCGGTGTGCATCGCCGCGCGCTGCAGCCTGATCCTCAGCCAGTGGCCCCACCAGACCGGCTGCACCGCCAACGTCCCCATGCCGCAGGAGCGCACGTCGTTGATGGAGCTGTTGGCCGACGCCGGCTACCAGACCCACGGCACCGGCAAGATGCACTTCTCGCCCGACAGCCGCAAGCTGTGGGGCTATGAGAGCCGCGACTACTCGGAGGAGGGCATGGCGAACGACGACTTCACTGCCTTCCTGCGGTCCAACGGCTATGACCACATCGTGGACCCGCAGGGCGTGCGCAGCGAGTACTACTATATCCCCCAGCCCTCGCAGCTCCCCGCGCGCCTGCACAACACGACGTGGGTCGCGGATCGCTCGCTCGACTTCCTGCAGCGCCGCGACACCGACCGCCCGTTCTTCCTGTGGAGCAGCTTCATCAAGCCGCACCCGCCCTTCGAGGCGCCCGTGCCGTGGAACCGCCTGTACAAGCCCACGCAGATGCCCCTGCCTTTCTTGCCGGATGGCCATCAGGGGCTGCTGACGTACTGGAACCGCCTACAGAATCGCTACAAGTGGCGCGACCGGGGGATGGACCTGCAACTGCTGCGCACGATGCGCGCGGCGTACTACGCGTGCATCTCGCTCGTGGACCACAACATCGGCCGCATCCTGAGCTATCTGCGCGAGACCAATCAGCTCGACAACACGCTCATCCTCTTCGCCAGCGACCACGGCGAGTTGCTGGGCGACTACGGCAGCTACGGCAAGCGCACGATGCTCGACCCGGCCGCGCGCGTGCCGCTGCTGGTGCGTTATCCGGCGCGCTTCGAGGCCGAGCGCCGCTGCAGGACTGCGGTCAGCCTCGTGGACGTGTTGCCCACGTGCCTGAGCGCGGCCGGGCTTGATGTCCCCGACACAGCAGTCGGCGAGGACCTCGCGGCCGTGGCCGGCGGCCAATCGCGGCGCGAGGAAGTAATCAGTCAGTACTCCGAGGGGGCGACGGGGCTGTACAGTCTCATCAGCCGCGAGTGGAAGTACATCTACTCGGCGGCGGATGATCGGGAGTGGCTCTTCGCGCGGGATGCCAGCCGCGAGGAGAAGAATCTGGCCGCGGACCTGCCGGACGTCACGCGAGAGCGGCGGCTGCGCCTGCTCGCGCGCTTCCACGAGGACGGCTACGACGAGCCCCTGGCGGGCACCGAGTGGCGCATCCACCCGCCGACGGATGTGTCCGAGGACCCCGAGGAGGGTCTCCTATATCAGGACGGCGCGGACGTGAGCGACCGGTTCCCGGAGGGCTACCGGCCGGTGGATGCGAACAGATGGATCCCGAGGGGCATCTGACGGTGCCCTCACCCCCGGCCCCTCTCCCCCTGGGAGAGGGGCCGGGGGTGAGGGCCTACCGGCTGAAGTACGGCACCGCTAGCACCTGCCCCGTCTCCACCGCCTCTGTCGCCACGATCATCGCCGCCGCGCTGTTGGCGCCCTCGAAGGCGTCCACCAGCGTGGGCCTATCGTTGATGATGCAATCCAGGAAGTGCTCGATCTCCGGCTCGTACGGGTGGCCGGCGATCTCCTTGTCCGCAATGCTGAACTCCTCGTCCACGTCGTGCCCGTGGCCCAGCATCACCTTCGCCCCGCGCACCGTGCCCTGCGTGCCGTAGACCTCGAGGTTGTTGAAGTCCGGCCGCGGGCCGACGATGCCGTACGCGCCCGTGAGCTTGCACACCGCCCCGCTCGCCAGCTTCACCACCGCGCACATGCAGTCCGGGTGCTTCATCGCCGGGAAGGCGATGCTGTTGCCATAGCCCATCACTTCGACGGCATAGGAATCCGCGAACCACCGCAGCAGGTCAAACTGGTGGCTGCACCCGCCGACGAGCACCTTCTCGTGTTCGAGATACCAGTTGATGTTACCGATGTAGGGGTTGAGGCGCGCCGGGTCGGCCTGCCCCTGCAGGGCGTGGATGTAGTCGGACTCGAGGTAGAAGATCTCCCCGAGCTTCCCCGACGCGCACAGGTCGTGGACCGCGTTGTAATACGGGTTGAAGCGCAGGATCTGCCCGACCATCGTCTTGCGGTCGGATTTCCGCGCCGCCTCCGTCATCATGTACAGGTCGTCCAGCGTGTTGCCCATCGGCTTCTCGACGATGACGTGGCACCCCGCCTCCAGCCCCTGCACGAACGGCCCGGCGTGCAGGTGGTCGGAGGTGTTGACCGACAGGGCGTCGAGGTTGGCCTGGTCGAGCATCTCCTCGAGACTCGTGTACATCCCGACGCTGTCATCGAGGCCGATGGAATCCTTGGCCCACTTCAGGCGGTCGGGGTTCAGATCGCAGATGCCGACGAGGTCGGCGTTGGGGCTGTGCCAGTAGCTCTTGGTGTGCCCGGAGCCATTGCCTCCGAGCCCGACCACACCGACGCGAACTGTGCTCATGTTGCCCTCCGTAGGAGCGCCAGCCTCTCGCGAGGCTGAGCTTGTCGAAGCCCAGCTGACAGCCGTTGCC
>CAZZDO010000375.1:0-5278 GCA_964653205.1 uncultured Armatimonadia bacterium | reverse complement strand
AGCCTCTTCGCCCTCGCCGGGCGCGACAACATCACCCGTCCCGAGCACTTCGGCATCAAGGGCTTCATGCTCACCGCCAGCGTGCCCTATCGCGACGCCCTGTCAGTCAAGGGCCTGTGGGCGCCGCCGTATGCCAGCAGCGACTTCATGCTCGAAGTGCGCTTGCATGGCGAGCCAGTGCCGACGGTTGACTACCGGTGGGACGGCAACTCCTGCCGCCGGGAGGGCAGCCTGCGCGGCCTCGCCGTCCGCAGCGTGCTCGCCACGCCGATGACGCAGCGGGTGGCCGTCCTGCAGTTCACGGTCACGAACGAGGACGCCGCAGGAGTCACTGTGCCGGTGCAGATGGCCATCCGCGGCGCCGTGGATGAAGTCAGCTTCTGGGAGTTCTCCGGGCCGGGGTGTTCGGAGACTAACACGCCGTGGGCCGAGCGCGCCAACGCGTGGGTCTGCGAAGGCTCGCGCGAGCAGGATGCTCGCGGTCCCAGTAACGACCTGCTCGTCAAGCGCAAGGAGAGCCGCGCCCTCGCCGTCGCGACCGACCTGCCGATGGACCGCTGGGAGACGCTGTGCGGGCACTGGGAAGGAACGCTCACTCTTGCCCCGCATGAGGAGCGGACGGTGCATGTCGCGATGGCGCTGGGCCCGGCGGAGACGGCGGTTGCCGAAGCGCGGGCGGCCGTGCAGGCCGGTGACGAGGCCATCACGGCCGCGCAGCGGGAGTGGGACGACTGCGTCGCCGATCTCTTTACGCGCCTCCCGCGCTTCGAGGCCTCGGACGAGCGCCTGACCAAGTTCTACAACCGCTCCCTCGTCGGGCTCCTGCTCAACCAGTGGCGCGTGCCTGAGTTCGTCACGAGCCCGTACTACTCGACCGGCGGCATCAACGGCGGCTGCGTGTGCTGTTACCTGTGGGACTTCGGCGAGCCGTGGGAGATCATGCCCCTCTATGACCCCGAGGCCGTCAAGGCCCACATCCGCCAGTTCCTCTCCGTGGACATCACGCAGCACTTCGCCTGGGTGCCCACGACTGGCGAGGCCTTCGGCCCGTGGTATCCCGTCAACCAGGAGAAGATCATCTTCCTCATCCGCCACTACGTGCTCTTCACCGGGGACGTGGACTTCCTGCATGAGACGGTGGCGGGCCAGACGATCATCGAGTGGGTGCTCTTCCACGCGACGTACCGCGACAACCTGGAGTTGCCTGTCGCCCTGATTGACTACGGCACGGGCAACAACCACCTCGAGTTGCGGGGTACGTTCCGCTATGACCACCACCTGCCCGACCTGAACCTGCGCCGGTGCGCGAACATGATGGCGGCGCATGAGTTGAGCCGCGTAGGCGGGTTCGTCCCGAACCCGCAGGTCGAGAGGATGCCCGAGCGTGCCGCCGAACTCGCCGCCCTCGTCAAGCGTCGCATGTGGGACCCCGAGGTTCGCTGGTTCCATCACCTCGACGCCAAAGGCCAGCCCGGCACCAGCATGAATGTGCAGATGTTCAAGCCCGTCGGCTCGATGGCCCTCGATGACGAGGAGTTGGAGGGACTGCTGAGCCACCTCAACGAGACCGAGTTCCTCTCGGCGTGGGGGCTGCACTCGATGTCAAAGCTCGACCCCGCGTACGACCAGGTGGACATAGACAACGGGGGCGGAGGGAACTACACAGCCTTCACCCCGCAGATCATCGAGCGGCTCTATCGGGTCGGGCGGGCCGACGTGGCCGAGGACATTCTGCATCGCATCCTGTGGTGGGGGGAGCGCATGCCGTACTGGGGCGACTCGATTGTGGCCAACCAGGTAGACTACCGTCAGGACACGCCGCTGCAGAACACCATTGGCGGGGTGGCCGGGGCGCAGATGATCATCTTCGGGATGTTCGGCGTGAGCGTGACCCCCGAGGGCGCGATCGCCATCAACCCGCAGCCCCCCTCCTTCTCGCCGGAGCTAAAGCTGACCGGCCTGCGCCTGCGCGGGCGCTGCCTGGACATTGAGGTACGTGCCGGGGAGTTCGCGGTGACGACGAACGGTGAGACGGTCGTCTCAACGCTGGGCAAGCAGGTGGTGCTGTGATGAGCGAGATGGTGACGGCGCATGAGCACGACGGCCGGGTCACGCTGGCGAATGGGCTGATCCGGCTCGAGTTCGACCTGCAGGACGGTGGGGCGCTGGTCTCGCTGGTGGACGTGGCGACCGGCGCCGAGATGATCCGCGACTCGGCGGCCCCGCGCGCGTTGTGGCGACTGGACTTGCGCCGCGGCGACAGCCTCGACGTGGAGCGTGTACTCAGCCCGGCGGCCGGCGACATGACGTGGGCCGCCGCGCGTGACGAGGCGAGCATGACGCTCACGCTCACGAACACGGCGCGCCCCGCGGGCGTCCCGGAGGTGAGCGTCCAGGTGACGCTGCCGGACGACTCGTCGCTGTCGCGGTGGCGCGCAACCGTGCGCGGCCTGACTGACAACGTGGCCGCCACGCAGCTCGTCTGCCCGCTCGTCTGCGGGCTGGCGAAGCTCGGCGACCCCGCGCCGGGCGAGTCGCTCGTCGCCCCCATCCAGGACGAAGCCTACCTCTTCCGCGACCCGTTCCCCGTGCGCGACGGTCTGCCGCTGTGCGCCGGGCCCGGGCCGGAGATGGCCGATGTCGGCGTCGGCCACGTCGGCGGCAAGTACCCCGGCGGCATCGCGATGCAGATGATGGCCTGGTACCACGACCAGGCCGGCCTGTACTTCGCCGCCCACGACGCCGGCCAGCACCCGAAGGAGCTCCACATGGGGCGGTGGCCGGACCTCGGCACCGGGCCAGTGCTGTCGCTGACGCACCTCCTCACCGACGCGCCGGGCCAGGATGTCACCCTCGCCTATGACACGATCGTCGGCCTCTTCCATGGCGACTGGTACGACGCCGCGGCGATCTACAAGGCCTGGGCCACGCAGCAGTGGTGGTGCGAGAAGAAGCTGTGGGATCGCGACATAGCCGACTGGCTCCGCGAGGGCGTCGGCGGCGTGTGGCAGATGTCCAACTATCACATTCCGCGTCTGGACCTGAACCACTCGCTGGACCAGATCGCCGACGAAGTGAACGCCATCGCGGCGGACGCGGGGGTGCCGCTGCTGGGGCTCGTGTTCAACTGGGAACAGGGCGGGGCGTGGACCGGCCCCAGGGGCTTCTTCCCCCCGCGTGAGGGCGAGGCGGAGTTCCGCGCGGCCATGGACAAGCTGCGGGCGGCCGGCAACCGTGGCTTCGTCTACATCACCGGCAACAACTGGTACGTGAGGATCGCCTACGACCCGGTGTGGGATAGCTGGCCGCAGTTCCGCGCCGAGGGCGAGCCGTTGGCCCTGCGCAAGCCCGACGGCGAGTACACCGTGATGAGCTGGTACGACGGCTGGGAAGTCGTCCGCCTGTGCCCCGGGCCGCCGGCCGCGGTGGACTTGCATGCCGACATCTTCCTGGGCTGCCTCGATCTCGGCTGCGATGTCGTGCAGATTGACAACTTCCCCTGCGGCGGCAGCGAAGCGTGCTACGACCCCGCCCATGGCCACCCGCGCGGCCACGGCGCCTGGTGGTCGGAGGCGTGCCAGCGCATGCTCACGGCCATCCGTGAGCGCGCGAAGGCGCAGACCCCCGACTGCGCCATCAGCACCGAGGGCGTCGCCGAGAACTTCATCCCGTGGCTCGACCTGTGCGACCAGCGGGCCGGGAACATGGAGTACTTCGGCCACTACGGCCGGGGCCTGCCCATGGGCGGGGAGACGATCCCGCTCTTCAACTTCGTCTACAACGAATACCTCGGCTCGTACTACGCGGCCTACCCGGAGTGCAACCGCCCCGAGGTGCTCTACTGGACGCGCGGGCTCGGCAAGGCGATCTGCCAGGGCGTGCTGCCTTCGGCCGGGCGCTACTTCCCCGACCCGCCCGACAGCAACCCCGTCACGCTCGCCTTCTACAAGCGCATCGTCCGCGCCACCGGCACCGACCTGTACCCGTACCTGATGTTCGGTGAGATGCTCCGCCCGCCGGATCTCACCGTTCCGACCATCACCGCCCAGTACTGCAAGTTCATGTATAACGGGACCACCTTCGAGCACCGCCTGGACCCGCAGCAGCGGCACGAAGTCACCGACCGTGCCGTGCAACACGCCGCCTACCGTGGCCGGGACGGCAGCGTCTGCCTGCTGTTCGTCAACGTGTCCGACCAGTCGGTCGAATTCCCCGTCCAGTTGCCCGTCTACGACTTCAGCGGCCCCGTGGACGTCCAGCAGATCACGAACAGCGAGCCGACAGAGACGCTGCTCGGCGTCTCGTTGCCGCACCCGCTCCCGCTCGCGATGGAGCCCTTCTCGATCACGCTGCTGATTCTCCGGGAGGCATCGGCATGACCCCCCAAGAGCGCTTCATGTGCTGCATGACCTTCCAGCCCACGGATCATGTCCCGAACATGGAGATCACCATGTGGGGCCAGACGAAGGAGCGCTGGCTGGCCGAGGGCATGCCGCCGGACCTCAACACCTCCTTCATGCAGGTCGGGGAGCCGCGCCTGGGCCTGGAGGGCTACGACACCTCCGCCCTCAACGCGACCGGGCCCGTGCCCGCCTGCGAGGACCGCGTGCTGGAGGAGACCGACGAACACCTCTTGTTCGTGGACGGCTTCGGCCGCACGCGCCGCGCGCGCAAGACCGGCACCGTCCTCGGCACGCGTCTGACCATGGACACGTACCTGGACTTCCCCATCAAGGACCTCGCCTCATTCCGCGCGTACCAGTTCCGCTACGAGGGCCCCGTCGCGCAGCGCTACCCGGCGGACTGGGAGGCCGAGAAGGCGCGTCTTCGCGCCAGCGACTGCCCGCTCACGCTGATGAACCCCCTCGGCGGCACGTTCGGCTACTACTCGATGCTCCGCAACTGGATCGGCACCGAGAACCTGTCATATCTGTTCTACGACGACCCCGCGCTCATCCACGAGTGCCTCGATTTCCTGACCGACTTCGCCCTGCGCTTGCTCGAACGCGCCGTCACCGAGATTCCCTTCGACTTCGTCATCATCCACGAGGACATGGCCGGCAAGGGCGGGCCGCTCATGGGGCCGAAGCTCTTCGCCGAGTTCCTTCTGCCGCATTACCAGCGCTACACTGACTTCCTCAAGCGCCACGGCGTGAAGCTCGTGCTGGTGGACACCGACGGCGACCACAATGTCCTGATCCCGGTCTTCCTGGAGGGCGGGGTGGACGGCTTCTGCCCGATGGAGCGCGCGGCGGGCATGGACCCGGTGCGCACGCGG
>CAZZDO010000374.1:0-5298 GCA_964653205.1 uncultured Armatimonadia bacterium | reverse complement strand
CCGGAATCGGGCCGCCTATTTCCGCATACAGGCGATCTACGAGTTCTGTCCGAAGCTACTCTAGGCATTACGCCGGCCCGCGACTCTTGAGTCCGCGGGCCTTCTTGTTGCGCCATCATCTCACTTCCGCAGGCACGATCATGAAGGGTCAGGTACTGGTACTCAATCAGAACTACGAGCCGCTCAACGTCTGTAGCTGGCGCCGCGCGGTCGCGCTGATGTGCCTGGGCAAGGCCATTGCCCTCGAGCACGGCTCCCAGGTCGTGCGCTCGGCCCAGGACGAGTTGCTGCTGCCCACGGTCGTGCGGCTCGCCTACCCGATCCGCCGCCCGCTGCCGGAGCTGAAGATCTCGCGCCGGGCCATCCTCGCGCGCGACGCCCACACCTGCCAGTACTGCGGCCACAGGGCGCGCGACTTGACGATTGACCACGTCATCCCCCGCGACCGCAGCGGCCAGTCCACGTGGGACAACCTGGTCGCCTGTTGCCTGAAGTGCAACAACCTCAAGGGCAACCGCACCCCGCGCGAGGCGAACATGAAGCTGGTCCGCAAGCCCCGCCGGCCGCGCTTCATCCCGTACCTGTCGTACGCGACCTTCACCGCGGCGGCCAAGAACCCGCACTGGCGCGACTACCTGGAGCCCTTCGCCCCCCACCTCGTGGAGGCGGGCGTCGCGTAGGCAGGGCCGCGTAGGTGCGCCGGTCCCCGGCGCACAAGTACCGCCAACACCGAGGCCGATGATCCCGGGATCATCGGCCTCTTCCGTGTCATCAATCATCCCCGTCGCCCGTCGCCGTCCTACTGCGCCTCCAGCCGCCACGGCCGCCGCGTGCGGAACGGATTGACGAACTGGTTCGTCACCGCCCCGATCTCCTCGAGGTGCACCATGCAGGCGCGGATGCACCCGCGCGCCCCCTCCAGCGCCGGGTTGTTGTGATGCACCGGCGGGTAGCCGCACACCTCCGCCAGTTCCGCGCCGCCGCAGTACTTGTCGGCATAGGCGGCCTCGTCGGCGCCGGGGCGCATGAAGGGGTTGTACTCCGCCTTGCCGCCCCGGTACGCGACCGAGCACTTCAGGACATCGAGGCGCGCGAACTCGATGGTCCGCCCGGCCACGACGATCTTCTCCGTCTCGGTCGCCGATATGGCCCCGCCCGAGCACTCTGTCACACACTGCTGGCAGCGGTCGCAGATGCGCCCCTCGAACAGCGGGTCGGCCTGAAGCGGCGCATCGGTCAGCACCATGACAAAGCGCTGGCGCGGGCCGAACTCGGGGGTCAGGAAGATCTTGCTCCAGCCAAACTCACCGAGCCCCGCCGCGAACGCCGCGACGCGATAGTCCACCAGGACATCCGGGTGCGGCCGGCCGGGCGCCACCGGCCGGCTGAGGGTCGGGTCGAACGCCTGCGTGTCGAACCGCACCGCGGTGCGCAGGAACGAGTTCGGGATCGGCGCCGCCTCATAGCCGTGATCCTCGATGAAGCAGCACAGCTCCCGCAGCACCACGGGCATGTAGATCGAGTTCATCCCGCCGTAGCCGAGGGAGGCGTACGCCGCGAAGTACGTCCCCTCCTCGATGCCGCGGAAGTACCCGCGCGGCAGCCGGAAGGCCAGCACGATCGCCGCCTGCGCCGCCGGGAAGATCTCGCGCGGGTCCTGCTGCAGGGGCGCGCCCTCGAAGCGGTCCATCGAGGCGATGCCGACCAGGTCGGCCCCCAGCATCTTGGCGTGCTGCTTGACGTCCGTTGCGCTCAGCATGTCAGTCCTCTCCGAACGCCGCCTACCCGGCGGCGAACACCTCCGCCAACCGCCCCATCTCCTCCTCCGTCAGCCGCCAGCCCGACGCCCCGGCGCTCGCCTCGATCTGCTCCG
Organism: uncultured Armatimonadia bacterium; assembly: GCA_964653205.1. Classification (GTDB taxonomy): domain Bacteria; phylum Armatimonadota; class Zipacnadia; order Zipacnadales; family UBA11051; genus JAJFUB01. The sequence goes on along the minus strand of CAZZDO010000374.1, from coordinate 3,425 downwards.
GCCGCTTCGCCCCCCACAGCGCCACCGTCACCCCCGGCTGGTTGAGCACCCACGCCGCGGCCATCTGCGCCGCCGTGCGGCCCTGCGCCGCCGCCAGCTTCGCCATCTCGTCCACCGCCGCCGCAATCTGCGACAGCTTGGGCTCGGCGAACAGCGGGTCGCGGCTGCGGCTGTCGCTCTCGGGGAAGGTCGCCCCCGCGCGGTACTTGCCGGTCAGCAGCCCGCGCTGCAGCGGACTGTAGCACAGCACCGCGAGGTTCCGCGCTTGGCAGAACGGCAGGATCTCTTCCTCGATGCCCCGCCGCAGCAGGCTGTACGGTGGCTGCAGCGACACCAACTCCCCCGCCGCGAGCATCCGCTGCATCTGCGGCACGCTGAAGTTCGAGCAGCCGATGTGGCGGATCTTCCCCTCCGCCCGCAGCGCCATCAACTCCGCCATCGTGTCCTCGAACGGTACGGCCTCGTCGGGCCAGTGGATCTGATACAGATCAATGACGTCGGTCTGCAGGTTGCGCAGCGACTGCTCGCACTCCCGCCGGATCGCCTCGGGCCGCGAGTTGTTGTACAGCTTGCCCTCCGGGTCGCGGATGCGGCCACCCTTGGTGGCCAGCACAATGTCCCCCCGCCGCGTGCCCAGCGCCGCCCCCATGACCCGCTCGCTGTGCCCGTCGCCGTACACCGCGGCGGTGTCGAAGAAGTTGATCCCCAGGTCCAGTGCCCGGTGGACGGCCGCGGTCGTCTCGCTGTCGGCGATGTCGTCACCCCACAGCCACTTGCCCATGGCCCAACCGCCGAAGCCGATCTCGGACACGCGCAGGTCCGTCGTGCCCAGTTGTCGGTACTGCATGCTCGATCTTCCTCCAACGACAGGCTAGCCGACCTTCCCCAGCAGGCTATACAACAGCACCCCGAGCACGATGAGCGTGACCACGACATACAGCCGATCCCGTTGCCGACTGAAGTCCAGCAGCGAATACGCCACGCGCGCGATGGGAGTAGCGATCAAGAGCAACAGCCCGAGCTGGATGAGCCCGCGGCCGTGCCCGGTGAGGGTCAAATGCCAGATCCCGGTGAGGGTCCGCAGGTCCGACGGCTCGCCGTGAAAGACGCGGTAGTGCGGCAGCTCGTGCCCGTGGCGGAGCAGGTACACCACCGCCCCGGTGAGCACAATCGCGCCGGCGATGCTCACGCCGATGCGCAGCAGGTTGCCCACGATGTGGTCGGCGCGTCTACTGGTTGGGGGTGCCGCCGCTTCCGCCATGGCTCAGATCCGTCCCGTGATTCCGTTGAACAGCATTTCCAGGCCGACGACCAGAATGACAATGTTGAAGACCCGCCGCAGCTTCGCCGACGGCGTGACCGTCAGCAGTCGCGCCCCCATCACCGACCCCAGCAACACCCCGAGCATCACCGGCATCGCCAGGCCCGGGTCCACCCAGCCGCGGCTGAAGTACGCCCCCGCGCTCGCCGCCGCCGTCACGCCGATCATCAGGTTGCTCGTGGTCGTGGACACCTTGTACGGCAGCCGCATCGCGCGGTCCATCGCCAGCACCTTGACCGAGCCCGACCCGATGCCCAGCAGCCCCGACAGCGCCCCGGCCAGGAACATCAAGCTCGCGCCGACCGGCACTGCGCGCGGGAAGTACGCCTTGAGGCCGCTGAGCGACGGGTACTGCCCATTCATCCGCAGGCGCGTGGCCACCTTGTCCGGCTCGTGCGCCAGTTCCTCCGGCGGCGTGACACGGTACGAAGACAGCACCGTGTACAGCAACACGATCCCGAAGATGATCGCGATGACGTTGCCGGACACGACCCCGGCCAGGAACGCTCCGAGCACGGCGCCGATGGTCGTGAACACCTGCAGGAACATGGCGATGCGGGTGTTGGTGTAGCCCTCTTTGACGTAGGCCGCCGCCGCCCCGGACGAGGTGGCGATGACGGACACGAGCGAGGCCCCCACGGCGTACTTGATGTCCACCCCGAAGGCGAGTGTGAGCAGCGGCACGATGATCACGCCGCCGCCCAGCCCCGTGAGAGAGCCGAGCAGCCCGCCGGCGAACGAGCCCAGCCAGACGAGGATTGTGAACCAGAGGATACTCAGAGTCATGACACTGCCCGCCAGTGGCGGGCTCACCTATTGTGCAACGCCGTGGTCCGCGGGCGCGGTTCCCCGCGCCGGCCGCGCCGCGTTGACGTAGATTGGTGACCGTCGCAGCGGGGACCTTCTTGCCCTAGACGATCCCCCACCGGTCGGTGCGTTCCCCGCGCTTGTACGGCCGGGCCTCGCCCCGTGCCTTCCGCCGCCGGGTGAGGAGCGGACCGAGCAAGAAGCAGAACACCAGCGCGGCCGTCGCGACGACCATCACCACCGGCCCGGGCACCGTGCCGATCGCTGCCCGATCCACGATCTCATACGCCGAGGTGATGGTCTTCGGACAGATCGCCAGCTTCAGGAGCCACGCCCCGTAGCTGAGCAGCAGCAGCCAGATGTAGTTGCGCTGCAGCCGCCGGCCGAACGCCTCGGAATACGGCATGTGGAACTGCGCGCGGTGCATGTCCTCCGCCAGCGTCCGCCGCCAGTCCGCCTCGTGCTCGATCTCCCGCTGGGCCACCTCACGCCACAGCGCCGGTGCGATCAGCCCCCGCTCGAGTATCCGCAGCCGCGACCGCCACAAGTCGTAGTACAGATAGCGTCGCGCCTCGATGTTCAGCATGATGAAGAGGATCGCGACCGGCAGCAGGACCGAGACGTGCGGCATCATGGTGCTGTCGAGGATGAAGGTGAGCATCGCCGCGCTGGCCGCCACCGCCCAGTTCGTCGTCACGTCGAGCCGCTGCCGCCAGATGGTCGCCCGGTTCATCTCGCCGCGGTAGTAGTGGATCATCAGTTGCATCCACTCGCCGTGCGTGAACTCGTGTCCGTAGTGCTCGCATGGCAGGTCGTCCGGACCGCTCATGGCCTCACCTGGCAGACGTCAAACGTCATCCTGCTGATGGCATATTGTGCGCCGGTCCGCCGCGCACCTGCCTGCCGGACTCAAACAGAACTTGCACGGGTACGAAAAATAGGGGTTGACACCGAGAGATGACGCCGGTATAGTGTGACATATAGGGTTGTGCAGCTTTAGCATTCGTAGCTTATACATAGCTACACTTACAGATAAGCCCTCAGTTCGGCTCCTGGCCTCCTCTGCCCCCTCGACTTGCGCCCAGGCCAGGAGCTGACGGGCTCCGCCGACCAGAACTTTTCTCTACAGTCCCGGTGGAGCGTAAACAGCCAGGTCCGGTTCCTCTCCCACAACCGACCTGGCTGTTTTTTCGTCTGCGGATTCCCCTCCCGTCCGACCCGGGGTTGTGGCCGGGCGGCCCCTCAGTCTATCTCAAGCGGCAGTGGGGGCGGCGGCGGCAGGGGCTTCGTCTCATGC
>CAZZDO010000373.1:0-5309 GCA_964653205.1 uncultured Armatimonadia bacterium | reverse complement strand
CCCGCGACTCATCTACGCATGGTGTTCTGTCCATGGCAATCGAGCAGCAGCAACAGACCTCGACCCATAGCCTCATCCCTCCAGTCAACACCGTCGCCGGAGTGACGGTGCGCGCGGTCGTGCTGGCGGTCGTCTTCACGCTGATCGCCAGCTACTGGATTGACATGGCGGAAGTGGTGACGTTCTTCTGCCAAATCACCGAGGCCATCCCGGCCGTGCCCGCCGTGGCCTTCTTGATCGCGCTCGTGGTCGTCACGCCGCTGGTGCGGCGGTTGTCGGCGCGCTGGGCGCTCAAGCGCGTGGAGATCCTGAGCATCTACGTCTTCCTGACGGTCGCCACGAGCATGGCGGGGCCCGGCATCGCCCGGTTCTTCATCAACACGATCCCCGTCCTCTTCTACTTCGACACCCCCGAGAACGACTTCGCGTCCTATCAGCGGCACATGCCCGAGTGGATGGTGCCGCATGACCCGGAGACCATCCGGCAGCTCTACGAGGGCGCGCCGGAGCCCGAGGGCGGCGCGAGCTTCCTGACGCGGCAGTTCGGGCTGATCCCCTGGCGCGCCTGGGCCCGGCCCATCGCCATGTGGGGGCTGTTCTTCCTGGCGCTGTGGGTGCTGCTGATGTGCGTGACCGTCGCCTTTCGGCGGCAGTGGTCCGAGAAGGAGAAGCTGATCTACCCGCTGCTGTATCTGCCGATGGAGGTCACCGACGACATTGACGGCAAGTCGCTGGTGGGGGCCTTCTTCCGCAACCGCATCATGTGGATCGGCTTTGCCATCGCCTTCTTGTACAACGTCGGCAACATCGCCAATGCGTACAACCCGCAGATCATGGCCCTGGGGAAGTACTACGACATCGGGCGGCTGTTCACGGAGCGCCCGCTGTCGGCCCTGCGGCCGATCTCGCTGCACTACCGCCCCGAGATGATCGGCTTCGGCTACCTGATGAGCACCGAGGTGGCCCTGAGCGTGTGGGTGTTCTACCTGGTACTGAAGCTGGAAAGCCTCGTGACAGCCATCATGGGCGTCCAGATGGCGGGCTTCCCGTTCGCCCAGGAGCAGTCCATGGGGGCGTACGTGGCGATGGCCTTCACGCTCATCTTCGTGGCACGCACCCACTTGTGGGATGTGATCCGCAAGGCCTTCAGCCGCGCGCCGGACATTGACGACTCCGATGAGCCGATGAGCTACCGGATGACTGTGATTGGGGGGCTGATCGCCCTAGGGGTCACTTCGGGGTGGATGCTGGCGGCCGGCATGTCGCTGTGGCTCACGGCGCTGTATCTGGCGCTCATCTTGATGACCGCGCTGGTGTATACGCGCATCCGCGCCGAAATCGGCGTGCCGCTCGTCTGGATGTTCCCGTACTACCAGCAGTACAAGGTCATCAAGATCTTCACGAACTCGCGGATGCTGATGGACGGGGGGCAGTGGCGCAGCGCCACCATCTTCACGACGCTGGTGTTCCTGTCCCGCGGGTACTTCCCGTCGCTGATGGGCTACCAGGCCGAGGGCTTCCGCCTGTCGCAAGAGACGGGCATGCAGCCCAAGCGGATGAGCTGGAACCTGATCCTGGCGCTGATCGTGGGGTTCCTGGTGGCGATCTGGCTGCATCTGCGCTCGTACTACGCCTACGGGGCCGGTGGCATCGGGGCGCTGGAGGGCTGGGGGGCCGGCATCTCGAAGGCCGAGTACACGGCCTTGACCGGCTACGCCAAGGCGGCGACCCCGCCCGACGTGCCGCGCATCTTCGCGACGGTGGCAGGCTTCGCCATCGCCGCCGGCTTGATGGGCGTGCGCATGTTCTTCCTGAAGTTCCCGCTGCACCCGCTCGCCTTCTGCATGACGACCTCATACGGTGAGCTGATCTGGGGCACGTTCTTCCTCGTGTGGCTCATCAAGACGGTCGTCTTCAAGCTTGGCGGCATGAGAGCCTACCGCCAGCTCATTCCGGGGTTCATCGGGCTGGCGCTGGGGCACTACTTCACGGCGGGGATCGTCTACAGCCTGATCGGCAGTTCCGGCAGCGCGCCGGACTGGGTGCGGCGCTACGGCGTGTGGTTCGGGTAAGGCAAGGATGAAGTATGAAGTATGAAGGATGAAGGCGGGGGCACCAATCGTCGGAGGCCCACATGATCCCTGATGATCCGCCTAACGTTGCCCTGTGGCCTCTGGTGGTTTGCCTTGGTCTCATCGCCGCCTGTGGTCTGGCCTGGCCGGCTGCGGCGCTGACATTGGCTACCGACGGCCCGGGTAATCTCCTGCCGGCCAACACCCCCGCGACGGTTCGCATCACCAACGCTCCCGGCCCGTGTACGTGGCAGCTAGCCGACCTCGACGGCAAGGCGGTCATCGCCGGGGCGGTGACGCCAGTGAATGGCGCCGCCGAGGCGAAGCTGCCGGCGCTGCCGCAGGGGTATTACGAGTTCACGTGCGAGAGCGGCGGCGCGTCCGCCAAGCTGTGTCTCGGCGTCGTGACCGACCACTCCGGCCGGGACCATGCCGCCGGGCCGCTGAACGTGGACGCGGCGGCGGCGTGGCTGACCAAGCCCGAGCAGTTCGACACCGTGGCCCGCATGCTGCGCATGATGGGCATGGGGTGGGTGCGTGAGCGGTTCTCATGGGGCGCGACCGAACCGGAGGAGGGGAAGCTGGACGTGCGCCAGTACCCGGCCATCACCGCCGCGTACACGAAGCAGGGCGTCCGCGTCTACCAGATCTGGCATGACAGCCCCGGCTGGACCCACGCCGGCAAGGACCACACCAAGAACCCCGCCGACCTGCGCGATGTGTACCGCTTCGCGCGGCGCACCGCCGAGCAGTACCGGGGCCAGGTGAACGCGTGGGAGGTCTGGAACGAGCCCGACATCGGCTTCTGGCCGGACCTGAGTGACACCTATGCGGGCGTGCTGAAGGCCGCCTACCTGGGCTTCAAGTCCGTGGACCCGGAACTGCCCGTACTGATCGGGTCGTTCTGCCGGGGCGCCTGCGAGTTTGACCGCGGGGTCATGGAAGCGGGCGCGGCTGACTATTTCGACATCTTCAACTGGCACATCTACGCGCGGCCGGAGGCGTATGCCGGGGCGCTGCAGCGCTACCTGGAGTTGCTGGAGCCCTTCGGCGCGGCGGGCCGGCCGGTGTGGCTGACCGAGGCGGGCATCCGGTTGGCAGCGACCGAGCCCGGCGGGGAACTGAAGCTCAGCGACGAGCGCCGGCAGGCGGAGTTCATCCCCCGCTCTTTCGCGCTGTCGCTGGCGGGCGGCACGGACCGGCATTTCTTCTTCGTCTTCCCCTACTACCTGGAGAACGGCGTGCAGTTCGGCTGCGTCCACCGCGACCTGTCGCCCCGACCGGCGTGCGTGGCCATCGCCGCCGCGGTGGACCTGCTGGGCGAGGCGCGCTACCTGGGGCAGCTCAAGCCGGCTGACGCGCCCGAGGTGACGGCCCTGGCCTTCCAGAACGGGCCGCAGCGGGTGCTGGTGGTGTGGGCCGACAAGGCGCAGGACATCAAGCTCGATGTGGCGGCGTCCAAGGTGACGGTCGCCGACCTGTACGGCAAGTGGCGGGAGGTGGCGACAGAGGGGGGGCAACTGGCGCTGGCGGTCGGGCCTGCGGCGCAGTACGTGTTCGGGGTGGGGGAGGGGATCGTCGCGAAGCTGGGCGGCCCGGTGCGCCGGCCGGGGAAGCTCCCGGCGAACCACCCCTGCCCGGTCATCGTGCGCGGGCAGTTGCAGACCGATGCGCTGGACAAGGACGGCGACTGCTACCTTGTGAGCGCCGAAGCGTGCAAGCATGCCGTCGAGGCCTACAACTTCACCGAGAAGGCTGTGTCGGGGACGTTGGCCGTGGCGGCGCCGGAGGGGTGGCAGGTCGAGCCGGCGGAAGCGGCCGTGACGCTGGAGCCGACGGGCCGGGCCGTTGCCGCCTTCACCGTCACGCCGGGGAAGGCGGCGGTGGGCCTGCTGAAGCTGACGGTCCAGCCGCGGTTCGAGGGGCTGAAGGTCGCGCCCTCCGTCTCGCACGTGCGCTTTGACTTCAGCCGCATCCCCCCGGCGGCCAGCGAGGACCTCAAGCTGGACGGGGCTGCGGCGTGGATCAAGAACATCTCTGGCAACGGCCACATGGAGATTGCGGAGGGCGATGAGGGTGTGCGCTTCGGCATCCACTTCACGGCGGCCGGCGACCGCTGGTGCTATCCGCGCGTGGAGTTCGACCCGCCGCGCGACTTCTCGGCGTGGCAGGGCCTCGCCTTCGACTACCGCTGCCACGCGGCTGCGCCCAAGACAACGGTGCGGCTGCAGGTGATCGAGGCGGGCGGCTCAAACTACCTGTGCGGGCCAATGCCCTCCACGGCGGAATGGAAGACGGCGACCCTCAGGTTTGCGGATCTGGCGTGGGGTAGCTTCTCGCCGCCGGATGCGGACGGCAAGCTGGACCTGGACGCCATCAAGGGCCTCATGATCGGTGGCAACACGCCGGAGAACGACATCTGGCTGGAGATACGCCACGTGCGGCTCGTGCGCTGGTGAGCCGGTGCGCCGCAGCCCCGGGAGGATGCCATGAGCGTGCGCGACATCCCCAATGCCCTGACGATCACGCGGCTGTGCCTGGTGGCGGTGCTGTGGGTGCTGGCGCTGCTGCACGCGCCTACCGCGTTCGTGATCGTCCTGGCGATTGCCTGGTTCACCGACGCCATTGACGGGGTCATCGCCCGCACGTACCACCTCGAGAGCAAGCAGGGGGCGGTGCTCGACAGCGTCGCGGACAACACGATCCAGATCTCGCAGCCGTTCTGGCTGTGGCTGCTGCGGCCGGAGATCTACACCCACTACTGGCACCTGATCGCGATCCTGATCGTGCTGTTCGTGGTGGAGATGATCCTGTGCTGGCTGCGCCGCGCGCCGATGCACACGTGGGCCAACAAGGTCACCGCCTGGCTGGTGGCGGCGTTCCTGCTGTACACGTACGCCTTCGGGCTGTGCGTGTGGTTCATGTGGGTGACGTTCGTGGGGCTGGCCTACGCGATGGGCGAGGCGATCCTGATCCTGCTGTTCAAGGACGACGTCAGCGAGGACACGAAGTCGCTGTGGACGTAGCGGCCACCGCGTAGGCGGGTTCGTCCCCGAACCCGCAGACAGTGTGGGTTCGAGGACGAACCCACCTACGCGGCTGGGGGTTGCGACTCGGACGGGCGGGCCGTTCTGTAGGGCGGGGGCTTGTACCCCGCCCAGCCGTCGGGTTGGTGGCTCACGGGGCGGGGTACAAGCCCCATACGCGCTAACTTAAGGCGAATTGGCTGCGAAGCGC
>CAZZDO010000372.1:1465-5420 GCA_964653205.1 uncultured Armatimonadia bacterium | reverse complement strand
GCTGTCCCGCCGTCCGCCGGCTACGCCTCGCCACCCCCGCCCGGACGCAGACGCACGTCCCCGTGGCTGTGGATCCTGCTCGGCTGCGGGTGCCTGCTCGTCATCATCGTCATCGGGGCAGTCCTTGGCGGCGCGGCGTACCTGACCGCTCGGGTCAAGGAAGAAGTCAAGGGCATTGAGCTGCCCAAGCCTCAGGAGTCCGCGACGAGCGAAGCCAAGGAGGAGTCGTCAGGCGATGACTCCGCCGCGACGAAGGCCGAGGATGGCGACGACACGTCCGGCACGAAGCCGGACGACAGCTCCACGAGTGGGGGAGAAGGCCCCTCGGAGAAGGCAGCGATTGCGCAGATGCGCGCACTGTGCAAGAAGGACTGGGTGATCAAGGTGGTCAGCCATAGCGACGACTGGAAGACAGTCGTGCTCATGGCGGGCCCCCCGCAGTCGGAGTTCATCGGCGAAGTCGAGTTCCAGTGGCAGGACAACGAGTACAAGGTCGTGCGGGAGAAGTCGTACGAGTCGCCATCACCGTGAAAACGTTGTCCGGGCATCGAGACTGAAGGAGCCAAGCATGGATCAGGTACGTGTCGGCGTCATCGGCAGCGGGGCCTTTGCCCGCTCCGAGCACTTCCCCAACTGCGTGAAGAACCCGCGCGTGGACCTTGTCACCGCGTGCAGCCGCTCGGAAGACAAGCGCATGGGCGCGGTCCGCGACTTCGGGGCCCGCAAGGCCGAGGCGGACGCCGCGAAGGTCTTCGCCGATCCCGAGATTGACCTCATCATCCTCTCGGTGCCCCACGACGTGCACTTCGAGATGGTCATCGGCGCGCTCGAAGCCGGGAAGCACGTGCTGTGCGAGAAGCCCATGGCGATGACGCTGGAGGAGTCGTACGAGATCGTCCGCGCCGTCAAGCGTGCCGGCACGAAGCTGTGCGTGGACTACAACCGGCGCTTTTCGCCCTCGATGCAGCACATGAAGCAGCGCTACATGGCCCACCGCAACGCTCCGACCGTCTCGGCCGGGCAGTTCGTCGAAGACGCCAAACGGCCCGTGCTGCCCGAGGAAGCAGCCTCAATGCTGATGATCCGCATCAATGACGAGAGCAGCACCTACCGCCCCGTGCATCTGGACTGGGAGACGGGCGGCGGGCAGATCATCGGCGAGACCTGCCACTGGCTCGACCTCGCGTGCTGGCTGCTGGAGGACACGCCCACGCGCGTGTACGCCACCGGCTCGACGCGCCTGTCGCACATCATCTCGCTGGACTTCCCGCCGCGCGGCACCGCCTCGCTCGGGCATCGCGCCTGCATCATGTTCAGCCCCGTGGGGACCTTTGAGTACCCCAAGGAGCTGTTCGAGTTGATGGACCACGCGGCGCTATTCCGCAACCTGTGCTTCGTGGAGACGGAGGTCTGGGGAGCGGCGGGGACGGAACGCACGACCTTCCCGCTGCAGTTCGACGGCTGCCCCGAGGCCGGGCAGCAGGGCGGCCTGAGCGGCTACATCGAGAAGCTGCAGCGCCGGGCCGAGGTCCACGCCGAGAGCGGCAAGAAGGTCTGGCCGGACCTGTTTCCGGACAAGGGCCACTACCAGTTGCTTGATGCCTTCGTGGACGCCATCGTCAACGACACGCCGTCACCGATTGACGAGCAGGCGGGCGCCAAGGCGACGTACCTGAGCGTGCGCGCGATCCAGTCCATCCGCACCGGCGGCCCGGTGCCCGTCAACCTCGAAGAGTACGAGATGTTCGTGAACTGACAGGACCCGTAGCGGCGCGATTTATCGCGCCCGCGCCGGCGTTACGGCTCTGGGGCGCGATGAATCGCGCCGCTACCGCTTTAGGCGCTTGAGCGCCTCCTCGGCCGGGGGATAGCCGGGCGCCTGTTGCAGGACTCCCTCCAGCAGCGCCCGGGCCTCGTCTCGGCGCCCCAGCCCCGCCAGCGCCTCCGCCAGGTGAGTGCGAGCGATGTGGTCCCGCGCATCCGACGCGGCCAGTGGCTCAAGGTGGGCGAGAGCTGTCTGGTAGTCCTCGCGCTGCAGCGCAATCAGACCCAGCAGGAGGTGCGCCTTGGGATCCCCCGGGCGCATGCGTAGTCCGCGCTCGAGCAACTCCTTTGCGCGCTCCCCCTGACCCAACTGGAACCTCACCATGCCCAGGTTCACCAGGCAATCCGCGTCGTCGGGATGCAGTTGCAGCGCCGCTTCGAATTGGGTCGCCGCCTCGGGCAGCTTGCCTGCCACAGCGTACACCGCCCCCAGGTTATTGTGCGCCAGGAAGCTGCGCGGGTTGACCTCCAGCGTGTGCCTCCAGAACACCTCGTTGTTCGCCCACGTGATCGTCTGCAGGCCGCTCTGCGCCGCCAGCAGCACCACCAGCAGCACGACCGGCAGGCGCCTGTAGAAGCCCTTCAGGTGCAGCGCCAGACCCGCCAGCGCCAGCGCCGGGCCGAACAGCGCCAGATAGGCGTAATGATCCGCGGGCGTGGAGTACTGCTGGAAGTCGAAGGGCAGCAGCCCGAGCACCGGCAGCAGCGCCAGGCCGAACCACAGCAGCCCCGGCAGCGCCCAGCGCGAGCGGCCGCGCAGGATGACGGCCGCCACAAGCAATGCCGCCGGGGCCAGCCATGTCGCGTAGCCCCACCAGTGCGCCACGACGCGCGCCGGCTGCCGGCCGTAGTCCGCCGCCAGGCGCAGCGGCCAGGCCAGCTTCGCGAGGTAGAACGCGAGGGCATCACCGGCCACAAACCCCCGCTGCCACAGGGGGAGCGTCAGCACCGGCGCCGGCGGCTGCACGGCGCGCGTCAGCAGCGCATGAGCGAGCGCCAACCCCAGCCACGGCGCCACCGCCAGCAGCGCGCGCCGCGGCGCGGTCCGCAGCAGCAGCAAGTCCACCGCCACGGCGACCAGCGGCAAGGCCACCAGGTTTGGCTTCGACAGCATCGCGAGCACGAAGGCGAGGGTGGCAAACGCGTAGGGAACCCACTGTCTCGCCTCCGCCCGGCGCACCCGCACGTACAGCAGCACCGCCAGCAGCCCGAACATCCCCCCGAGCAAGTCCTTGAGTTCGGACGCCCACGACACCGCTTCCACCTGCAGTGGGTGGACGGCGAACAGCGCGGCCCCAACGCCGGCAGCCCAGGGGCTGTCCATCAGCGCCAGCAGCAGCGCGTAGGCCAGCGCCACCGCGATCAGGTGTGCGAGCAGGCTGGCCAGATGGAAGACCGCCGGACTGACGAGCCACTGGCCCCCCGGTCCTGCCGTTCCGAACACCCGCGCCAGCGCCCACCACGCCGTGTATGTCACCGGGGCGTATAGGTGTGCGTAGGGCCCGGTCCAGTAGGTCCTCAGGGACTCGGCGGTCGGGGGCTGCAGATGGGGGTTCTGCGTGAAGAAGACGTCATCATCCCACGAGAGGAAGTCGTGGCCGGCCACCTGCGCGAACGCCAGCAGCGCAACGGCAAACACCAGCAGCAGGGGGGTGTAGCGCATCGGGTCAAGCCGTGAGGGCGGTTGCGGGCGAGCGCGTCAGGCTTCGGCCGCGCGGGCCTGGCGGGTGTATTCATCGCGGTACGACAGCGGCATGGTCACCGTCGGCACCTGGACCGCGATGTCCTTGCCGGTCTTGTACTTCTGCACGGTGCGCGCGTTCCGTTCGCGCAGCGCGGCGTCGCTGTCCAGCAGGCGGCAGACATCCAGCAAGTCCGGTGGCTGGTCCGCCGGATGGGGCACACGGTCGAAGATCTCGCGCACGACGGCCAGGTCGTCCTGATCGTCCACGCAGAGCCGGTACTGGGGCCGGTTCAGCTCGGGCGGCGGCAGCACCGACAGCACGCTGAAGCGCGGGTAGTGGCGTCGCAGGGCCGGGGTGGCGTGCTCGTGGTCGGTGGGCAGGTCAGCCAGGGCCACGCTGGCCTCCATGGCGGCCGTCGTGAAGACCTCGCTCTGCACGCCCAGCGG
>CAZZDO010000372.1:0-1365 GCA_964653205.1 uncultured Armatimonadia bacterium | reverse complement strand
AGCGGTCGAGTACATCGTCTTCGCTGCCGCGGAACACGTGCGCGCCATACTCGCGGGCGTGAGCCTCAACCTGGTCGTCATCCGGGCTAACCGTGGTCGCCACGACGACCTCATCCACGAGCCGGCTGGCCCTCACGGCCAGGATGGTCCACCCCAACAGCGTGTGGTCGGCGATGGGAACCGTCGGCTTGTTGGGCAGGCGGGTGGCGCCCATGCGGGCCTGGATGATGGCAGCGATCAAGGCATGTCTCCTGTGATCCGGAACGCTCGTCGGGTGTTGCCCTCGGTCTGCGAGGCGATTTCGTCCACGTTCATGCCCCGCTCCCGGGCCACCACTTCGGCCACCTGCCGGACGTGCGCCGGCTCATTGCGCTGCCCGCGATGCCCCTGAGGGGGCAGCCACGGGCAGTCGGTCTCGATGAGCAGTTGCTCAAGCGGCGCCTCGGCCGCGATCTTCCGAAGGGCAAACGCCTTCGGGTAGGTGATCGTTCCGGCCAGGCCCAGGTAGAAGCCCCGTTCCAGGCACTGCCGCGCGAAGTCCATCCCTCCCGCGAAGCAGTGCATGATGACAGTCTGCCCGGGATCGCGGTGCTCGTCAAGCACCCGCAGGCAATCTTCCTGCGCCTCCCGACAGTGCACGATCAGCGGCAAGCCAAGTTCCTGCGCCAGGCCGATGAACTGCGCGAACACCTCCCGCTGCACCGGCGGCGGCGACAGGTTGCGGTAGTAGTCCAGCCCGCTTTCCCCGATGGCTACGACTCGCTCGTGCGCCGCCAGGTTCCGCAAGTCATCAAGCACCTCGGGCGTCACGTCGGCGGCATCGTGTGGATGCACGCCCACTGCACTCCAGATATCGGGCTCTTGCTCGGCCAACTGAAGCGCCACCTGGCTGGAGGGCAGGTCATATCCGACCACGACAAAGCCGTTCAGGCCGGCCTCGCGGGCGCGCTGGAGCACTTCAGGCCGGTCGGCGGCGAAGCGGCTATCGTTAAGGTGAGCGTGGGAGTCGAACATGGGGCCACGGGCATCATAGCGCAAAAACGCCCGGCCTGTACAGGGGCGACAGGCCGGGCGGAGGAGACGGCGGAAGGCGCCAGTCACAATATGGAGGGGCGGGGATGGCAGGTCCTACTGCATGTTCGGGTCTGAGTAGACCCCGTTGTTGGCGTATGCGGTCAGCACCGTCCCGGCGGGGGTCCCGGCGGCGCAGTACTCCTTGATCCACTTGGCATGGCCATCACAGAACAGGAAGTTGCGGCCTTCATTGTGCCGGGCTCCGGCTTCCCAGCGCGTCGGCGTTCCATACCCTGGGGTCATGTACCACACCGAGTAGGTGTAAGCCCCCATCCCCAGCTCCGAGGCTAG
>CAZZDO010000371.1:0-5455 GCA_964653205.1 uncultured Armatimonadia bacterium | reverse complement strand
ACACGATGGCTCCATTATGCCGCAGGTGGAGCTTGGCGTCCATAACTGCGTCAAGCATGTAGCCGCGTGAACGCCGGCGCCCGCCTCCCGCCTGCATCCAGCACGAACGCTTGGCGCTCTCGGCCTCGCGTTGCCCAGGACGCGGCTGGCGAGGTTGCGCCGCTTGACGTGCTTGGTCGCAATGGCTATCCTCTTGTCTCCATCGGCTTCGGCCGCGACCACCACGAGGAGGCAGACCCCATGGCCTATTCCGTTCCCAATGCCAGCGCCGCAACCCAAACCCATCTGCGCACCAGCCGCAACTTCTCCCGCCTGAGCGGGATGTGTGCGACTTGTCTGGACGGCTGTCCGGGCTACTGCGAGGTGGGTACGTCTGCCTACCGGGCGTCGGAGGCGATCTACCCCCAGCCGTTCGGCAACGTGACCGCGGGCGCCGAAAAGGACTATCCGGTTGACTACTCATCCTTCAACATCAACGGCACGGCGGTCGGCGCGGTCGGCATCGCCGCCGACAGCGATGTCGCGATCTTCCCGGCCGTAAGCCTGAGCGTGAACCTCGGCCATGACGGCGGCATCAAGCTGAAGCTGCCCTTCACCATCCCCGGCCTGGGCAGCACCGACATCGCCGCCAAGAACTGGGACGGCCTATCGTCCGGCGCAGCCATGACCGGCACGCTGCTCACCATTGGCGAGAACGTCTGCGGCATGGACGATGAAGCCGAGTTCTCCAAGGACGAGGTTCCCCAGGTCATTCAGTCGCCCGAGCTGCGACACCGCATCCGCACGTTCCGCGACTGGCAGGAGGAGGGCTACGGCGGCATCGTGCTGCAGGAGAACGTCGAGGACAGCCGCCTGGGCGTCATGCGCTACGGCCTGCAGGAGCTGGGCTGCACCATCGCGGAGCTGAAGTGGGGGCAGGGCGCCAAGAACATCGGGGGCGAAGTCAAGCTGCACACCTTGGCCCGAGCGCAGCGCCTCAAGCGCCGCGGCTACGTCGTCTTGCCCGACCCGGACGATGTGCACGTGCAGGAGGCCTATGAGCGTGGCGCCATCAAGGAGTTCGAGCGGCACTCGCGCGTGGGCATGGTGACCGAGGAGGGCTTCATGCAGCGCGTGCAGGAGTTGCGCGACATGGGGGCGCGGTACGTGCTGCTCAAGACGGGCGCCTACCGGCCGGCCGATCTGGCCCGGGCGATCAAGTACTCGTCCGTGGCCAAGATTGACGTCCTGACCATTGACGCGGCGGGCGGCGGCACCGGCATGAGCCCCTGGCGCATGATGAACGAGTGGGGCCTGCCGCCCATCGAGATGATCACGCTGGCGCGCGGGTACATGGACCGCCTCGCCCAGCGCGGCGAGTACGTGCCGGACCTCGTGGTGGCCGGCGGCATCGCCTTCGAGGACCAGGCCTTCAAGGCGATCGCGCTCGGGGCGCCGTACGTGAAGGCCGTGGGCATGGCCCGCGCGCCGATCTGCGCCGCCCACGTGGCCAAGAACATCGCCAAGGGCGTGGCGGCCGGTGAGTTGGACAAGCTGCACTCGCGCTACGGCTCGCGCCTGGACAGCATCTTCGTGATGTACCACGAACTCAAGGAGAAGCTGGGACCGCGCCTGGAGGAACTGCCCGCCGGCGGCATGGGCGTCTACCACTTCTACATGCGCGTGGCCCAGGGCCTGCGTCAGCTCATGTGCGGGGCCCGCAAGTTCGGGCTCGAGCACATCAACAGTGACGACATCTTCGCCCTGACCCGCGAAGCCGCCGAACTGACCGGCATCAAGTACGTGATGGATGTGGACCAGGACGAGGTGGACCAGATTCTCGGGTAGTCGCATCCGTAGCGCCGACAACGAGCGGGAGGCCCCCAGCGGGCCTCCCGCTTGTCTTTGTCCGCGCCGGAGGGACGCGGCGCCATGCAGGTCGGCGGCCTGTGTTCGGACAAACCTCCCGTCAGCCTGTCACCGCCCGGAGGTCCGTCGCCATGCTACGCCACGCCACCCCGCTCGCCCTGCTCGCGCTGGCCGCACTCGCGCCGGCACTGGTCTTCCCGGCGGCCCTCGTCACCGCCTACCGCGCCGCGAGCCCGCCGACCATTGACGGGGTTCTCGATGAGCCGTGCTGGCAGCAGGCGACCGTGTGCGGCCCGTTTGTGCCGGCGGACGGCGGAGCGCTCGATGCCGTCTCGCAGGCGCGGGTCTGCTGGGATGACGGCCACCTGTACGTGGCCTTCGAGTGCTTCGACCGCTTCCTGGAGCCGGCCTTGCAGCAGACGGACAAGGTGCGGGCCGAGTGCACGGCCCACGACAGCAGCGTCTTTGGCGACGACTGCGTCGAGATCTTCCTCGATCTGCCGGGCGGGACCCTCTATCAGCTTGCGGCCAACTCCATCGGGACCCGGTGGGAGGGCCGGAACGGTGACGTGAGTTGGAACGGCGAATGGCGCGCGGCGGCCAAGCGCCTGGCGGACCGCTACCTCGTCGAGTGCGCCGTGCCGCTGGGCACACTGGGCGTGGCGAGTCTGGCCGGCCAGAGCTGGCACGCCAACTTCTGCCGCGAGCGCAAGGCCGTCGAGGAGAACTCGACGTGGTCGGGGCTGCAGGGCGCGTTCAACGACCGCGCGCAGTTCGGCCAACTGGTCTTCGCCCCGGCGGGGCCGGCCGTGCGCGAGGCGGCATTCGCCCCCGCCGATGCCGGCGAGTGGCAACTGCGCATGGCGGTCCTCGCGCCGCCGGTGGCCGACCTGTCCACCAGCCTGCGCTTCTTCGCGGACAAGACGAGTCTGGGCGAGCAGACGTTCCCGCTCAAGCTCGCGGAGGGCAAGGTGAAGCTGGCGGCGGCGGTGACACTGCCCCCGGAGGCCGTCAAGGCCGGGCAGTTCGCCTATGAGTGGGCCCTGAAGGGCGGGGGGCGGGACTGGGTCGCCTCGCCGCGCCGCAGTGTGAGCATCGGGCTGAGCCGCGGGCAACTCACGCTCACGCAAGCGCCGGGCGTGCGGTGTCAGGCCTTCCTGGACGGGCAGCCGCTCGCCGGCGCTGAACTCGACCTTCACGACGGGCTGAACCTCCTCACGATCGTCGCCACGGGCAGCGGTTGGATCAAGCCCGAGATCACGCTCGGCGCGCAGCGTCTGCCAGCCGACGAGCGGTGGTTCTGCCGCACCGCCGCGCCGCCCGAGGGCTGGCAGGCCGCCTATGTGAAGGAGGGCTTCGCGCCGGCCCAGCGCGTGGGGCAGGGCGTGTGGGCGGCCGACGCGGGCGCGCGGACGGTCTACTTCCGGCGCGGGCTGTGGGTGCCATCGCCGAGCGGACGGCTCTTCCCGGGCACAAACCAGGTGTGGCTGCCGGCCGGCACCAGCCAGCGCGTCAAGCCCTTCCTCCCCCGCCCCGGCGATTTGCCGATCGAGGGCTACCGGCTCTGCTTGCAGACGCCGCCCTACCTGAGCTACGTGGCGGCCGATGACTCGGAGGGCGCGGCCCCCAGGACGGTCACGAAGATCCCCGCCGGGCGCGACAACGTCCATGCGGCCCGGTACGACCTGTTGCCCGGGCGCGGGCTGGAGCTGTCGCTGCGCTGGGGGAATGCCGGCGGCACCGTGTGCTACCAACCCGGCCTGCAGGCCGGCGGCACCTTCGACTGGCTGCACCTATCCGGGACCTTCAAGGCCCCGCAGGACGCGACGCTCTTGCACCCGCTGGTCATCAAGTGGCAGGACCGCGGCATCACCGGGACCTTCCACGTGGACAACATCACCGTGCGGCGCAAGGGGGCGAAGGAGGAACTGCTGAAGGTCGGCGACTTCGAGGGCGAGGAGTGGAAAGACAGCCGCATCAAGCCCGGCTACGGCAAGGACGGCAGCAAGGGGCTCAAGATCGTCTGCGTGCCCGAGCGCATCAAGGTCCAGGACGCCCTCTGGATCCCCAAAGAGCCAGTGGTGCACGTCGAGGGCGGCGCGGAGTACGTCGTCGAGATGGACGCGAAGGCCGAGAACCTCGTGTCCGACAAGTACGTGCCGCTGGCGTCGCTGCTGTTCAAGGTGGCGGACAAGGCCCCCGTAGGCGCCGACCAGATGCTCGTGTACTTTGAGACGGCCGGGGGCAACGTGACGGAGGTGGCCCAGCCGCTCACGGTGCACGTGCTGCCGCCGCTGCTGGGCGTGCGGCCCCGGCACATCAAGATCACCCCATGCTACTACGGCGAGCAGTTCTCGGACCCGCAAGTGCTGGCGGCGCTGGCGGACAACTTCTGGCGCTCGGGGATGATCGCCAACTACGGTAGCGCCGACAATGAGGTCGTGCGGCTCCTGCGTCGGCGGGGAGCGCATGAGAGCATCATCAGCCTCAGCTATCTCCCCTTCGGGCCGCCGAGCAAGTTCCGCGACCTGCTCAAGGAGCGCCCCGAGGTCGTGGCCCTCGAGTACTCCGGCAAGCCCAGCGTCAACCGCCTGTGCCCGACGTGGCTGCTGAACGAGGCCCCCGACGCGCTGCAGTGCCTCGAAGACGACATGGCCGCCAGGGTCAGCAACGGCAAGTACCAGGGCGCCGACCTGGACGTCGAGGACCCGGTCGTGGACCCACCGACCTACTGCTTCTGCCCGCGCTGTTTCGCGGCGTTCCGCCAGGCCGCCGGGCTGGCGGCGGACGTGGCGCTGACGCCGCAGGTCATCCTCCGGGAGCACCGCGACGCCTGGACGGCCTTCCGGTGCGCCCAGAACGCGGAGTTGGTCAAGCACGTGCGCGACGGGTGCAAGCGAGGCTGCCCGGGGATCGAGTTCAGCGTCTACAGCGGCACGCAGAGCCGCTTCACCCAGGAGCACTACGGCGTGGACTGGCGGCTGATGGCGCCCCACATTGACCTGGGCATCGCCGGCTACAACGGGCCGCGTGCGGCCATCCAGGAGACGATCAAGGCGCTGGCGCCGGTGCCGTTCATGGGCGGGGAGATGTACTACCTGTCGGCGACGACGACCTCCGGCGCCGCGCCCAACCCGCTGACGTGGCGCAACCGCCTGCTGCGCCAGTGCCTCGAAAGCGGCGGCGTGGGCGTACTCATCTGGTGGCTGCCGGTGATGGACGGCGGGGCGTTCTACTACACGTCCGAGGCGGCAGCGGTGCTGGCGCGCCATGAGGAGGTCTTCACGAAGGGGCAGCGCTGCGACGGGGACGTGAAGGTCGAGGGGCTGCCGGAGGATGACTGGCTGGCCTATCGCCGCGGGCGCGAGCGGCTGTTGATCCTGATGAACTTCAAGGACGAGGCACTGACGCCCGTTGTGACGCTACCGCCGGGATGGCGTGAGGCGACGGCCTCGGACCCGGTGAGCGGCAAGAAGCTGCCGTTGGAGGCCCCGATCCCGGCGTACGGGGTGCGGGTGGTGACGGCGAAGGAGTGAGGGGTTCTGTAGGGCGGGGGCTTGTACCCCGCCCCTCTTGCCACCAGCCCAACGGGATGGGCGGGGTACAA
>CAZZDO010000370.1:0-5482 GCA_964653205.1 uncultured Armatimonadia bacterium | reverse complement strand
ACGACCTGCGCTTCCGCGCCAATGACCGCCCCATCCACGAGTTCTACTTCGATCTGCTCGACCTGCCGTACGAAGGCGAAGAGTACCTCGTCTGCCCCTCGCCGCAGGATTTCGCCTACGCCGACGACCTCGCGTGGGCCCTGGGCCTGCCGGAGGGGCCGCGCTTCAGCCGGCCCCCGCTCGTGGGCCTGAACACCGGCGGCAACGCGACCCGCTTCGAGACCAAGCAGTGGACGATTGACGGCTTCGCCCGCCTGGCCCGGATGCTCCACGAGCAGCTCGGCGCCCGCGTCGTGCTGCTGGGGGGCCCGGCCGAAGTCGCGCGCAACGCCGAGATCCTCGCCCGCGCCGGCGACTGCGCCGTGGACTCCGGCTGCGACCATGCCATCCTGCAGTTCTGCGCCTTCCTGTCCCGGCTGGACTGCGTCGTCAGCGGCGACGCCTTCGGCCTGCAGGCGGCGGTGGGCATGAAGACCCCCGTGGTCGGCATCTTCGGCCCCACGCCGCCCCGGGAGATCGCCATCTTCGGCCGCGGCCGCAAGCTCACGACGGCCCTCGACTGCGCGCCCTGCTACATCCGCCACGCCCGGGACTGCCCCCGCGGCGCCGACTGCATGGACCTGATCACGCCCGAGGAAGTCTTCGCGGCCACGGCCGAGGTCCTGGCCGTTTCCTGATACCTGAATCCCGATTCCTGACCCCTGGAACAACCATGACCACCCACGAGCGCATGACCCGCGTCTTCAACCACGAAGAGCCCGACCGCGTGCCGATCCATGACTCCCCCTGGAGCCCCACCGTCGAGCGCTGGCGCCGCGAGGGCCTGCCCGAGGGTGTCTCGCCCCACGCCTTCTTCGGCTGGGACAACATCGCCGGCTACCAGGCCGACAACAGCCCCCGCTTCCCCGTCGAGACCGTCGAAGAGACCGAGGAGTACCGCATCCACACGACCACCTGGGGCGCGACCATGCGCAACTGGACGCACCGCGGCAGCGTCCCGGAGTTCCTGGACTTCAAGATCACCGCCGACACCTGGCCGGAGATCAAGCAGCGCATGACCCCCGACCCCGACCGCATCAACTGGAAGCTCCTGGAGGAGCACCACCCGGCGTGGCGCAACAGCGGCGCCTGGATCCAGTTCGGCACGTGGTTCGGCTATGACGTGATGGCGAGCTGGGTGGTCGGCTACGACCGCACCCTCATGGCCCTGGCCGACAACCCCGAGTTCTGCCAGGACTTCATCAACACCTGTCTGGAGCTGGACATCGCCCTGCTGGGGATGATGTGGGACAAGGGCTACACGTTCGACTGCGTCCGCTGGCCCGACGACCTGGGCTACCGCAACGGGCTGCTGTTTTCCAAGGACATGTACCGCCGCATCGTCAAGCCGGCGATGAAGCGCATGGTGGACTGGTGCCACGACCGCGGCGTAAAGACCCACCTGCACTCCTGCGGCAATGTGATGGAGCTGGTCCCCGAGTTCGTCGAGATCGGGATAGACGCGCTGAACCCTCTGGAGCAGAAGGCCGGCATGGACGCGCTACAGCTCAAGCGGGAGTTCGGGGACAAGCTGGTGCTGGAGGGCGGCTTCGACGTGCGCAACTGGACCGACGGCGCCGCCACCGAGCAGGAGATCGCCGAGAAGCTGCCGCTCCTCAAGGAGAACGGGGGCTACATCTTCCACAGCGACCACTCAGTGCCCGAGAACATCAGCTTCGGGGACTTCTGTAGGGTCCAGGCGCTGGCGCGGTGGTATGGGGGGTATTGAGTCACTGGATAGCTGCCTACCTCGTTGACGTGCTTGCCGAGAGGTAGTATCATATGCGTATCAATCATGTTGGCGTTTTACGAGGCAGGAACGATGGCACAAACGACCGTATCCAGCAAGTACCAGGTGGTCATCCCCAAGGACGTGCGCGAGCGCATCGGCCTCAAGCCCGGCCAGAAGCTCAGCGTGATCGCTACGGCGAGTGGCATCCAACTCGTGCGCGTGCCCACGCTGGAGGAACTGCGCGGGATTGCGCGGGGGGCCAACGCTGGCGGTCTGCGGGAGAAGGAGGACCGCCTGTGACACTGGTGGACTCCTCCGGCTGGGTGCAGCACCTGATGGACGGGCCGCTGGCGGACGTGTATGCCAGACACCTGGCGGCGGACGACCTCCTGGTGCCGACCGTTGTGCTGTACGAGGTGTGCAAGTTCATGCACCGGGAAGTGTCGGCGGACGCGGCCGCCCGCGTAGCCTCACGCATGAAGGAAGCGCAACTGGTGCCGCTGGACGACCAACTCGCCCTGGAGGCCGCCGAAGTCAGCCTGCAGCACGGCCTGGCGATGGCCGACGCCATCGTCTATGCGACGGCGCAGGCCTTCGAGGCCAAGCTGTTCACGTCCGACGCGGACTTCCGCGACCTACCGCAGGTGGAGTACATTCCGCCACAGTGACGCGGAGGGGCCGCGCTTTAGCCGGCCCCCGATTCAGGCAGATCACCTTGGGGCCGGCTAAAGCGCGGCCCCTCCGAACGGCCCATGCCCGCCCCCACCATCTCCCTCAACCTCATGCCCGCCTTCTACCACCGCCACGCCGGTGTGACCTACGGCGAGGCGTTCTACTTCGACCCCTCCTACCGCGCCGAGGTCGAGCGCGTCGAGGGGCGCTTGCAGCATGACTTCTGGGGGCGGCATGGCGTCGGGAGCGCGGACCCCTCCCCCTCCCCCTCGCTCTTCATCCAGGCCATTGACCTGATCCTGGGCACCCAGGGCGCGTCGTGGCGCTTCCCTGAGGACGCCACGCTCGAGAGCGTCGGCGAGCCGTGGAGCGGGTTGACCATCGCCGAGATCGAGGCCCTCGACCCCCGCGCCGCCGCCCATCATCCCGTGATCGAGGCCGTCATCGCCCAGTACCGCGAACTGCAGCGCCGGTATGGCGACCGAGCCGACATCTTCGGGATCAAGTCCGGCCTGATGGGCATCCACACGCCCTACACGACCGCCCACCAGTTGCGCGGGCAGGGCCTGTTCGTCGAGATGCTCACCGACCCCGCCGCCGCGCGCGTGATCTTCGACCAGGTCTGGGCCATCTACCAGGCGGTCTTCGGCCGCCTCGCCGACGTGGTCGGGGCGAAGCTGACGAGCCTCCACCTCGGCGACTGCTCCGCCTCGCTGCTGTCCGAGCGCACGTACCGCGAAGTCGTCCTGCCGGTCAACCAGCGCCTCGCCGCGCAGTTCGCCGTCGCAGGCTACCACTCGTGCGGGCCGTCGTCGCATCTGCTGGGGGACTTCGCGACGCTGCCACATGTCACCAGCATCCAACTCGGCCCCGGCACGGACCTGGCCGACGCCGCGCGTCTCATGCCCGACATGCACCTGATGCCGTTGGTGGACCCCCTCCCCCTGCGCGACGGCGACGCCGGGCAGGTGCGCGGCCTCATCCAGGGAATCCTGACCGATACGCGCCCGGCGCCGCAAGTCACGCTGTGCGTCTGGTCGCTGGACCGCGACACGCCGGTGGAGAATGTCGCGGCGGTGTATGAGACGGTTGAGCAGGAGAGCAGCTAAGGAGACCACCATGTTCGTTGACATCCACGTTCACACCCGCTACTTCGAGGGCCCCGAGCGCATCTACGGCGGCACCTATGCCACGCCCCAACAACTCATGGACATGCTCAAGCCCCACGGGGTGCGCCATGCCGTGATCCTGCCCGGCGTCAACCCCGAGTGCTCCTACATCCCCCAGAGCCTCGGCGAAGTCATCCGCATCGTCGAGGAGTCCGAGGGGTTCTTCATCCCCTTCATGAACGTGGACCCGCGCGCGGTTGCCAACTCGCCCGACGCCAACCTCGGCCACCTCATGGACTTCTGGATGGCCCGCGGCTGCAAGGGCATCGGCGAGGTCTGCGCCTGCCTGCGCTTTGATGATCCGAAGATGGAGAACCTGTTCCGCCACGCCCAGGAGCGCAGGCTGCCGATCACGTTCCACCTCGCGCCCGAGCCCACGGGCTACTACGGCATCGTCGAGGAGTTGGGGCTGCCGGGCCTCGAGGGCGCGCTCCAGAAGTTCCCCGACCTGCTCTTCTTCGGCCACTCCCAGCCCTTCTGGGCCGAGATCAGCGGCGACCTGACCGAGGACCTGCGCAACACGTACCCCAAGGGCCCCGTCACCCCGGGTGGCGCGGTCGTGCGGCTGATGCGCGACTACCCGAACCTCTACGGCGACCTCTCCCCCGCCGCCGGCAGCGGCTTCAACGCCATCGCCCGCGACCCGGACTTCGGCTTCGCCTTCATGGAGGAGTTCCAGGACCGCCTGCTGTTCGGCACGGACATCTGCAGCCCCAAAGACGAGTTGACGTTGATCCCGTACCTCAACGACGCGCTGGCGGAGGGGAAGCTGAGCCGCGAGGCGTACGAGAAGATCGGCTGGAAGAACGCGGAGCGGGTGCTGGGGTTAGGCTAGCCGCGTAGGTGCGCCGGTCCCCCGGCGCACGATGTTGGTGCCCGCCTTCCCGCCCGCCGGAGGACCGGCGGGCCTACGCGCCTGTTGAGGGAGAACGCACCATGACCGACACCTATTTCATTGACACCCACGTCCACGTGCGCGACCACATCTCACCCGAGCGCCTCAGCGGCGGCACCTACCCCTCCCCCGAACGCGCCATGGAGGTGCTCAAGCCCCTCGGCATTCGCCGCGCGGTGATCCTGCCGGGCATCTACGGCGATGCCGTCCATGACATCCAGGGCAACGGCGAGATCCTCAGCATCTGCGAACGTTACCCCGACTTCTTCGTCCCCTTCATGAACATCCTGCCGACCCAGTTGACCAACACGCCGGAAGCGGACCTGGGACACCTGATGCGCTTCTACAAGGAGCACGGCTGTCGCGGCATCGGGGAAATGGCCTACAACACGCCGTTGGATGACCCGCTGCTGGAGAACCTGTTCCGCCACGCGGAGGCGAACGAACTGCCGGTGCTATTCCATCTGGGCTATCAGAGGGGCGTCTGCTACGGGCTCATTGACGATCTCGGCCTGCCGCTACTGGAGCAGGCCCTGCAGAAGTTCCCCCGCCTGCAGTTCATCGGCCACTCCCAGCCCTTCTGGGCCGAGATCAGCGCCGACGTGACCGAGGAGACCCGCCGCGGCTATCCGATGGGCCCCGTCACGCCGGGGCGGGTCGTCGAGTTGCTGTGCAACTACCCGAACCTCCACGCCGACCTCTCCCCCGCTACCGGCGGCAGCGGCTTCAACGCCATCCGCCGCGACCCCGAGTTCGGCTACGCCTTCATGGAGGAGTTCCAGGACCGCCTGCTGTTCGCCACCGACCTCGCCGGCCCGACGACCAGCGAGGAGATGGCCCTCGTGCCGTATCTGCACGCGGCGGTGGCAGAGGGGAAGATCAGTGCGGACGCGTTCCGGAAGATCAGTCACGAGAACGCCGAGCGGCTGCTGCGCCTGTAGTGCTGCGTCAGATGTGAAGCCCGGCGCCCGCCAG
>CAZZDO010000369.1:0-5492 GCA_964653205.1 uncultured Armatimonadia bacterium | reverse complement strand
ATGTGACGGCCCTGCGGGTTGCCCGGGAACACGATCCACGGATCGGCAGACAGCGCCTCGTAGCGATGAATGTGCCCGAGCGCCCAGTACTGGTAACCCCGGTCCAGCAGGTCCTGCTGGCGGCATGGGGCGTACTCATCGTGCCCGGTGCAGCCCGCACTGGTGTGCAACATCCCGATGTTGAACAAGTCAGGCCGGGCCGCCGGGTACGCCGGAACCACATTCTCGGTGACATGGCGGCTATCGAAGCCCTGGCCATGTACGACCACGCCGTAGTCGTCGAAGACGATGCTCTCGGAGTGCTTCGTGGACAGGCGGGTGACGTTGTCCGGCAACTGCAGGTGGCGCGTAATCTGGCTGGCGGCGTCGTGATTGCCGCTGGCGATGACAACCTTGATCCCCGCCTCGCGCAGTCGCGACATCTGCGCGGCCAGGAAGAGGCCCGTGTGGTAGTCTTTCCAGTCGCCGTCGTAGAGATCGCCGGCGATCAGCACCAGGTCCACCGCCTCGTCCAGCGCGAGGGTGACCAGCCTCTCCAGGGCGGTGCGTGTCGCCCCGCGGATCTCCTCGAGCGGCGCCCCGGGATAGTCCGGCAGCCCCCGCATCGGGCTATCCAGATGAAGGTCAGCGACATGGATGAACTTCGGCATGGTAGAACCTCTCAAGCGACAGCGTTGGTTCGGGCCGACGGCGCTATCATTGCATAAAAGCAATGACTTGTCAATACCATCTTTATAAGCACAGAATGAAGCGGGTAGATCCGCCCAACCCGGCGTGACACCACAGGCTGCCTCCCGCCTGTACGAGCAGGTGAAGTTGCGCGCGACAGGGAATGACAAGCCATGGACAGACTGGCACCCCTACGGAACAACGTGCGCCGGGAGAGAGAAGCCCGCGGGTGGTCGATGAGCGAGCTTGCTCGGACCGCCGGCCTGAGACCATCCACGGTGTACCGGCTTGAGACGGGATCGCAGCCCCCGCGGCTGGACAGCCTGATCGCCATCGCCGACGCGTTGGGCCTCGCGGTCTGCGCTCTTATCGGCGACGGTTCCCCCAGCCCGCCCCTCCAACATGCGGACGGTCCTGCGACGCTGGCGACTACACAACAGCCGGGCGTCACAGCGCTGAGCGAAGACCGCGATCTGTGTGCCAGTCTGGGCCTGAAGCGCACCGAGCTGAGACGCCTGCGGCAACTGGCGGACGCCTTGGCGCGTGCTGGCATCCTCCTCGATACGCCGCTGCAGGCCGTGAGGGCGCTGGACTTGCTGCGTAGTCTGGGACCGGAGGCTTCCGCCAAGAGGTCCGTCCCCAAGAGCGCGGTCCCCACACGTCGGCGCTCAGACTCTGCCGACCAGCCAGCCTCTTTGCCCCGGAAGCCGAAGCGCACGCGTTGACCTTCAGCCGACTGCGGCGCTCGGATGGAGTTCGGGCCTCGGGACATCAGCCTGTCGCAGCGACCCTCCACGGCATGGACCGATAGGCTCCTGTCTGTCTCCTGATCAGCCCCAAAGCCTGCAACTCCCTTCCGCAGCACCGCTCGTCGATACCTTCTATAGGTCCCTCGGCCTTGCTCTGCTGCCCCCCACCTTGCCCAACTGCCACATCGCTTCCATGAACCTCACGGATGAGTTACCTCACCGGGTGATGCCCACACCGGGCGTTTTTGCCTCGAGGCCAAGGTGCAGCTATCGATCTTCGCCAGCCATGCAGGTGAAAGCCCTCCACCCCTTTTACTGGACTCTGGCCCGGACCACAGCGGCGGCAGATGGGGACCACCAACTGCGGTGCCGGTTCCGGGAAACCAGACGGTGAGAGGAGGCGAGGTTCGCGGCGATGGCGAGGCAGGAGGCAGTCACAACTGGACCGGAGGCACGGCTGCAACGGGCGGCTCGCCTCCTCGCCCTCGGTGCCATTCGGGCAGCGCTACGGAACCGGGCCGCGCGGGCCGCCGCCGGAGTGGATGCCGCTGGCGGGCCGGACACGGAATCTGGAACAGAGAGGGTGGTCGGCGATGGGGAAGCATCAGGAACTGAAGCTTGGGCTGGAAGAGAGATTGCGACGGGCGGCCCGGCTACTGGCCGGTGCGGCCCTCCGGAGAGCCGTGGAGCGGGAGGCGCTGCCGGAAGAGGACGCCGCGCTGCTGGCGGGCCAAGACAGCGCCGTCGGGGCAGCCCCCCGGCAGCCTGAGTGATGAGTGCGGCACGATCCCTCGCCACCAGAGAGCCCCAAGGGCTATCAGGGCAAGAGATTATCATTCTAATTACTATAGTCTATTCCTCTATATTGACAATATCAATTGCAGTAATATAATAATAGCACAGAGGAGGTCGTAGTCATGCCCAGCACCGATGGCCGCCGTCAAGCCGTTCACGTTGGCATCTACTGCCGCGTCAGCACTGAGGAGCAGAAACGGCGGCAGTCGCCCATTGAGACGCAGTTGGATTTGTGCCGCGCGGAGTGCGAGCGGGTCTGGGGCGCCGGTGCGCACGTAACCGAGGAATACGTGGACGAGGGCTTCAGCGGCACCCTCGGCCGGGAGGCGGGCGACAACGGACGGGGGCGACCGGCCTATCTGCGGCTGCTACAGGCCATCGCCGCCGGGCAGGTCACCCATGTCGTGGTGCAGGACCTCGACCGCCTGGCCCGCGACGAGCTGGAGATCGCTCAGCTCGTCAACGACCTGGCGCGGCACGACGTGCGGATCGTGACCCCGGGACGCCAGTATGACCCCGCCAGTCCGGACGATCGTCTGCTCATCGGCATCCGGGCCGCCACCAGCGCCCACCAGCCGCGGCAGACCGCGGTGAAGGTGAAGCAAGGCCTGTCCCACCGGGCTCGATCGGGCTACTTGCCAACCGGGAGGGTCGGCTATGGCTGGCGGCTGCAGCGCCGCGACGAGTACCCCGAGGACGGCAAGCGGGGCATTGCCCCGGTGCCGGAGGAGGGGCGGTGGGTGGTAACCATCAAGGACCTCTATCTTCGCGGGTGGGGTGTCACGCGGATTGCCCGGCACCTCAATGAGCAGCACGCCCCGGCTCCCCGCGCGGTCCTGATCTGGACGGTGTGGGCAGTGCGCAGTGTGCTCTTCAGTCCGGTGCATGCCGGCCTGGTCACCATCCCGAATCCCCAGGACGGTGAGCTGCCCCACGCCCGCGGGGCTCATTTCGACCAGCGTTACTACGATCCCGCCACCTTCGAGGCCATCCTGGAGCGGAAGACCCGGGCGGCCCGCCGGCGCAACCCGGGGGCCAGCAGCGCCTTCTTCCTCAGCGGGGTCCTGCGTTGCGGCGCCTGCGGCCGCCCCTTGGTGGCGGCCACCCATCCGAAAGTGCGCTACTACCAGTGCCCGCGCGGCTGGGCGGCTGGTGTCGCCGACTGCCCGGGGGTGATGCTCCGGGCCGACGAGATCGAGCGGGCCACTGTTGACTACTTCCAGAGGCTGGTGGGCACTCCCGAGTTCGCCGCGCTGGCCCGGGGCGAACTGGAGCACTTGCTGGACGATGACGGGGCCAACCTCGGGAAGCGGCTCGGCGAGATCGACAAGCGGCAGCGGGACCTTGACCGCCAGATGGACTGGCTCATCGAGCAAGCCGCCCGCCAGCCGAACCTGCGGGCCCGCTTCGACCACAAGTGCGCCGCCTGGCAGGTCGAGCAGGCCAAGCTGCAGGAGGAAGCCGGACATCTGCAGGAGCGGCTCGCCAACGGCGAACGCCGGGTGCAGGACGCCCAGCGGGTGCACGTCGTGCTGGCGGACTTCGTGGCGACCTGGGGCGCTTTGGACTGCGACGAACGCCGGGAGATGGCGCACCTGCTGCTGGAGACGGCGACGGCGGATCAGGGCGAGGGGGAAGTGGTCGTGCACCTCAAGGCCCCGTTCCTGCCCGAACAGCAGGTACGGCTACCGATGCGCCACTGGGCCCAGCGCCCCCGGCGGGGCCCGATGGCCCTGACCCTCCGGGAGTGCGAGGTCCTGTACCTGCGGGGGCAGGGCCTGTCCCACGCCGGGATCGCGCAGCGTTGGGGCACACGCCCCAACGCCTCCGCCGTCCGGGTGGGCAAGGCGTTGGAGAAGTTGCAGGTCGGCACGGTTGAGGAGGCCCTGGAGCTGTGCGGTGAGCACATCGCTCAGCGTGCCCAGGCCGTGCCGCCAGAACGGTGCACCGGCGGCCGCCGCGCGGAGAACGACCTCACGGCCCGCGAGCGCGAACTGCTCCCCCGCATCGCTGATACCACGGTCCCCTACAGCCAGCTCGCCCGGCAGTTGGGCCTGGCCCCCGTGACCGTCTACGCTCACGCCGCCAACATCCTCCGCAAGCTGGGCCTCGAAGACCGAGCCGAGCTCGCCGACCACCTCGCGTGAGCCTGAGCGACTGCCACGGCCCGGCACTGTGTTGAGTGAGCCGGGGCCAGTTGGTGGCGCTCCCGGCCCATCCCGCTCAGACAGGACGACTGCGTGGCCGAAGTTGATCGTCTCCAGGTAGCAGTCCGAGCGGTCGGGATCGCGCAGGGACGAACCCGCGCCCGCTCTGGCCAGCCGAACCCGTCGGCCCCTCACTCCAGTACGTCGCAGCAGACGTTCTCTCCCGTGAAGCAATACTCGCTCGCGCTGAGGGCCTTCGTGGCGCCGAAGCGTGACTTCAGGGCCTTCACGCCGGCCACGCGGATCGTGGCGGCCGCCGGGCCGGGGCCAATGCCGACCACCAGCACGCACCGCCGGCCCTTCTCGTCTCGGAAGGCCCGGGCGATGACCTGGCCCGTCTCGGCCTGCACTTTCACCGCTGGCGCGTCAGCGGTGGACATCAGGAAGGGCTCCAGCGACCGCAGCGTCGCCGCCACGCGGCACAACTCTTCCCAGCGCCGCTCGGACTCGGCGAGCGCCTGCGGGTAGCGCTTCTGGTAGACGGTGATGAGATCGTAGTACGAGTAGTAGATGAACCCTTTCGCGCCGTGGATGGCCATGACCAGCGCCTGGGCCAGCATCTCCGTCTCGGTGGGGTCGCGCCACTGCTCCTTGACCTTCGCCAGGTCGCTGTTGCGCTCCGGGTCATACACGCCGAGGTTGTGCGCCTGGGGGATGCACCACAGCGGGAAGCCCGAGTTCGTGTCCATGGCCCGGTCTGCCTCGCGGGCGGCAGTCAGCGTGGGTATGAGGCTCTGGGTGGACTGGTTCTGGATCGGGTACGGGTCCAGGCCAAGCACATCACAGGTCCCGCCCAGACGCGGCAGTTCCGTGTACTGGCAGATCGCGCCCCATGTGGGCCGCGACGGGTCCAGTTGGTTGATGAGCCGTCGCCGTGCCAACAGGCGGCCCGCGAAAGACGGCGGGAACTCGTCATTCATGTACCACGCGATGATGGCCGGGTGATCCCGGTAGGCGTTGATGACGCGCGCCACCACGGTGTCAGCCCCACGTGCCCCGGCGTACTCGCCCGCGTATATCGTGTCATCGTGCCACTGCGGCGCGTCATCCCACACGTCCTTCACCGAGAAGA
>CAZZDO010000368.1:0-5514 GCA_964653205.1 uncultured Armatimonadia bacterium | reverse complement strand
GTGGATTTCGCCCGGGCGTTGGCCGAGATGGGCGTTGAGATCCTGTCCACAGGCGGCACGCGTCGCCAACTCGCCGAAGCCGGCGTGCCCGTCCGTGCCGTCGAGGACTACACGGGGTTCCCCGAGATCATGGACCACCGCGTCGTGACCCTCCACCCCAAGGTCCACGGCGGGCTCCTGGCCGTGCGCGATAAGGAAGCCCACATGGCCGAGGCCGCACAGCTCGGCATTGAGATGATTGACATGGTCGTCGTCAATCTCTACCCCTTCCAGCAGACGGTGGCGCGCGAGGGCGTGACGCTGCCCGAGGCGGTCGAGAACATTGACATCGGCGGCCCGACGATGCTGCGGTCGGCGGCCAAAAACCACAAGTACGTCGCCGTCGTCTGCAGCCCCGCCTACTACGACGCCGTGCTCGAGGAGATGCGCGCCAACGGCGCGGCACTGAGCGAGAAGACCCGCCAGAAGCTGGCCCTCGAGACCTTCGCCCACACCGGCCAGTATGACGCGGCCATCGCGCAGTATCTCTCCGTGACCTTTGCCGACGAGCCGACCGTCTTCCCGAAGTACTTCGCCCCGTGGTACGTCAAGCGCGGCAGTGACCTGCGCTATGGCGAGAACCCCCACCAGCACGCGGTGCTGTACGCGCAACTGGGCGCGCATGAGCCGGGGCTGGCGCTGGCCGAGAAGGTGTCGGGCGAGAAGGAACTGTCCTTCAACAACTACCTGGACCTGACCGCCGCGATGGAGGCGGCGCGGGACTTCGCCGACCCGACCGCGATCGTCATCAAGCACCTGAACCCGTGCGGCGCGGCCTCGGCGAGTTGCCTGTGCGAGGCCTTCGCCGACGCGTGGGCCGCCGACCCGATCTCGGCTTTCGGCGGCGTCATCGGCTTCAACCGCGTGGTGGACGTCGAGACCGCGAAGATGATCGGCAACGCCGAAGTGTTGCAGGATGTCATTGCGCCGCGCTACCGCGAGGAGTCGGGCGACTTCGAGAGCACCATCCTGGCGGCGTTCGTCGAGGCGATCATCGCGCCGGGCTACGAGCCCGAGGCGCTGGAGCTATTGCGCAAGCACAAGAACATGCGCGTGATGGTGCAGCCGGACTTCGCCCCGGCCGGCCGCGAGCAGGACTTCGACCTCAAGAAGATCCCCGGCGGCCTCGTCGTCCAGACGCCCGACGCCCAGTGCGTCAACAAGCTCGATCTGAAGGTCGTGACCAAGCGCCAGCCGACCGAGGAGCAACTCGCGTCGCTGCTCTTCGCCGACCGCATTGCCAAGCACGTCAAGAGCAACGCGATCGTGCTGGTGCAGGGGACGCGGCTGGTGGGGTGCGGGGCCGGGCAGATGAGCCGGGTGGACAGCTCGATGCTGGCGGCGCGCAAGGCCGGCCACCGCGCGGAGGGCTCGGTGCTGGCCTCGGACGCGATGTTCCCGGCGCGCGACGGCCTGGACGCCGCCGCCCAGACGGGCGCGGTAGCGATCATCCAGCCGGGCGGCTCGATCCGCGACGCCGAAGTGATTGAGGCGGCGGATGAGCACGGGCTGGTGATGGTGCTGACGGGGATGCGGCATTTTTGGCATTGAGGAGACTGAGGTGGGCTCCCATGAGCAACCTGAGTACGGAAGACAAGGACCTCCTTGAGCGTCTGCGCAAGGTCAGCCCGCTCAAGCGACGCAAGCTGTTGACTGAGGCGGACTCCCTGGACACGCACGACGCGGCGAGACGGGCGGAGCGTCTCAGGCGGCTGCGCCGCGCGGTAGAACTGTGGCCGCTCTCGAATGAGGAAACCCGCGCGCTGATGGCCGAAATCGAGGCTGCGCGCGAGGTCGTCGAGTGACTCGCTACCTGCTGGACACCAGCATCGCCATCGCGGTCATCCAGGGGGCTGAACCGGCCTTTGGCCGGGCGGAAGTCGCGATCGCGGACGGCCTGGTCGTCATCAGCACATGCTCGGTCGGGGAGCTCTACTTCGGTGTCCACGCCGGCGCCCAACCGGAGAAGGAGCGAGCCGCGGTGGCGGAACTGATGGGGGCAGTGGAGGTCATTGACTACGACGAGGCGGCAGCGCGGGAGTATGGCCGGCTGCGCGCGGCCATGCGCAGCCTGGGGCACATCATTCCCCCCGTTGATACGCAGATTGCCGCGACCGCCCTTGTCTATGACCTGGTCGTTGCCTCAGCAGACAAGCACTTCTTACTCGTGCCCGATCTCAAAGTGGAGAACTGGCTCCTTGAGCCATAGCCGGCTGGGCAGGAGACCATCGTTGCCCGATCCTTGTCCCGTCAGGCAAGTGTGGCTGACCACTCTGTGCCTTGTCTGGATGGCGGCGACGACGTGCCGGGCAGATGCCCCCACCATGCTCAACTTCGTCGCCATTCCCGACGCCCACATGTACACCGGCCACCATGGCTTCGTCGCGGCCACGGTGGAGCAGATCAACGCGCTGAGCCTTCAGCCCGACTTCGTGATCTCGCTGGGCGACAACATCGCCGGCGGGCAGGACCACCAGGTGCTGCAGGACGCCCGGGACTACGCCGCCTACGTGGCCCGGCTCAAGGCCCCGCACCATTACGTGATCGGCAACCACGAGTGCATTCCGATCGAGGTCTACAAGCTGCTGACGTGGGAGCAACTGCTGGGCGCGTGGGGCATGACGAGCCGCTGGCACAGCTTTGACCTCAAGGGCTTCCACGTCTGCGTGCTGGAGAGCTGGAGCGTCCTGCAGGGCACGCCGCTGTTGGCCGAGGAGCTGGCGTGGCTGCGCGAGGACCTGCAGGCCACGGACCGGCCGACGATTGTCTTCGCCCATGAGGCCCTGGGGTTCCAGCAGGCCGACTGTGCGGACTGGATCGCGACCAACAACCGCAAGTTCTGGCCGCCCGGCAACGAGTTCGAGCAGATCTTCGAAGCCCACCGGGACAAGCTCATCGGGGTGTTCTCGGGGCACAAGCACAAGTGCGTGCACAAGGTCCTGAACGGCGTGACGTACCATACGCTGGGCGCGAACTTCATCAACGGCCAGTTCGTGCAGGTATTCGTGGACACGGCGCGCAATTGGTGCGTGCTGGGGCACCCGGACCGGGCCGAGACGGACGCGAAGTGCGAGTTGCAGCAGACGTACGGGGACCGGGGGCTCCTGAAACGGGCGCGGCCTTGACGGGGCGCCTGACCATCGTGTGAAGGAGGGTCCTTCATGGAGACACTCACGACGGAGGAGTCGGCAATCCTGCGCAAGATCAGGGGGCTCTCCGCCGAACGGAAAGCGGAACTGGCGCGGCTGCTCGAGCAAATGGGGGAGGCCGAGGTGTCAGCACGCGCCGCGCGCCTGGCGGCCTTTGATGGAGCCTTTGGTGCGTGGTCGGACATGACGGACGAGCAGGCCGAGCAGCTCTGGGAGGAGATCCACGCCATGCGGGGGGTGACGGAGAATGACGTACCTGCTTGAGACCAGCATCGCGGTGGAACTTCTGCGCGGCCATCGCGAACTCCGCTCGCGCATCAGGCCGTTGGTGGCCGAGGGCGTGGTCGCTGTCTCCGCGTGCACCGTCGCCGAGCTATGCTATGGAGCCCGCCGACGCCGAGAGGTCGAGGCCGAGCTGCAGAAGGTCATGGGCTTCCTCGCACCCTATCAGGAGCTGGCGTTCGACGACGACGCGGCGCAGGTCTACGCGCTGCTGCAAGCCGGACTCCACCAGTCGGGCGTGACGCTGCCGGTCATGGACGTTCAGATCGGGGCCGTCGCTCTCACTCACGGTCTCACGCTGCTGTCGGCAGACGCGCACTTCCATAGCATCCCGGGACTGCGCGTTCTGAACTGGTTGGCGAACGAGACCGATGCCCTCAACGGAGTGTGATCCAACGTGGCCAGTTTGACGTTCGGCTGGGCCAGGGGCGGTTGCGGTATTCGCCCCGCGCGGTAGCAACGCCGGCGCGGGGCCAACTAATCGCGGGTCCGGGACGGACCCGCCCACGCGTACCCTAGCACAGAACTCAAGGAGACCACTCCCTCATGATGAACCGCACGCTGGCCCAGGCCGACCACGAGATTGCTCGCATCCTCGCTGATGAACTCGAGCGCCAGAAGTACACGCTGATGCTCATCCCCTCCGAGAACTACGCCTCCCGCGCCGTCATGGCCGCCGCGGGGTCGGTGTTCACCAACAAGTACGCCGAGGGCTACCCCCGCAAGCGCTTCTACAACGGCTGCGCGGAGTACGACAAGCTTGAGCAACTGGCCATAGACCGCGCCAAGGACATCTTCCGCTGCGACCACGCCAACGTCCAGGTCCACACGGGCTCGCAGGCCAACATGGCGGCCTACTACTGCCTGCTGGACAAGGGCGACCGCATCCTGGGCATGAGCGTGGCCCACGGCGGCCACCTGACCCACGGGTTCGACCGCAACTTCTCGGGCCTGTTCTACGAGAGCCACGCCTACGGCCTCAGCCCCGAGACCGACCGGCTGGACTACGACCAGATCATGGACGTGGCCAAGGCGGTCCAGCCGAAGGTGATCGTGGCCGGCGCCAGCGCCTACCCGCGCATCATTGACTTCCAGCGCTTCCGCGAGATTGCCGACGCCGTGGGGGCGTACCTCATCGCGGACATCGCGCACATCGTGGGGCTGGTGGCGGCCGGGTCGCACCCGGACCCGGTGCCGTACTGCGACCTGGTGACCTCCACCACCCACAAGACACTGCGCGGGCCGCGTGGGGCGCTCATCCTGTGCCCGCAGAAGTGGGCTGACAAGCTCGACCGCGCCGTCTTCCCGGGCGTGCAGGCGGGGCCGCTCATGCAGATCATCGCCGCCAAGGCCGTCGCCTTTAAGGAAGCCCAGGAGTTCGGCTTCCGGGAATACCAGCGGCAGATCATCCGCAACGCGCAGTTCCTGGCGCAGTCGCTGCTGGACGAGGGCTTCACACTCGTCACGGGCGGCACGGACAACCACCTGATGCTGGTGGATCTGCGCAGCAAGGGCATCAGCGGGCGCGACGCGGCAAACCTGTGCGAGGCCGCCGGGATGGTCGCCAACAAGAACCTGATCCCTGGTGATCCGGCCAACCCCTCGGAAACCAGCGGCATTCGCTTCGGCACGCCGGCGCTCACCACGCGCGGGATGAAGGAAGCCGAGATGGTGCAGATCGGCAAGTGGATCGCACGCGTGATCCACGACGGCCGGGACGCGAGCGGCAACCCCAACGAGGTGCTGCTGGCCGAGATCGCCGCCCAGGTGCGCGAGCTGTGCGAGGCCTTCCCGATCTACGAGGACCTCGACATTCGGTAGTGGAGGCGACGACCGGGGCAGGGCGTAGCGCAGCCGGGGGCTTGCCGTAGGCCCTGAGCCGCGCCGAAGGGCACCCCGCCGCGTCCATCTCGTGGTGGGGTAGAGCGGGCGTCCCGCCCGCCCCGGCAACCGTGGGCGGGCGGGACGCCCGCTCTACCCCCCGATCATCTGGGCGGGGTACAAGCCCCCGCCCTACAACGGCGCCCAGCCGGCAACCCGGTAC
>CAZZDO010000367.1:0-5521 GCA_964653205.1 uncultured Armatimonadia bacterium | reverse complement strand
CGCGGCGAACATCGTCCTGTTGGGCGCGGCCTGCCCGGCCCTGGCAATCGAGCCGCAAGTCATGGAGGAAGCAGTGCGCCTCACGGTGAAACCCAAGGCGCTGGAAGTCAACCTGGAGGGATTGCGGAGAGGGCGGGCGCTGTCTTCGCGCCGAACTCCTTGACATTCCGACAACAGGCCTGCATACTGATATCGAACAATATCGTAAAGTAGGTACCAAAATGCAGGCCGTTACACTGTCATCCAAGTACCAGGTATCGATACCAAAGAGCATTCGGAAGCAGATTAGGCTCACCCCTGGGCAGAAGCTGTCTATCTCAGTCAAGGACGGCATCGTCTGCCTGATCCCTGTACCAACACTGGACGAGATCACGGGATCGCTGCCCGGACTGACCATGGAGGACCTGCGCGATGAGGGGGACTGGGCATGATCGTTGTGGACTCCTCTGGCTGGGTTGAGATCGTGCGCGGTGGAGAGAGACGGGAAGCGTTCAGAGAAGCGATCAAGGCTGCCGGCACCGTGTTTGTCCCGGCGCTAGTGGTGTATGAGGTCTATCGCATCGTTGAGCGCCTGGCCGGAGAGGGCGAGGCTGATGGCATTGCCGCTCACCTCCGTTCGCACACTGTCGTGGACCTGACTGATGAGATCGCGATTGCTGCTGCCAAACTTGGGAAGCAACACCGACTGGCAACAGCCGACGCCGTGATCTACGCCACCGCCCACCACTTCCCTGCGACACTCGTGACCGGGGATAGCCATTTCGCTGGGCTGCCTGACGTGAAGCACATCCCGCTGGTCCCGGACGCGCAACCACCGCGTTAGTGAGGCCGTGACTGTCGGAGACTGCGCCAGCGCTGAATGCCCGCACGAACGTAGGAGGCCCCCATGATCTGGGACCCCAAGCACGAATGCATGGATGTCGAACAGCGCCGCGCGCTGCAGCTTTTCCGTCTGCGCGAGCAACTCGCGCGGCTCTGGGCCGCCGTCCCCCTCTATCGCCAGCGCTGGCAGGAAGCCGGCATCACGCCGGATGACATCCGGTCGCTCGACGATCTCCCCCGCCTGCCCTTCACGGTCAAGAACGACCTGCGCGACACCTACCCCACCGGCATGTTCGCCGCGCCGATGGACGAGGTCGTGCGCGTTCACGCGTCCAGCGGCACGACGGGCAAGCCCATCGTTGTTGGCTACACCAAGAGCGACGTCAATGACATCTGGGCCGAGACCATCGCCCGCACCATCGCCCTCGGCGGGGGGACGTCGCAGGACATCCTGCAGATCGCCTATGGCTATGGGCTCTTCACCGGCGGGCTCGGGCTGCACTACGGCGGGGAGCGCCTCGGCTGCACCGTCATCCCGATGTCCTCGGGCAACACCGAGCGCCAGTTGCTGATGATGCAGGACCTCGGCACCACCATCCTCGCCTGCACGCCGTCCTACGCGCTCACGCTCGCCGATGCCGCCGAGGAGATGGGCCTGGGGCCCGACGACCTCAAGCTCCGGGCCGGCCTGTTCGGCGCCGAGGCGTGGAGTGAGGGCGCCCGGGTGGCTGTCGAGAACAAGCTGGGCCTGTCCGCCCATGACATCTACGGCCTGACCGAGATCATCGGCCCCGGCGTGGCCGCCGAGTGCGAATGCAAGGGCACGATGCACGTGTTCGACGATCACTTCTACCCCGAGATCATTGACCCCGAGACGCTGGAGCCGCTCCCCGAGGGCGAGACCGGCGAACTGGTCTTCACGACGCTCACCAAGCGCGCCTTCCCGGTGATCCGCTTCCGCACCCGCGACATCACCGCGCTGCACACCGAGCCCTGCCCGTGCGGACGGACCCATCCGCGCGTGGACCGCATCACCGGCCGCACCGATGACATGCTCATCATCCGCGGCGTGAACGTCTTCCCCAGTCAGATCGAGCACGTGCTGACCGGCGTCCACGGCGTCGAGCCGCAGTACCAGTTGGTCCTGACCAAGGAGGGCCACCTGGACGCCCTCGAGGTGCAGGTCGAGGTCGCCCCGGCCTTCTTCTCCGACACCATCAAGGGGCTCGAACACCTCGAGCAGGAGATCGGCGACAAGATCCGGTCCACCCTGGGCATCGGCGTGAAGGTCAAGCTGGTAGAGCCCAAGACCATCGAGCGCAGTATCGGCAAGGCCAAGCGGGTCGTAGACCTGCGAGAGAAGACGTAGCGGCCGAGTGGTCGCGGTCGGTGACCGCTCGTGCAGCAAGACCATTCTGATTGTGGCAGGTGTAGGAGCGGTCACCAGACCGCGACCACCGAGAGGGAGAGCACACGAATGCCCAACACCCCCAAGATCGTCCAGCAGGTCTCCGTCTTCCTGGAGAACAAGTCGGGCCGCCTGGCCGAAGTCTGCGCCACGCTCGGTGACCATGACATCAACATCCGCGCCCTCTGCATCGCCGACACGTCCGATTTCGGCATCCTGCGGCTGATCGTCAACGACCCGGCCAGGGCCACCGACGTGCTGCAGGAAGCCGGCTTCTCGGTCGGCTCCACCTCGGTCATCGCCCTGCAGATCCCGGATCGCCCCGGCGGCCTGGGCGGCGTGCTCAAGTTGCTGGAGGGCGCCGGCATCAACGTCGAGTACATGTACGCTTTCTTCGTGCGCCGCGAGGGTGACGCTGTGGTGCTCTTCCGCGTCGGCGACGACATGCTGGACCAGACCATCGCCGTCCTGCAGGGCGCGGACATCCCCATCCTGCCCGCGGAGGAAGTGTACGCGCTCTAACAAC
The DNA here is from genome assembly GCA_964653205.1 of uncultured Armatimonadia bacterium. Classification (GTDB taxonomy): domain Bacteria; phylum Armatimonadota; class Zipacnadia; order Zipacnadales; family UBA11051; genus JAJFUB01. The sequence goes on along the minus strand of CAZZDO010000367.1, from coordinate 2,765 downwards.
CGAGCATGCCGGGGGAAGGGACAGGAGGCCGGACATGACGCGAGCACTGCTGGTGGCAGCCTTGCTGGTGATGGCGGGTTGAGCTTCCGCTGACCCTCCCCCACCTCCCGCCCCGCCCACCGGGCCGACGGTCAGGCTCTACGTCTCGCCGTCCGGGCGCGACACCTGGACCGGCGCGGCGGCGAAGCCCAACGCGGCCAAGAGCGACGGCCCTCTCGCCTCTCTGGCCGGCGCCCGTGACGCGGCCCGCAAGCTCCGCGCCGCCGGCAAGGCCGGCCTCGTCACCGTGACCGTCCTGCCCGGCGTGTACCGCCTTACCGAGCCCCTTGTCTTCCAGCCCCAGGACTCCTACCTCACCTTCGTGGGCGCGCCCGGCCCGCGCCCCACCGTCTCCGGCGGCCGCGTCATCACCGGCTGGCAGCAGCCGGAGCCCGGCCTGTGGGTCGCCCCGGCCGGGGGCCTGAAGAATCAGCGCCTCCTCTTTGTCAACGGCCGCCGCGCCACGCTCGCCCGCAGCCCCAACGAGGGCTACCACCGCATCGTCGGCAAGGCCCTGCCCTTCGTCGAGAACGGCAAGGAAAAGGACTCCGGCAAGCAGGCCTTCCGCTTCAAGGACGGCGAGCTGGCGAACTGGCCCGACCTCGCGGGGGGCAACGTCATCGTCTTCTTCCATTGGGAGACGGGGATGCTGCGCCTCAAGTCCGTGGACGAGGCCAACACCACCGCCACGCTCACCGGCGAGATGAAGTGGCCCTTCTGGAGCAACCAGCGCTACTACGTCGAGAACGTGCGGGCCGCCCTGGACGCCCCCGGCGAGTGGATCTGCGACGAGGCCGCCGACCGGCTCTACTACCGGCCTCGCCCCGGCGAGGACATGGCGAAGGCCGAGGTCGTCGCCCCGGTGCTGACGCAGCTTGTCCTCCTGCAGGGCGACGCCGAGGCGGGCCTCCCGGTGGACAGCATCCGCTTCCAGAACCTCAGCTTTCAGCACACCAACTACGTGCTCGAGCCCGAGGGCCACTCCGACTGGCAGGCGGCTGTGACCGTCAACTCCGCCATCCAGGCTCGGGGCGCGCGGAACTGCGCGCTTGACGACTGCGAGGTCGCGAGGCTGGGCAACTACGCCGTGTGGTTCGAGGACGCCTGCCAGCGCAACACCGTCAGCCACTGCAACATCCACAACTGCTCGGCCGGCGGGGTGCGCCTCGGCCGCGCGGGCGTCCCGCCGCCCATCCTCGAGACTGGCTTCAACACCGTTTCGGACAACTTCATTCACGACCTCGGCCTTGACTTCTACGGCGCGGTCGGCGTGTGGATCGGCCACGCCAGCGACAACGTCATCGCCCACAACGAGGTCTGCGACCTGAACTACACCGCGATCTCATGCGGCTGGAGTTGGGGCTTCGGCAACACCAAGCACCACCGCAACCACATCGAGTACAACTACCTGCACGACATCGGCCGCGGCCGCCTGTGCGACATGGGGGCCATCTACACGCTGGGCATCTCGCCCGGAACGACCGTGCGCAACAACCTCATCCACGACGTGTGGGACTGGGCGGAGGGGTACGGCGCGGGGGGCATCTACCCGGACGAGGGCAGCAGCGAGATCCTCATCGAGAACAACGTCGTCTACCGCACGGCGTCCGGCGGGTTGACGGTCCACTACGGCCGGGACGACATCGCCCGCAACAACATCTTCGCCTTCGGCCGCGACAGCCAGATTCACCTCGGCCGCCGCGACAAACAATCCAGCCTCACGCTCGACCACAACATCGTCTACTACGACGAGGGCGCCCTCTTCCAGCGCGAGTGCGATCTCGTGTCCGACTACAACGTCTTCTTCAACACCGCCGGCGATGAGCTAACCTTCCCGCTGGGCCTGGACTTTGCGGCCTGGCAGGCCAAGGGCCAGGACACGCACTCGCTCGTCGCGGACCCGAAGTTCGTGGACCCGCAGCACTACAACTTCGCCCTGCAGCCGGACTCCCCGGCGCTCAAGTTGGGCTTCAAGCCCATTGACGTCCGGCAGTCCGGGATCACGGGCCCGCCGGCGCTGGTCAAGCTCGCCCGCGGCATCAAGCGCGAGCCCTGCGCCATCCCCCGGCGCTCCCAGGCCCCACCGCTGTCGCTCAACGAGGGCTTCGAGATCACACCGCTGAACGCCAACGCCGACATCGCGTACACCCACGGCGAGGCGGGGCCCGCCACCATCCGCGTCACCGACGAGCAGGCCGCCACCGGCCAGCGCAGCCTCAAGTTCACCGACGCCCCCGGGCTGGACCAGCCTTGGAACCCCCACATTTTCTACTCGCCCAACCAGCATGAAGGCCTCATGACCGGCAGCTTCGACCTGCGCCTCGAACCGGGCGCCAACGTCTGGCACGAGTGGCGCGACAACGCCAGCCCCTACAAGGTCGGCCCCAGCCTCGGCGTCAATGCGGCCGGCGAACTCGTCATCAAGAACGAAGCTCGCCTGAAGCTCCCGCCAAGCCAGTGGGTGCACTTCGAGATCACCGCCGGCCTGGGGAAGAAGGCCGACGGCACGTGGAACCTCACCGTGACCGTCCCCGGCCAGCAGCCGCAGAGCTTCGGGAAGCTCCCCTGCGACCCGAAGTGGAAGCAGCTCCAGTGGATGGGCTTCATCAGCAACGCGACCGAGACAGCCGTGTTCTACCTGGACAACCTGAAGCTGGACGTGGCAAAGCCGTAGGAGCGCCGGCTTCTCCAGAGGCTGAGCGCGTCGAAGCCCAGCCGGCAGCCGT
>CAZZDO010000366.1:0-5532 GCA_964653205.1 uncultured Armatimonadia bacterium | reverse complement strand
CATCGAGCAGACGCGGGGGATCAAGCCGGGGTACTATGACGGGGCACTCGTAACAGATGAGGCGCAGCGGGCGCGGTTCCGCGTGGCGCGCGTCGAGGGCGGCAAGATCGTGTTCGACCGCCCCGCCAGGCTGACCGACTTTGCCGACGCGGACGGCGACGGGCGGCGGATGCTGTTCGTCTACGACCACGGCGAGGGCGATGAGGCGGTGCTGTACAACAACGTCTTCCTGCGCGTCGAGGGCGGCAAGCCCCGGCAAGAGGGCGACGCGCGGGTGGAGGGGATGTAGGGGGCGGGGGACGGGTCGCGGTCGGTGACCGCTCGTACACCATCGCTTGCGAGAGAAAGGCTCAACATGCTTCGCATCGCTGTCATCATCTTGTTCGCTCTCCTCGTCGCTGCAGCCTGCGCCGACGACTGGCCGTGGGGTAAGTACGGCCTGCCGCCGAGTGACAACCCGACGTGCATCCCCCTCAAGCGCACCGACTGGGCCGAGCAGTACCATGTCAACATGCTGGCGCGCGAGAAGAAGCCCGACCTGCAGCTTGTGTTCCTGGGCGACTCGATCACGATGATGTGGCGCAGCCAGTCGGGATATGAGGGCGGGACGCCGGTGTGGGAGCAGTACTACGCCCCGCGCCATGCCGGGAACTTCGGCATCTCCGGCGACCGCACCGAGCACATCCTGTGGCGGATCACCGAGGGCGGCGACCTCGACGGGCTGAACCCGAAGGTGCTGGTGTTGCTGATCGGCATCAACAACCTGTTGCAGACCCAGAGCAAGCCCGCGGATGTGGCCGCCGGGATCACGACCATCGTCAACTATGTGAAGACGAAGCTGCCCAACACGAGGATCCTGTTGCTGGGCGACTTCCCGTGTTGGGAGAGGCCGGAGCATCCGCACCGCCAGTGGGTCAAGGACCTCAACGCGCTCATCAAGCCGCTGGGCGACAAGCAGCGCGTGTGGTTCCTGGACCTGGGCGACAAGTTCGTCGAGCCCGACGGGACGATAGTCAAGGAGAAGCTGCGCGACGGGTTGCACCTGTCCGAGAAGGGCTACTGGATCTGGGCGGAGGCGATGGAGCCGTACCTGGTGGACTTGCTGGAGCATGAGGGAAAGGGGGAGCTATGGCCATAACCTGGGAACTGCGTGAGGCTGACCGTGAGGTCTTCGCGCGGGAGCTGGACAGCTTCGTCCCCGCGCGCGTCTTTGATGCCCATACGCACCTGTACCGGGCGGAGTTCTGGCCCGACCCCGCGCCGGCGTATGTGAAGGTGGGGCCGCCCGCTGTGACCCTCGAGGTCTACCGCGAGCACATGCAGTGGATCCTGCCCGGGCGGGAGGTCCATGCACTGCACATGGCCTATCCCGGCCGGGGCCTCACGCCGGAGGCTATCGCCGGGGGGAACGAATGGGTGGCGGCGCAGGTGGCGCAGGACCCGCTGGGGCGGGCGCACCTGATGGTCACGCCGGACATGGACCCCGAGTTCGTGCGGCAGGAGGGGCGGCGGCTGGGCATGTGCGGGCTGAAGGTCTACGCCGCCTTCGCCGCGCGCGAGGATTACTACCAGGCGGAACTGCCCGAGTATCTGCCGCAGCCCTTCGTGCAAGTCTGCGGTGAAGAGGGCTGGTCCATCACGCTGCACCTGGTGCGGTCGCGGGGTGTCGCCGATGCCTCGAACCAACACTGGATTCGGCACTACTGCGAGGCCTACCCGGACATGCAACTCATTCTCGATCACTGCGCTCGGGGGTTCAACCCGTATCACGTGTTGGAGGGCCTGCCCAGGCTGGAGGACCTCGAGAACGTTTGGTTGGACACGTCGGCGATGTGCAATGCGACGGCCCTTGCGGCCGCGATTGAGATCATGGGGCCGCAGCGGGTGATGTACGGCTCGGACTTCTACGTGTCGCACATGCGCGGGACGAACTACCCGGTCGGCGACACGTTCATGTGGGTGTACGAGGACGACGGGCCGCCCGCGCCGGTGTATGCCGACGGGTTCGCGTGGCCGCTGGTGGGGATCGAGAACCTGCGGGCGGCGAAGGCCGCCGCCGTCCTGGCGCGGCTCACCGACACCGAGATTGAGGCGTATTTCTGGGGCAATGCGGCGACGCTGTTGGGGTTGGGCGCGTAGGTGCGCCGGGCCGTTGCCGTTTCGGGAGCGCGGCTCTCCGGAGCCGCCCATGCCGATAGGCCTGCAACATGCGCGCGGCTCTGGAGAGCCGCGCTCCACAAACGGAGACGACCATGCGCGAACTGCTTGTCGTGTCTGCGCTCCTCCTGGCCACCGCTGCCGGCGCGCAAGTCCAGTGGGCCCCCGCGCCCGAGGCCTACCAGTTCGGGCCTGACGGCTCGGTCGAGATCAGCGATGGCGGGGGCAGCACGTCGGACAAGTACCTCCTCACCGCGCAGGACTATCGTGACTTTGTCTTCGAGTTCGACCTGATCGCCAAGCCGCCGGGCGGGTCGAACGTCCGCGCCATCGTCGTGTGGGGTGTGGACGCGGCGAAGCGTGAGAACCGCAAGGCCATCTTCCTGCCGGCCCACGCCTTCAAGCTGGACCAGCGCGTGCACTATCGCCTGCTGGTGCTGGGCGGGCGCAACCTGCTGTACCAGGACGGGCAACTGCTCACCACCGGGGCGACCGTGTACGGGGAGCCCCCGGCGCAGGGCCGCGTCGGCCTGCTGCACTACTACAACCACCACTACCGCTACGAGAACTTGAGGCTGCAGCCGCTGGACACGACGACGCTGGCGGCGCCGACGAAGCTGCGCGCGACCGTCACGAAGGGCGGGTCGGTGCGCCTGACGTGGGAGAACGACGCGGACTACGCGGCGCTGCTGCGGTATCGCGTCCGGCGCGGCGACCAGACCAATGAGACCGCCGCCCCGGAGTTCGTGGACCGCACGGCGCGCAGCAACCAGACTTGCAGCTACACCGTCGAGTCGCTGGGGGGCGAGGGGCTGGCCAGCCGCCCGGCGACGGTCACCGTCAAGACGGGGAAGCTCCCGCCGCCGCAGGCGCCGAAGAGAGTGTCGGCGACGGTGCGGATAGACGGGTCGGTGCGGTTGCGCTGGGAGCTGGACCCCGAGAGCCGCTGCGCGGGGGTCACCATCCACCGCGGCCTCGACGTGATCACCAGTCCACGCCTGGAGCGCACTCCCGTCGCTGAACTGCCCGCCTCACAGACGGAGTTCCTGGCGCCGGCCCCGCCCGTAGGTGGCTATGCCGTGGGCGTCAAGTCGCCCGATGGGGGTGACACCATCGCGACCGTGTGCAAGAGCCTCCCGATGGCCCCGGCACTACGGCCCAGCGGCGGCGTTCCCGCGAAGCACCCGTACCTGCTGTACGGCGCGGCGCAACTGGAGCGCGTGCGGCGGGCCCTGCAGACGAAGGAGAACGAGAAGCTGCTGGCATCCCTGCGCAGTTCGGCGGAGGGCTACGTCAAGAAGCCCGCGGCTGTGCCGACGGGCGTGACCGACGAGATGTCCGCCGTCACGTCGCGGATGCAGCAGGTCGGCCTGTACTACCAACTGCTCGGCGACGAGCGCTACGCGCAGTGGGTGCATGACGCGCTGATCGGCTACGCGAAGCTGTACCCCACGCTGTCTGCGCGCGGTGGCCGCGTGAAGATCACCAAGACCGTGTCCGGGCTGTACGAGGCGCTGTTCTTCGTGCCGCTCGTGTGCGCATATGACCTCGTGTATGAGAGCCCGTGCTTCACCGCCGAGGAGCGCGTGCAGATCGAGCGCGACCTGCTGCGGCCCGGCGCGGAGCTGTTCTGGGTGCGTGACTACCACGACCCGAAGGACAACCGGCCCGGCGACCTGCACTACAAGTGCTACAACTTCCAGGCGTGGTTCGACTCGGCGGTGGGGCTGACGGGGCTGCTGCTCCGGGACGCCGACATGGTCGAGCACGCGATTGATGGACCCTTTGGCCTCAAGCACCTGCTGGCCCACGATGTGCAGGATGATGGCCTCTTCTGGGAGCGGTCGGCGGGCTACCACAGCTTCGTCGTGAGCGCGCTGTTCCCGCTGCTGCAGGCGGGGTGCAACTGCAACCTCGACCTGTACAAGCTGTCGGTGCCCGACGACCACAACACGGACCGCGAGCCGCTGAGCAACTACTGCGTCGGCGACGGCGACAACGGCCCCAAGAGCATGAAGCTGATGTTCGACGGCCCGTTCCATTACACGTTCCCGGACCTGACGTGGCCGGTCGTGGCTGACAGCAGCCGCGGGCCGCTCTCGGTCAACGCCGCGTACCGCGCGGCGTGGGAACACTACCGCGACCCGAAGTACGCCTGGCTCATCAACCGCGGGCGGCAGACGACGGTTCCGAAGCTCGGAGTGAAGGACGCCGAGGCGAAGGTGTGGCTGGCCTGGGACGACCAGCACCTGTATGTCGCCGCGGACATCACCGACCAGGTCGTGCGCAATGGCTGGGACAAGCCCGGCGAGGTATGGATGGGCGATGCGCTGTGGGTGGGGCTGAAGTGGCGCAACGAGGCGGGCGGGCCGTATGACTTCATCTACGGCCTCAGCCCCGGCGACTTCGCCAAGGTGCCGCCGGTGGCGGCGCTGTTCAACCGCTTCGGCGTGGCGAACGCCGGCGCGAGCGCCGGGCAGTATGTCGTCACGAAGACGCCGGAGGGCTACGCGCTGGAGCTGGCGATCCCGCTGAGCGAACTCGCGCCGCAGGGCGATGAGAAGGGCACGGCCTTTGTGCCGCAGGCGGGCGGGAAGCTGACCGCCGACTTCGTGCTCTATGACTGCGACAGCCAGACCGGCAACACGACCAAGGAGAAGATGGTGTGCTGGTCGTGCCAGAATGACCGGTACGACTCGGCCGAGGGCAAGCTCATCCCCCTCGGTAGAGTGGGCGGCTCGCCCGCCGTGGACGGCAAGCTCGGCGAGTGGGGCTCGCTGCCGCCGACCGCCGTCATCGGACCGAAGTCCGTCGTCATGACCGACGCGTCCTCCGCCGGGCCGAACCTGGACGACTTGCTCTACGAGCGCCCGCCGGACCCGGGCAGGTTCGACTACTCCGGCGCCAAGTTCTGCAACAACGGTGTGCTCGAGTTCGGCAGCAGTCTGTTCCCCTCCACAGGCTTCGCGCTGCTGCGCCAGCACGACTACGCCGGCAAGCTCCCCAGTACCGAGGGCACGGCGGTCAACCTCACCTACGGCCCCTACGGCGGCGGGCACGGGCATCCGGACAAGCTCAGCATCGTGGTGTGGAACAACGGCAAGCAGCTCATTCCCGACTTCGGCTCGTGCGGCTATGACAGCGCCGAGAAAGGGCAGTGGACGGCGCACACCATCAGCCACAACACCATCACGGTGGACGGCAAGAGCCAGTACCCCGGCCTCGACACGGACAAGACCTGGCCGTGCGACAGCTTCGAGCGCAAGGCGATGGGCAAGCTCGGGTTCTTCTATGCCGACCCGTTCCTGCGCGTGGTGCAGGCAAGTTGCGACAACGTCTACGAGGGCGTGAAGCTGACGCGGACGGTGGCGCTGG
>CAZZDO010000365.1:0-5543 GCA_964653205.1 uncultured Armatimonadia bacterium | reverse complement strand
CCTCCCTCCCCCCCTTGCGGGGCGCCCCGAAGGGGTCGCCACATCCATACTCCAAGGAGACAGACCATGGACAGACTGCGTTTCGGCATCATCGGCATCGGCGGGCGAGGCATGTGCAACGCGAAGGCGGTCAACGCCCGCCCCGACATCGAACTCGTCGGCACCTGCGACATCCGCCAGGAGCGCCTGGACCTGTGCGACACCGAGGGCCTCGCCGGCAAGCGTTTCCTCGACTACCGCAACCTGCTGGACGAGGGCCTCGACGCCGTGTGCATCAACACCGACAACGACCAGCACTGCGAGCAGACGCTGGCCGCGGCCGAGCGCGGCGTGCACGTCTACTGCGAAAAGCCCATCGCGCTCAACGTCGCCGACGCGCGCAAGATGGTCGAGGCCACGCGGAACGTGGCCACGGTCGTGAACCTGAGCATGCGCGCCGCGCCGGAGCAGCAATTCATGCGCCAGGTCATCCGCGAGCAGCGCTACGGCAAGCTCCTGTGCGTCGGCGCCGCGCATCCGAAGCCCTCCGGCCTGCTCGTGCAGGGGAAGGGCCATCGCGCCACCAACGACCCGGCCGTGTGGGGCCCCATCCTCATGCACGACGGCGTGCACATCAGCGAGTGGCTGCGCTTCATGGGCGGCGAGGTCCAGACGGTCGTCGCGCGCACGAAGACCACCGGCCCCGACCCGCTCAACGAGGAGTTCATCCACGCCGTCACGACCCACGACGACGGCGTCCTCGGCGCACTATCCTACATGGCCATGCCCTTCATCGCCACGCGGCAGTACGCGATCTGCGAGCAGGCCAGCCTGTGGCCGGTGCGCGACAGCGACGGGGTGCGGCTGCACGTCGCGAAGGTCGGCGAGGACGACGAGGAGCTGCCGGTGCCGCCGCTGCCGCAGGGCGGCGATGCGTACTACGTGGACGAGTTCCTCCGCGCCATCCGCGAGGGCCACCGGCCGTACGCGAACATGGCGGACGGGATGGAGGGCCAGCGCATCGTGGAGGCCATCCGCCGGTCGGGGCCGACCGGGGAGATGGTGCGGATGGAGGACGTGTAGGCTTTACATTTGTATTTACAAGTGACAATACGTGGGGGTATACTGACGATGGCGCCGATCATTGAGGAGTTCCGGGTGTCGTCCTACGCCGAAGGTCACATGCTGGACGCGCATGGTGTGGACCTGGCCGAGGCGATTGAGGCGGCTGAGAGCACACCTCGGCAGGCCCGGACCTATGGCATGCGCTCCGGAGAGAACCGCTATGTCATACCGGGGAAGACCAGCGCCGGCCGGCGGCTGTGGGTGGTCTTCGCCGACGAGGGAGGCGGGGTCGGGCGCATCGTGACGGCCTACGACCCCCTCGGCAGGCGCGACGCAACGAAGCACCGCAAGATGCGAGGAGACTAGCGATGGGCAAACCTGCGAAAGTCCTGCCTGACTTCAAGAGCGAGGCAGAGGAGATCGAGTTCTGGGACACGCACAGCCCCGCCGACTACATCGAGGGCCCCGGCGACCTCATCATCCGCCTCAAGAAACGCCCCAAGAAGACCGTCACCATGCGGATGGACGAATCGGTCTACAACCGGGTCCGCGAAGTGGCGGCCGCGCATGACGTGCCCTACCAGCGCCTGATCCAGGAGTTCGTGCGCGAGGGCCTGCGGGGCCTGATGGCCAAGGAGCGCAAGCACGCCAAGGCCGACACCTGAGTCCGAGGGCCACAGCCATGTTCAGACTGACCCCGCTTTTCGCCGTCCTCGCCGTCGGCCTCACCGCGGCCCAGGCTCAGCCCACCGAAGGGCTCATTGATCCCGCGGCCGTGGCGTCGGAACAGGGCCTCTGCTACACCGTCCGCCTGCAGACGCTGTGGAAGCCCGATACTCCCGAGACGGCCCGGGCCTCCTGCCTGCGCCTGTTTGAGGGCGACGAGGAGTTGGGGCCCGCGCACTCGATGCACCAGACGATCCGCGACGCCGGCGGCGGAGCCTATTCCCACTGGTCCGGCACGCCCGGCGGCGAGCAGGTGGTGCTCTACTTCTCGGCCTCGGACAACACCGACCCGCGCACGAACGGCCGGCGCTACCGCTGGGTCATCATCAAGGACGCCCAGGGCAACCCCCTCCCCCCGCCGTCCATGCCGCCGCTGAGGACCAGCCCCTGCCGCCTCACGGCCGTGCCCGACCTGCCCCTCACGCGTGACCGCCACACGACCCTCCTGGCCCACTTCGACGCCGCCGACAACAGTGACGCCACGTACGCGCGCGTGCAGCGCGAAGAAGTCGGCGTCGGCAGCAAGCCCGACGCCCCCGGCACGTTCGGCGGCGGCGTACTCGTGGACGCGGCCAACGCCGCCGTGAGGTACGCGGGGCTGGACAACTACAATCCGCTCGTGGGCAGCGCCGAGTTCTGGGCCAAAGCCGCCGGCGAGCGGCCGCTGTGGAACGATGGCAAGGACCACTGGCTGCTCGTGCTCTATCCCGAACGCGCGGCGGCGTCGTCCCGCTACGGCACGGCGCCCTGCTTCCTCACCCTGTGCAAGCGGGCCGACGACACGCTCCGCTTCTCCGTGCAGCGCCAGAGCCTGGCGCACTACGCCGTCGGCGTGGGCCTGCGCGAGGGCGGGCAATCCCTCAGCCTGCCGGTGGCGAACCTGAAGCCGGAGGACTGGCACCACATCGTTGTCTCATGGGATCTGAGGACCCCGGGGCGGATCTGGCTGCTCGTGGACGGCCAGGGCTTGTGCGGCAACCTGAAGGCCCGCCCTGACCAGCTCCCGCCCAACCCCGGCATGAGCGTCGTTTTCGGCGGCCTGTGGGGGCTGCCGGGCGACGACGTGACGGTGTCCGAATGCTTCCTCGACGAACTGCGGATTCAGGCCGCGACGGTCGCGCCGCGCCTCGCCGACGTGTCGCCGCCCCCCGCCGCCCAGCTCGACGAGGCGCGCCTGCTGCAGGAGATGGACCTCTCGCGGGCGATGCTCGACAAGCTCCTGGAGTTGCAGTCCCACGGCGGCTGGGCCGCGGCGTACAACTGGCCGACGTACACGCCGACAGGCTGGGGGCTGGTCGGGCGCGGGGTGGACATGTGGTTCGCCTACAGCTCGTGGGCCGGCGCCGCGCTGCTGCGCGGGTGGCGGCTGTGGGGCGATGACCGCTACCTCGAAGGCGCGCGCGAGGCCGCCGACATGTTCTGCCGCACCCAACGCGCCAACGGCACCTGGAGCGACCACTACACCTACGCCCGCGGCGAGTTCCTGCCCTGGGGCAGCTACGCCTACATCGCCCAGGCCATGCAGAGCAACCAGATCCGCTTCCTGGCGATGATGTCCGGCGTCACGGGTGAGGCGCGCTACGGCGCGGCCCTTCGCAAGGCCGGCGACTGGATGGTCTCGATCCAGTTTCCCAGTGGCGCCTGGGGCTGGGAAGCCTACCCCGACGACCACACCGGCCCGTACGGCCACCCGGCGCTCAACGACTCAGTCACCCCCCAGGCCATGTCCGACCTGTTCGTGATCTGGTGCGCACTCGCTCAGGGCGGGGTGTCCAACCAGGGCGGGGTGTCGCCGCAGGCGACGGGGACCCCGCCGACCCCGCCGGACACGTACCTCCACGCCCTCCTCAAGGGCGCGCAATGGATCATCGCCGCCCAGGCCGGCCCGCCGACCTTCGGCTGGGCCGACCAGTACAACGAGAAGAACGAGTTCATCTGGATGCGCAACTTCGAGCCGCCGGCCGTCTCGATGCAGGCGATCTACGCGGCCGCTACGGGGCTATGCCTCGCCTATGATCTGACCGGCGACAGCAAGTACCTACAGCCTCTGCGCCAGGTGCTCACATGGCTCGACGCCATGCCCGAGGACCAGCGGGGCTGGCTGTGGTACGACCCGAAGACGAACGTGCCCGTGGTGGCGTACTACAACGAGATGCTGCCAGTGACGGACCCGAAGGCCATCCGCGAGATCATCCCGCGGCTGGATGCGCACTATGGCACGAAGTTCCCCTGGCAGGGCGACGCGATCCGCGCGCAGCTCAAGGCGCGCGAGGGCGGCCCCATCTACCCGGACTGGCGCGGCAGCCGGCCGCGGTCACAGTTCGCCCAGGCGCCGACAGTCGCCGACTTCGCCGCCGCGTTCCAGGCGGACCGGACCAAGGCGGCGCGGGACTGGCTGGCGGCGTGGGCCGCCGGCAAGCCCCCGCTGAACAAGGCGCCCGAGTACGGGCAGACCTTCGACCTCGGCGCCGCGACCAGCCACTGCCAGCGCCTGCTGGCCGATCTGGAGAATGCTGCCGTGGCGTTGGGTGACCTCCCGCCCGAGCGCCTCCCGCGCTACGCCCGCGGCCACAGCAGCGATTGGGTGTGGCTGGACCCGCAGCGCGACTACTACGCCACGCCGCTGGCACAGGCCCAGCGCTAGGGCTGCAACTGAGCGCGCAGCCACTCCCTGAGCAGCTCCGCCGCCCCGGCCTCGCTCCCCTCCGGCCGCACCAGGTACGGGAGGTCCTGCCCCGTCACGACCTCCCGCGCCCACCCCGCCCGCATCGTCTCCTCGTCGTTCAGTTGCGGCTGCGCCACCTCGGGCAGCACCGCGAACGCATCCCACTGCGCCACCCCGAAGCTCAGCGACCAGTTCAGCACCCACGTATAGCTGTGGTAGTAGCTCGCGAAGTCCGGGGCCGTCGCGTCCGGCGGCACGGCGAAGACCACCAGGTCCGGATGCGGCAACTTGGGGTCGTTGTGCATGGCCATCCAGCCCTGCGCCTTGGCCTGCGCCTCGATCTGCGCCACCGTTTGCCCCGCCGTCTCCCACTTCACGGTCTCCAGTTGCGCCTGCGGGAAGAGCGCCGTCAGCGCCGGGCCGATCAACTCATCGAACGGCGGCATGGCCACGATGCGCAGCGGCTGGTTGGCCTGCAGCTTCTTGAGCACATGCGGCAGGCCCGGCAGCGGCCCCACGTCTTCGAGCGACACCTTGCGGCCGGTGATGGTCTCCGCCATGCTCTCGGCGAACAGCTCATGCCCGCGCATGTTGGGGTGAATGCCGTCGCTCATGAGCTTCGTCCACTCGCGCACGTCGCGCGCGTGCGCCGCCTCATAGACGGCGAAGCAGTCCGTCAGCGGCACGGCCAACTCCGCCGCCACCTTGCGCACGATCTCGGCGTAGGCCGTTAGCTTCGTCAGGTCGCGCGAGCCGTTGTTCGGGGCGATCCAGTTGGGCGTACACAGCAGCACCTGGGCGTTGATGGCGCGGCACTTGGCGACCATCGTTCGGAGGTTCGCTTCGTAGACCTCGGGTCCGTGGGCCACCACGTCATTCATCCCGAACATGATGACCACGAGGTCGGGCTGGTGGGCCAGGACGTCCTTCGCCATGCGCGCCAGCCCGCTGGCGGTGTTGCCACCGCTCACGCCCGCGTTGATCATTTCGAGCTTCGCTTGCGGATAGACCCGCTGCAGCGCCACCCCCAGCATCTCCGGCCAGGCGCGCCGCCCGCCGGTGTGGTAGTACACGCCGGTGATGCTGTCGCCGAAGCCGACGATCTTGA
>CAZZDO010000364.1:0-5560 GCA_964653205.1 uncultured Armatimonadia bacterium | reverse complement strand
GGCGGTGGCGGCGGGTGAGGTCATCAAGGCCGTGATGTGCCCCAACGGCCGTTCTGTCAGCGAGGGCCGACAACCATGAGCAAGTGCAGCGACTATCGCGTGCAGTTGGACACACTGAGCACGGGCTTTGACGGCAAGACGTGCTGGGTGCAGTGCCGGGCGGGGACCATTCCGCCGGGCGCGGCGGGCGACAACGCCCTGCCCATCGTCGTGCTGACCATGCAGAAGCTGCTGCTCGCCGGCTGCGATGTGTTCTACGAGTTGAGCGAGATGCGGACGGATGACCTGGGGGCGACGTGGAGCGGGCCGACGCCGCACCGGGACACCCTCGGCCGGCGGCCCGAGCCGGGCGGCGTCGAAGTGTGCATCTGCGACGCCACGCCGCGCTGGCACGCCGCCACGGGCAGACTGCTCTCGACCGGGCACAGCGTGCGGTACATAGGCGATGCCATCGTGCCCGACCCGCGCCGCCGCGAGGCCACCTACACCGTCTATGACCCGCAGCAGCGCACCTGGACGCCGTGGCGGATGCTCGAGCTGCCCGATCCGGACGGCAAGTTCTTCTCGGCCGGGGCGGGGTCGGCCCAACGCTTCGACCTGCCCAACGGCGACGTGCTGCTCCCGCTGTACTTCAAGTCGTATGAGGAGGCCAGCAAGCCGTCGGGGACGTGGCGCTACTTCGCCGCCGTGGCCCGCTGCCGTTTCGACGGCGAGACCCTGAGCTATGTGGAGCACGGCTCGGAGTTGACCTGCCCGGAGGTGCGGGGCTGTTGCGAGCCCTCGATGACGCGCTTTGGCGACCGCTTCTACATGACGATCCGCAACGATACGCGCGGCTACGTGACGAGCGGGCCGGACGGCCTGACGTACGACGAGCCGCGCCCGTGGACGTTCGACGACGGGGAGGAACTGGGGAGCTACAACACCCAGCAGCACTGGGTGACGCACAGCGAGAAGCTCTACCTCGTCTACACGCGGCGGGGGCTGAACAACGACCATGTCTTCCGCCACCGCGCCCCGCTCGTGATGGCCGAGGTGGACCCCGAGCGCCTATGCGTGCTGCGCGACACGGAGCAAGTCGTCATCCCCGAGCGCGGGGCGCGGTTGGGGAACTTCGCCGTGACCGACGTCAGCCCGCAAGAGACGTGGGTGACGGTGAGCGAGTGGATGCAGACGGCGGGGCCGAACCCGTACGACTACACGATCTGCCAGCAGTACGGCAGCGACAATGCGGTGTTCGCAGGGCGGATTGTGTGGGAGCGGGCGAACCTGAGTGTGGGCGGGTAGGTAGGCACCGGGGCCCTTGCGGACTCTGGTGGCGGAGTTCCCGGGAGCCTAACTCACGTCACCTGCGCAATCACCCGACGCAGGTCGGCCTCGATGCGGTCGAAGTGCGGGGCCTCGAAGAGGCTGCCGTAGTCGGCGAGGACGAGATTTTCCACTCCCGCCTCGGCGGCGACGGGAAGGGCTTCGAGGATGCGGTCGCGGGGGCTGGGGCTGGCGGCGACCCACAGGATGTGGCGCTTGCCGTAGCGGGAGACATGCTTGCCGCCCTCGGTCTGCAGCTCACGGATGGCCTGCCCCATCGGCACGTCGTTGTGCTGCCACGGCACGAAGAGCGACAGCACGTCACACGCCGAGCAGGCCGCCAGGGCGCCCCAGTTGCCGGTGCCGCCATGTACCGGCGTGCCCGGCATGGCCGGCGCCGGCATGACGAGGGACTGCAGCTTGGCGTCTACCGACTGGATGGCGGCGGCGGCCGCCAGGACGAACATCACCAGGCTGCGCTCCCGGAAGTCCACGACCTTCTCGTTGAAGTCGCGCGGCAACTCGAAGCCGAGGGAGGCGTGAAAGAGGCGCTGGCAGTACTCGCAGCGGCAGGCCCAGTGGCCCCGCGCGTAGTGGAAGGAGGGCTCGTCCCACAGGAAGCCCTCGACCTCCAGCATCCAGGCGAGGGTCCGCATGTTGGAGGAGAACCATTCGAGGAAGTAGGGGTCGTTGGGGCAGGCCTTGGGGACCCGGCGGCCGCGGCTGTCGAGTTGCAGCGTCTGGGGATGGGTCTCGACGTAGAGGCTCGAGACGGAGGGGTCCGGGTCGAGCACCTTGCCATAGCCCCAGGGCGTGGCGACGCATGTCATCCCGCGCGTTCGCGCCCGACGGATGAAGGAAGCCGTCTCCTCGGCGCGCCAGCGCATGTCGTCCTCGTAGCACCCCAGGAACAGCGAGGCGAAGCCGAAGTCCGCCAGCCGGGCCGGGTCCACCCGGCCCAGTTCCTGCGTACCGCCTGCCAGAGAGATGCTCACGCGCATGGCATGTGTCCTGGGGAAGGCAGAATTCGGAACGCCGCTGCAAGAGACAGACGCGCAGCCAGTCAGCGATCAGTGGAGGCCTGCGCCACACCCTTCCTTGCCACCGCTACCAGCGATGTCCCCACCGGCAGGTTGGTGAGACGCAGCAGCCAGTTCTCGAGCCGCAGGGCGCCGATGAGCAGGCCGTTGAGCCATGGCGGCAGTACGCGCAGATCGGTGCGCGGCTCGTCGGGCAGCTTCGGGCGCAGGCGCTGGGCCAGCCGAAACGCCAGGATGGGAGCAAACGCAGCCACGACGACGGGAGAGAGCTTCAACACGACCGCCCCCGCTTCCTGCAACTTCCGGCGCAACTCGCGCGCGGAATAGCGCCGGCGATGGGCCAGCGCCTCGTCGTGCTCGCTCCACAGAAAGCGATGGGCCGGGACCGTGATGATCAGGATGCCGCCCGGCTGCAGCACCCGCATCATCTCGGCCAGGCCGGCGCGGTCGTCGGGCAGGTGCTCCAGGACGTCACAACTGATCACGCACCGGAAGCTGTCGTTGGCATAGGGCAGCGCCAGGACATCCCCCGCGGCGACATTGCCGAAACCACGTTCGCGGCAGAAGGCCAGGGCATGTGGCGAGGCGTCACACCCGCACAGGTCGCCCGTCCCCGCCAGCTCCTTGAGCGTACCGCCCGTTCCGCAGCCCGCATCCAGTACTCGCGCTGCAGGATCGCCCGCGTAGCGCTCGACGAGTTGCCGGACGAGCTTGCGGCGACCCACGAACCACCAGTAGGTCTCCTCCAGGTTGTACAGTTCCTCGAAATCTCTGCTTCTCATGTGGGAGCGTGGATGGAACGGCGATCAGTTCGTCGAACTTTTGTTTGACAGAGCAATCGAACAGGTGTTACAATTCGCTGCGGCAGACGACCCATCCCACGCGGAGTGACACGATGCCCAGCGACAACCTCAGCCAACGCCGCCAGCAGATTCTCGACTGCATCATCACGGCCACCCGCGACCACGGCTATCCCCCGACCGTGCGCGAGATCGGGCAAGCCGTCGGGTTGACCTCCAGTTCCTCCGTTCATTTCCACCTGCGGGCCCTGGAGCAGGCCGGCTACCTCGAACGCGACGGCTCCCTGACTCGGGCGCTGCGCCCCAAGCTGTTCCGGCATGCGATGGCTGCGAGGCAAGTTCCGCTGGTGGGCAAGGTGGCCGCCGGCGAGCCGATCCTCGCTCAACAGAACATTGAGGAGGCCATGCCGCTGCCGGACGGGCTGTTTCCCGATGGCGACCTGTTTCTCCTGCGCGTCAAGGGCGACAGCATGATCAATGCCGGGATCATGGATGGCGACCTCGTCGTCGTCCATCGCCAGCAGACCGCGACCAACGGGGACATCATCGTGGCGCTGCTGGATGAGGAGGCGACGGTGAAGCGCTTCTTCCAGCACAGCCATGCTGTGGAATTGCGTCCCGAGAACGATGCGCTGGAGCCCATCATCACGCGCGAGGCGCAGATCCTCGGGCGCGTCTGCGGCGTGATCCGGTCGTACCAGTAGGGGCGCCACTCATGGCCCCGGGCGCGATGAATCGTGCCGCTACGGCCGCCGGATGGCGATGACGGTCGTGTCGTCGTTCCCGGGACGCGCGGCGAACCGCTCCGAGGCCGCACGCAAGGCCTCGGCGACGTCCTGGGCCGTTCTGCCGTGCTGTCCCCTCACGACTTCCGCCACGCGCTCATCCCCGAACAGTTCACGCTTCCGATTGCGCGCCTCCGAGACGCCGTCGGAGAAGCACACGAGCGTCTCTCCGGGCGCCAACTGCACTTCCCGCTGCTGGTACTGGGCTTCGCGCCACGCGCCGATGACCGCGCCTCCGGTGCTCAAGGCCGTCGGGGCCGCCGCCCCATCCGCAGGCACGACCAGGGGCGGCACGTGCCCGCAGTTCACACATGTCAGCAGCCCATCCGACAGACGCAGGATGGCGATGAACAGGGCAGCATAGCTCTCTGGCTGCAGCGCCTCGTACGTGCCCTCGTTCACCCGCTGAGCGGCCTCCTGGGGCGATAGGCCCTCGTTGAGCGCGGCCCGCAGGTGTGAGTGCACCAGCGAGAGATGGACAAGCCCGTAGACGCTCTTGCCGGACATGTCGGCCAGCACGATGAGCAGGTGGTCGGGATCGAGGAGACGGAGGTCGTAGAAGTCGCCGCCGACCTGCCGGGCGGGCGCGAACACCAGCCCGAGGTCGTACGCCGGCACGTCCGGCAGTTCGTCCGGCAGCATCCGGAACTGCAGCACGCGCGCCAGGCGCATCTCCTGGCGCAACTCCAGAGCGGCGGCGTATTCGGCGTCCCGGGCGCGCATCATGTACCCGGCGATCAGACCGATGAGCAGAAGCCACACGCCCTGGGCGACGCCGGCTTGTATCCATCCGCCTGCGGGGGCGGGGGTCTGGAACAGCAGGTGCGGCGCGACGGTGGCGATGACCGTTGCCGCCACCGCCACGGTCACCGCCCCGGCACGACGGTACCACACCGCCGCGGGGATGACGGCGAGGTAGTACAGGTCGAAGGCATCATAGCCGGCGCGGCGGAATACGGCGATGGCCGTGCCGATCAAAACCAGATCCACTACGAGCGCCAGAGGGCGCATGTGTGCCAGCACGATCCCCCGCAAGTACAGGAGGAGCAAGAGGAGGTTGAAGAGAGCGGCGACGAGGACGATGCCGTCGAGCAACTGCAAGGCATAGCGCCATAGCGCGTCGGGGTGCCCATCCTCGGGGCGCGGGTAGCCGTGGGCGCGCAGGAGGTAGTAGGCGATGATGAAGGCGGTTCGAATGAGAGCGACGATGACGTCAGAGTCCTCACGGACCTGACGCTGGCGGATATCGGGGGCGCCCGACGGCGCGATGCGCAAGGTGCACTCACCTCCCTTCTTGTGCTAAGATATACGCGGCGGCGGCGCCCGAGGTTCCCTGCGGCACCGCCAGTCGGAACGCAGCGTACCCACTGATTGTCGTTTTCGCCGCCGTCTTCCGCCGAACCTGCCGGGCCACTGACTGAGGGTTGGCGATGATGCAGGCCACGGGACGAGGCAGTTCAGACGCCTATCAGCGGCTGCGAGCGGACATGGTCGAGCGCCAGATCCGCCGGCGCGGCATCCATGACGAGCGCGTGCTGCTGGCCATGGCGATGCTACCCCGGCACGAGTTCGTCCCGGCGGCACTGCGCGATGAGGCCTACGACGACCGCGCGCTGCCCATCGGCGA
>CAZZDO010000363.1:0-5579 GCA_964653205.1 uncultured Armatimonadia bacterium | reverse complement strand
CCTCCGCCGTCCGGTCCTTGAGGCCGAGGCCTGAGAAATGCTATAATCACCGGGGCCGGCCCCCGGCCCCCCTCAACCCGCCTTCCCAATCGGTGCAGACAACATGAGCGTGTTCCAGCAGCGAAAGCCCGCCCTCCTGGCCCTCGAGGATGGCACTGTTTTCACGGGTGAGTCCTTCGGCGCCGAAGGCGAGCGCCACGGCGAACTGGTCTTCAACACCGGCATGACCGGCTACCAGGAGGTCCTGACCGATCCCTCCTACCGCGGCCAGATCGTGACGATGACCTACACCCAACAGGGCAACTACGGCCTGAACAGCGAGGACGAGGAGAGCTGGCAGCCGTGGGTTGAGGGCTTCGTCGTCCGCGAGGCATGCTACTCCCCCAGCAACTTCCGCGCCCGGATCGGCCTGCCGGACTACCTGGCGCGCGAGGGCATCCCCGGCATCGCGGGCGTGGACACGCGGCGGCTGACCAAGCACCTGCGCACCCACGGGGCGAAGATGGCCGTCATCTCCACGGTGGACCTGGACCCGGAGAGCGTGGTGGACAAGGCTCGTAAGGCGCCACGGCTGGAGGAAGTGGACTTCGTCGTGGACGTCTCGTGCAAGCAGCCCCGGCGTTGGGCGGAGGACGGCTATCTCAGCGAGGTCTTCCTGCCCGAGCCGGCGCCGGTGGACCGCGAAGCGCGGCCGAAGCCGCGCACCGTCTTCCGTAACGGCATGCCGCTGTACGCCCCGCGCATCTTCCGGGTCGTGTGCCTGGACTGGGGCATCAAGCAGAACATCCTGCGCCACCTGTACAGCCGCGGCTGTGATCTGATCGTCGTCCCGGCCCAGACAACCGCCGAGGAAGTTCTGGCCTACCAGCCCGACGGCGTCTTCCTGTCCAACGGCCCCGGCGATCCGGCGTTGCTCGACTACGCCATCAAGACCACGCAGGGCGTGATCGGCAAGGTGCCGGTGTTCGGCGTGTGCCTCGGGCAGCAGATCATTGGCTGGGCCATGGGGGGCACGACCTACAAGCTCAAGTTCGGCCATCGGGGGGTCAACCATCCCGTCAAGAACCTGCGCACCGGCGCGGTGGAGATCACGACCCAGAACCATGGCTTCTGCGTGGACTTCGACTCGCTCGAGGGCTCAGGCATGGAGCTGACGCACGTCAACCTCAACGACCAGACCTGTGAGGGCCTGCGCCACACGGAGCTGCCGCTGTTCTGCGTGCAGTACCACCCGGAGGCGGGGCCGGGCCCTCACGACGCCAACTACCTGTTCGACGATTTCGTGCGGATGATGTCCGGCGAGTGGCCGCTGTAGCGGGCTGCGGGCCGGGCCTCGGAGGGGGAACATCCTCGCCGGTGGGGGGTCTGTCGTTAGCGGGAGACACAGCATGAGACACAGCACCCGACGCGGCATGTCCCCGCTGGAGTTGATCCTCGCGCTGGTGGTCGTCGTCGCGCTGGCGTTGGGGTTCTTCCAGTGGGTCAACGTCAAGTCCGAAAGTGACAAGCGCAAGCTGACGATCCGGCGCCTCGTGCAGGTGGAGACGGCGCTGCGCAAGTACTGCGCGGACTGCGCGGGCGCCTTCCCGACGGAGAAGCAGGGGCTGATCGCGCTCCACGAGCAGCCGACCGCGTCCCCCGTCCCGAAGGGCTGGTCGGGTCCGTACGTGACCGATAAGCGCGTGATCGAGGACGCGTGGGGGCGCCGCTTCAAGTATGTCTGCCCCGGTCGGCCGTACGCCGCCAGCGATGTGACCCGCCCGTTTGATCTCGCCAGCTATGGGCGCGACGGCTGCGAAGGCGGGCGGGGGCTCGACCGCGACATCCTCAACTGGGACCGAAAGACGATGGTGCCATGAGGGGTGCGCTCTGTGGGCTGGCGTCGCTGACGCTACTGGCCGCGGGCTGGCCCGCCGTGGCCGACGAGCCACCCGCCGGGTGGGCCGCCACCGTCATCGAGTCCTTCGATCGCGAGCCGTTCACCGTCACGACCCTCCCCGAAGCGGCCTTGCGCCGCGACTACTCCCGCTTCTCTCTGGATCGCTTCCCCGATGCGCGCGTGGCGGGCGCCTCGGCGCGCTGGCAGGTCCAGCCGCGCGAGGGCGTCGCTGAAGCGGCACTGGTGCTCCGCGCCGAAGGCCCGCTGGACGGACTGGCGATGTGGGTCAAGAACCCGCAGGAGCATGCGGCGACGCTGGCGTGTCGCGTGACCGACGAGGCCGGCCGCACCTTCCGCACCGCGCCTCGGGCGCTGGGGCTGGAGAAGGGCTGGTGCCGCTACGTCTTCAGCCTCGATGAGTTCCTGAGAGCCGACCCGGCGCCGCGGCTGCCGTACCGCACCGTCGAGCTGGTGCTGTCCGGGCTGGATGCGGGCACGCAATACACGTTCTATCTCGACGAGGTCTGCGCGCTGCAGGCGCCGCCACCACAGCTACAGGTACAGGAGCTGATTGCGCCGGCCGAGGCGCCCGCCGGCTCGGTCGTGACGGTCAAGGTGGGGCTGCGGGCGCCGCCGCCGTTGCTGCGGCCGATCGGCCTGACGCTGTCCCTGGCCCGCGGCGGCATGACCGTAGCGGTGCGACAGGTCAACCTGACGCTGCAGGACTCGCGCTTCGAGGTCATGCTGCCGGTACCGCGCCACCTCGCGGGGGGCGACTACCAGCTGCGGCTGAGCGCGCAGGGGGCCGAACTGGTCGGCGCTCCGGCCCGCGACCTGGCGGTGCAGGCCGGCCCGCCACCCGCCGCGATCGAGGTGTGGCCGGCGGCGCGCGGCGGGTGCTTCGCCGTGGACGGCGTCGGCCTGCCGTTCGTGGGCGGCTGGTGGCGCGACGAGGTGCTGCCCCGGCAGATGCCCTGGGTGATGCTGAACGTCACGAGTGACTTCGACTTCACCGGGCAGTCGGCGCCGGTGTGGCTCGCGCCCGACAAGTTCGACTATTCACAGATCCACGCGCGGCTGGCCGCCGTGCTCGGCGCCAACCCGGACGCGTACCTCGTCCCCATCGTCAGCCTGTCTTCGCCCCCGTGGTGGGACGCACAACACGCCGGGGAGTTGATGGTCTTTGGTGACGGCAAGTCGCGGCTCCCGGCGGCGGTGCCGGGCGCCAAGCGCACCTTCGCCTCGTGGGCATCGGCGGCGTGGCGGCGTGACGCCGGGGCGGCCCTCACGCGGCTCGTGGAGCACCTGGAGGCCAGTCCCTGGGGGCCGGCGATCATCGGCTACCAGCTCGCCTCGGGCGACAACGGGCACTGGGTCTACCCCGGCACCCCCGACGGGGTGTTCGCCGACTACAGTGCCCCGCAGCAGGAAGCCTTTCGGGCCTGGCTGAAGAACAAGTACAAGGACGTCGCCATGCTCCGGGTGGCGTGGGGGCAGCCCCGCACGCCGGTGAACAATGCCGAGGCGCTCAAGGAGTTCCAGCCGATCATGGGCTGGAACCAGGCGCGGATTCCCTCGGCGACCCGCCGCACCCGCGCGCCCAGCGGCGTGCTCCACGACCCCACCGCCGCGCAGGACGTGGTGGACTACCAGATCTTCTGCTCCGACGAGGTGGCCGACACGATCCGCCACATGGCGCGCGTGGCGGACGAGGCCGCCGGCGGCAAGAAGCTGATCGGGGCGGCGTACGGCGAGCTCTTCGACCTCGCGGCGACTCGCACCGGCCTGCAGAACGGCGGGCATCTGGCTCTCTCGCCGATCTGTGCCGCCGAGGAACTGGACTTCATCGTCACGGCCGGGGGCTTCGGCGAAAGCACCAACCCGCCGGTGGCCACAACCGCGGCGGCGTCCCTGGCCCAGCACGGCAAGCTGTGGCTGGCCCAGGGCGACACGCTGCACGCGACCGCGGCTGTGACGAGCGCGGCGATCTGGGGCGGCGCGGCTGCCGTCGCGACTCCGCCCCCGGTCCCGTGGCTCCAGCGCCTGACGTCGCTGCCGCCGGCGATGCCACGCTCCGGCCCCGCCCAGGTCGCGGTGGTCGTGGATGACATCAGCGCCGCCTACACGGCATGCGGCTCGGATCTCGTCAAGCCGCTGCTGTCCGACCAGCGGCTGGGCCTGGCGCTCATGGGTGTGCCGTACGACGTGTGGACGCTCGACGACGTGCTCGCGGGTATGGCCGTCGGCTACCGGCTGTACATCTTCTTGGATGCGTTCTATCTCGATGACAACGCCCGGCAGCAACTGCTGGGGGCGCTGGGCCAGCACAAGTGCACGGCCCTGTGGATCTACGGGGCCGGCGCCCTCGATGTGGGCATGAGCCTGCGGCCCATGAAGTACCTGACAGGCTTCACGCTCGTGCGCCCGCTGCGCCGCACCGCCGGGGCCGCGGCCGCCGACGAGACCGAGGGCCCCGCGCCACGCACGGACCGGGGCCCGTTGCAGGTTCGCGTCGGTGGCCCGGAGGGCTACGTCTACGGCGCGTCGGTGCCCGTCACGCCGCGCTTCGCGTGCATGGACGACCGCGCCGACGTGCGGGGTACGCTGGTCGGCACGCCGTACGGCGGCCTGGCCGTCGGCGAACGTGATGGCCTCAAGTCGGTGTGGTCGGCGGCGCCGCAACTGCCGGCCTCGCTGCTGCGGAGCATCGCGCTGGATGCCGATGCGCATGTCTTCAGTCAGAACGGCGCCGGCGTCTACGCCAACCGCAACCTGTTGGCCGTCCGCGCCTCGACCGACGGCGACCAGCGCGTGTACTTGCCACGCCTGGCGGAGGTGTACGACCTGGCGACCGGGAAGCCCATCCGGCCGGCCGCCACCGAGTTCGTGGTCAACATGAAGGCCGGCGAGATCAAGCTGTTCTACTGGGGGACGGTGCCCCTCGCTACGCCGTAGTACGGAGCGACAGGACCATGACTGAGCTGGGGCACTTGCTGGTGGCCGACGGCCTCCTGGAACACCTGGAATGGTCGGAACAGGTGCGCCCGGCGCTGTACCTGGGCGCCATCGCCCCCGACGCCTACCGCGTCACCATCGGCATTGACTACCGCGAAGTGCATTTCCGCAGCGCCCGGCGTCCCGGCCGGCGCCTCACCGATTTCCTGCGCACGCACCTGCGCCCGGCCCTGGCGGGGGACGATCCCGAAGCGGCGGCATTCTTCGCCGGCTGGCTCAGCCACATCTGCACCGACTACGTGTGGCGTCAGAGGATCCGGGCGGAGCTGCCGGACCTGTGGCGGACGGTGCTGTCCGCCCCCCGGCTGGAGGCGGTGGCGCTCAAGCACCAGTTCTACGACGAGTGCGACTGGGCGGACATCCAGCTCTACCGTCTCGACGGGAGCCGCATGGAGGAGATCCGCTGGCTGCTCACGCAGGCCGAAGTGCAGTTCACCGTTCCGCCGCTGCAGACCGGCGACATCCACCGCTGGCGTCAGCAGGTGGCCGACGAGATGCTCCCCCCGGCCAACTACACCGCGGAAGCAGCCGAGATGGTGACGGTGGAGTTCTTCCAGCAGGCCATCGCGCAGGCCTCGGAGGAGACGCTGGGGATGTTGGCCTGGGAGGGGAAACTCGCACGGAACAATGAAGAAGGGACGTGAGTTCGCCCCGCGCCTGACAGGGCCTCTGCGCCTTTGGCCTT
>CAZZDO010000362.1:2960-5585 GCA_964653205.1 uncultured Armatimonadia bacterium | reverse complement strand
CCCCCCTTGCATCCGGCGCGTAACCAGTGTATACTATTCACACGAGAGCCAGAGTACGCGGCCCTCGCAGGCATTTGTTGAGTAGGCGGCCCCAGCCCTAGCGGGCGCCGCACTGGATGATTACCCCGCACGAGCCCCGCAGTGTGCGTTGTTCCTCCCCAGCGTTTTACTCGATGAGTGCTCCCACAGCCGGCATGCGCTGAGCGCACGCATATTGCTGCGTGTAGGATTTGGCGTATGGGACCAGCATGGCCGGGCCCTGTGGGTTTGATTTGCATCGTGTGCTGGCGATAGAGAAAGAGCCCCATGAGTTTCTGCAGTTTCGCCCTGGACGAGCGCCTACAGCGCGCCGTCACCGCGGCCGGCTATGCCGAGCCGACACCCATTCAGACTGCCGCCATTCCGCCGTGCCTGGAGGGCCGTGACATCATCGGCACCGCCCAGACCGGCACCGGCAAGACGGCCGCCTTCGTGCTGCCCATCCTGCAGTCGCTGCTCACGACCCCCGCCCCGCGCGGTCGGACGCGAGCCCTGATCGTCACCCCCACCCGCGAGCTGGCCGAACAGATTCACGACGCCATCAAGCAGCTCGCCAGGTACACCAAGATCAAGTCCGCGACCGTCTATGGCGGCGTGGGCTTCCCGGCCCAGGAGAAGGCGCTGCGCCAGGGCACCGAGATCATCGTGGCCTGCCCGGGCCGGCTGCTCGACCACGTCCAGCGCGGCAACGCGAAGCTGGGGCACGTGGAGATCCTCGTCCTGGACGAGGCGGACCGGATGCTCGACATGGGCTTCCTGCCGCCGGTGCGCCGCATCTGCGAGGCGACCGAGCGCCGCCGCCAGACGATGCTGTTCTCGGCGACCTTCGCCTCCGAACTGAACCGGCTGGCGAGCGAGATCATGAGCCGGCCCGAGCGCATCGGCGTGGCCATCGCGGCCCCGGCCGAGACGGTCGAGCACACGCTGTGCCCGGTGCCCCACGAGCGCAAGACCGAACTGTTGCTGCACCTGCTGGAGAAGGCGGAGGCCCGCTCGGTGCTGATCTTCACCCGCACCAAGCACCGCGCCGACCGCGTGGCCGCGCAGATCGAGCGCAACGGCCATCGCACCGCCGTCCTGCACTCCAACAAGTCGCAGGGCCAGCGCCAGAAGGCGCTCGACGGCTTCCGTGAGGGCAAGTTCACGATGCTCGTCGCCACCGACATCGCCGCGCGCGGCATTGACGTGGCGGGCATTTCGCATGTCATCAACTACGACATGCCCGACTGCGCCGACGCGTACATTCATCGCATCGGCCGCACGGGCCGGGCCGAGCACACCGGCGACGCCCTGACGCTGGTGACGGCGGACGACCGCGAGGCCGTGCGCGACATCGAGAAGGCGTTGGGCAAGCCGATCAACGTGCGCCAGATCGAGGGGTTCGACTACGGTCGCCCGACGTTCCAGGCGCCGGCGACGGGCCGCAACGGCCGCCCGGCGTCCACGCCGACCTCCTGGTCCGGCGGAGCGCGCCAGGGCGGGCGGCTCGCGCCGCGGCGCGCGAGCCGGCGGCGGTAGGCTTAATCGACGACACGTAAGTGAAAGAGCCCTTCCCCGATCATCGGGGAAGGGCTCTTTGTCTTGAGAGCGGGAGTTGTCGTCAGGTACTGAGTTCACAGCCGCACTGGCGCGCCATGCTGCGGCACTCGCGGATGAAACCGCGGAAAGAGTTGTCGTTGCTCTCCCAGACCTGGAGGTTGGCCTGCCGCACGAACGCGGCGATCTCCTCGGTCCGCTTGTTGAAACCGTTCACCTGGAATCCCCGCTCCACCAGCGGCTTCGCGTCGTGCGGCCTGGGGCGGCAGCCAACGCCGGTGCGCGTGGTGAACGCCTCCGCGTCAGCGATCAGCCAGCTCTCAACATTTGGTTCGGGGGCGCCGCACACGAGGATGTCATGGCACTCGGCCGGCGCCCACTCGCGTTCCTGCTGGCAGCGCTGTGACCATGTCAGCTCGTTGGCGTCGTTCAGGTTGACGATCATATCGGCGCCCTTCAGCGCCAGCTCGCGGAGCGCCTTCGGCAGTTCGCGCCGCCGCGGCCCCAGGCTGCCCCGGAAGCTGCCCTCAATCAGCTCCGCCTCCGGGCACAGTTGCCCCTTCAGCCCGGCGATGACCGCGCCGTCGGTGGAACCTTCGACCAGATAGCCGATCTTCACTGCAGCAACTCCCGGAAGTGCAGTTCACCCAATGAGAAGTCCTCCAGTCGCTCCCGCAGCAGTGCCTCATCGGGCTTGACGACCTCGGTGCCCTCTTCCAGGCCCAGACGGCCTCGCTTCACCAACCTGACCTCCTCCAGGTGGTCCTCAAAGAGGTCAATCAGATAGGGGTTGTGGGTGGTGATGATCGTCTGTTGCTTCTGCGCGCCCTCGCGGATGACCTCAAGCAGCCGCCGGAGGTGCCGCACATACAGGCGGTTCTCCGGCTCTTCGAGAATCACCAGCCGGGGGGCCGGCGTATCTCGATGCGTCGTCAACTGCCCCTGCAGGGCGATGTAGCACATGGCAAGGTAGTTGAGCGTTCCGTCGGACAGGCTCTCCAGACCGTAGCGAGCACCGTTCGAGTCCTCGACCTCCAACCACAGCTCCTC
>CAZZDO010000362.1:0-2860 GCA_964653205.1 uncultured Armatimonadia bacterium | reverse complement strand
CATGACCGACCTCGGCCGCCACCAGCCCGACTTCGCCCAGTTCCTCAAGGTCCTCCGCCGCGAGGGCCGGCCCGACCATCTCCCCTTCTATGAGCACCTCGCCAGCCCCGGCTTCATCGCCCGGCGGGTCGGCCACGAGTTGCCGCCGTGGGGCACCGCAGACTTCTGGCGCTGCATCGTGGACTTCTGGCTCGGGATGGGCTATGACTGCATCCCGATGGAGATCCCGCCGCGCCTGACGCTGCAGTCGTCCGACACCGAAGCCGGCGCGCGCTCGCACCGTAGCGAAGCCACCGCCTGCCTCCGCACGCTCGAGGACTTCGAGCGCTACCCGTGGCCCGAAGGCGAGCCGATTGACTTCACGCACTTCGAGATCGTCGCCGGGCTGCTGCCCGAGGGGGCCAAGATCGTCGGCGGGGTCTGCGCCGGGCCGTTCGAATGGGCGACCTACCTGATGGGCGTCGAAGGCCTCGCCCTCGCCACCCACGACAACCCCGAGTTGGTCCGGCTCGTGTTCGAGAAGATCGGCTCGCTGCACCTCGCCGCGAACCGCCAGCTCGCCACGATGGACGCCATCGGCGCCACGCGGCAGGGCGACGACCTGGGCTTCAAGACCGCGACGTTCCTGCGCCCCGACGACTTGCGCCGCCACGTCCTGCCGATCTACAAGCAGATGGCTGCCATCGCCCACGCGCAGGGCAAGCCCTTCATCCTGCACTCGTGCGGCAACCTGGCCGAAGTCTACCCCGACCTGATCGAGGACTGCCGCATTGACGCCAAGCACTCGTTCGAGGAGGCGATCATGCCCGTCGAGGAGTTCAAGGCCCTGTATGGCGACCGCATGACTCCGCTGGGCGGCCTGGATGTGGACATCATCTGTCGCGCCGACGAGGCGGAGCTGCGGGCGTACACACGCGACAAGATCGCCAAGTGCTTCGGCGACGGCTGGTGGGCGCTGGGGACGGGGAATTCGCTGACGGACTACATGCCGGTGGAAAACTACCTGATCGTGCTGGATGAAGCACGGAAGATCACGGCTTGAGGAACAGGATGAACGACCTGCCTTTCGGCATCATCGGCACGGGCTACATGGGCAAGCTGGAGGCGCGGCTGGCGCAGCGCGTGCCGGGCTGTTCCCTCGTCGGCGTGTGGAACCGCACCGCCGACACCGCGGCCGCGCTGGCGCAGCAACTCGGCTGTCGCCACTTCGCGTCCGTGGATGAGATGCTGGCCGATGACGGGGTCAAGGCAGTGGTTGTGGCGACGCCGAACCATGCGCATCGCGACCCGGTCGTGCAGGCCGCGCGGGCGGGGAAACATGTGTTTCTCGAGAAGCCCATGGCCCTCAACGTCGCCGACTGTCGCGCGATGATGGCTGCCGCCCGCGAGGCCGGCGTCATGCTCTTCCTCGGCCACCCGCAGCGCTTCATGGACGGCATCCGGGCGGCGCGGGAGGCGATCCTCGCCGGCGAGATCGGCGCGCCGGTGGCCATGCGCTGCGAGCGCATCTTCTGGGTGGACTTGCACGGGCCGTCTCCCGGCTGGAAGATGAAGCGCGAGCTGTCCGGCGGCCACCTGTTCCACCACATGCACGAGCTGTGCACCGCGCGCTGGCTGCTGGGCGACTACGACAGCGTCTACGCGCAGATGGCGAACCGCGCCCACCAGGAGGACGGGCCCGAGGCCGAGGACGATGTCGTGCAGCTCGCGGTGCGCTTCCAGTCCGGGGCGCTCGGCACGTTCGAGCTGGGCTCGGCCTATCGCCGCCGCGAGCACTGCATGACGATCCACGGGTCCGAGGGGACGATCGTCATCCACTGGCAGGGCGGCAAGCTCACCATCGCCGGGAAGTCGGGCGAGGTCGTCCGCCCGATGTACGACGACCCGGAGGAGCAGCGGACGTCCGACGAGGCCTATGGCATGATGACCAGGGGCCGCGTGCACGGCCGGCCCGATGAGGACGTACCGCTCTTCCTGCGCGAGCTGGTCGCCGACGAGTTCCGCGCCATGGTCGCCATGGCCAACGGCACGTTCACCGACACGGCCAACGCCGACCTGTTCGACGACGCGGGCCTGCGCGCCGTAGAGTTGGCCCAGGCCGCCGTCCTGTCCAACGAGCGCCGCGCGCCCGTGCAGTTGCCCCTGCCGTGAGACGCGCCGACGAAGGCCGGTGAGACTCATGCCCCCAGACAACGGCAAGCTCAGCGAGTACCGCGGGAAGCGCGACTTCGCCAAGACGCCCGAGCCCGGCCCGGCGGCTCCGCCCGCCGCGGCGGATGACGAGAGCCGCGAGCGCATCTTCGTCATCCAGAAGCACGACGCCAGCCGCCTGCACTATGACTTCCGTCTGGAAGTGGACGGGGTCCTGAAGTCCTGGGCCGTGCCCAAGGGCCCGTCGCTGGACACGAAGGACAAGCGCCTGGCGGTGATGACCGAGGACCACCCGATGGAGTACGCGACCTTCGAGGGCAACATCCCCGAGGGCGAATACGGCGGCGGCGCAGTGATCGTGTGGGACCGGGGCACGTACCGCAATCTCAAGCAGGAGCACCCGGAGCACGCGCCGCTGACGATGGCGGAGGCGCTCGACAGCGGCCATGTGATGGTGTGGCTGGAGGGGCAGAAGCTGCGCGGCGGCTTCAGCCTGATCCACACGAAGGCGCGCCGCCCCGGCGATGAGGACAACTGGCTGCTCATCAAGAAGCGCGACGAGCTGGCCGTGTCGGGCGGGGACATCACGAGGGAGCGGCCGGAGTCGGTGGTCAGTGGGAAGACGGTCGAGGATGTGAAGGTAGGGTGAGCACGGCGTCCCACCCCCTACCCCCTCCCTGAAGGGAGGGGGAACGGTACACCCCTCCCC
>CAZZDO010000361.1:0-5588 GCA_964653205.1 uncultured Armatimonadia bacterium | reverse complement strand
GGGCGGGGGCGCCGAGGGCGCGGGCCTGGGCCGCGACGTCGCCCGGCAGGCCGAGCGTGCCGATGAGGCGGCCCTCGGCCGGCAACTCAATGGTCGCGCGCTCCAGCAACGTCTCGAAGATGCGCGCTTCACGCACGGGCGCGGGCAGGGAGGAGAGGTCGGCGCTCATCCATCACTCCGCAGGTCGCGGTGGAGGCGCTTGACGCGCAGCAAGTCGCGCACCATCTTCATGCCGTCGGTCAGCATCTTGACCTTGCTGTTGGGGTCGTTGATCCACGTGACGGGGACCTGGGCGATCTTGAGGCCCAGGCGGCGCGCGATGTAGAGCAATTCGGCGTCGAAGGCCCAGCCGGTGAGCTTCTGGTGGGCGAGGATGGCATGGGCCGCCTCGCGGGTGAAGGCCTTGAAGCCGCACTGGCTGTCGGGGATGCCCGGGAGCAGGACGAGTTGGTTGAGCTTCCCGAAGGCACGGCCGCCGATCTCGCGGTACCACGGCTGGTGGACCGTCAGGTTCGAGCCGGGGAGTTGGCGGGAGGCGATGGCGACATCGGCCCCGTTCCGCATCTCCGCGAGGAGCTTGTCGGCCTCCTCGATGGGGGTGGACAGATCGGCGTCGGAGAAGAGCACGACCTGCCCGTGGCCCTCCAGCAGGCCGCGCTTGACCGACAGGGCCTTGCCGCGGTTGGGCTCGTTGCGGAGGACGCGGTAGGGCGCCTGCCCGTCGAGCACCTCGCGGGCGAGGTCACCGGTGCCGTCACTGCTGCCGTCGTCCACGACGACGATCTCGGCGGTGAAGTCCCGGGCGCGCAGATAGGCCACGATCTTCTCGAGGGTCGGCCGCAGGCGGAGAGCCTCGTTGTAGGCCGGGATCACGACGGAGAGGTAGAGGCTGTCGGGTTGGTCAATCATGGGAGGCGGGACTCAGGATCCGGGATTCGGGAACGGCGGCCCCGGCGTGATTCTCAGCGCCGCGTGGGGCCGGGAAGTTCCCTGTAAGCACAGGACCATGGCGACCGGTCGGCAGTGCCTGGAACACATTCTGCGCCACGAGACGCCGCCCCGGTTGTGCTGGACGACGCTCGTGGATGATCTCACGCGCTCAGCCATGCCCGATGAGGTGCGCGGCCTGCCGGTGCTGGACTTCTACCGCCACATCCACTGCGATATTCTCCAGTTCGGCAACTATGGCCTGCCTGCGGAACTGCGCGTGAGCAGCCCGGCCCGGCGCGTGGAGCCGGAGACTGAGGCCTGCCACAGTGACGAGCCGGATGGCACACGGCGGACGGTCGTGCGCACGGGATGGGGCGAACTGGTCTCGTGCCAGCGTCGGGGCCATCCCACGAAGCACCCGATCGAGACGGTGGACGACGTGCGCGTGGCGCGGCGGATGTGGGAGGGGACGTACTACGAGCCGTTGGCCGACGACGGCAGCCACGCCCGCCTGGAGGCGGTCATCGGCGACGACGGCCTCTACGTGCCGACGCTCGCTCCCTCCCCCGTGCAGCAACTGCTCGAACTGGACATGGGGCTGATCGCGTTCTACGGGCTGTTGCAGGACCATCCGCGCGAGGTCGAGGGTCTGCTCGAGGCGATGCAGACGGCGCGGCGGCAGGAGTGGGAGATCGTGGCGCGCCACAGCCCCGCCCCGGCGCTCATGGCCGTCGAGAACACCAGCTCCACGATGATCAGCCCCGCGCTGTATCGGCAGTACAGTCTGCCGCAGTTGCGCGAGGTTGTGGACACGTGTCACGCGCACGGCAAGCTGGCGATCTTCCACATGTGCGGGCTGCTGCTCAACCTGCTGCCCGTCATCCGCGAGACGGGGCTGGACGGGATCAACGCCCTGACCCCGCCGCCGCATGGCGACACGACCATCGAGCAGGCCCTGGACCTGTGCGGGGAGAATCACATCCTGCTGGGCGCGGTGCTGGATGGCAGCGTTTTCCAGGCAGCCGCGGTGACGGCCCGGCAGTTGCACGAGACGCTGGACCGGCTCCATACGCCGCGGGTGCGGCGGGCGAAGGTGCTCTTGTGGGCGTTGGCGGATGGGCTGCCGACGCCGGTGGAGCCGTTCGAGGCGGTGGGGCGGTGGTTTGCGGAGGATGGTGGCGGGGTGATCGCCGGCCCCTTCGGGGCGGCGGAGGCATAGCCAAGAGGGATGTAGAGGGGCGCCCGTTCCCCACGGGCCCACGCCCGTGGCTACATACGGCGGCGCCTTCGGCGCGCACGGCCACGGCCGTGTGCCGTCAGCCCCGCAGGGGCCAATGTGTGTAGCCGTGGGCGACAGCCCACGGATCGCGACGGCCCCATTTCCCTCCCCCTCGGCACCCCGCAGGGGCCGCCGGGGCGCTCGCGAGGAGTGAAGCGCCATGCGCATCGCGCTCTGGGCCGCGCTAGCCGGTCCCATGTTCCTGATGCTGGCCGCGACCATGCTGACGGCCCAACCTGCCGCCAAGCCCGACCCGTTCCGTCTGCAGCCGGAGCCGTTCATCGGCCCGGCGCCGATCCCCGTGATGGAGCAGGTCTTCTTCGTCCAGCTCAGCCAGCCCCCCGGCGCGCCGATCCAGGCGACCTGCCCGGAGGGCGTCAAGCTCCTCGACCAGACCAGGCCCGGCCCCAACCGTCCCGTCACGCGACTCTACTTCCGTTCCGACCGGGGGCTCCACGACGCCAGCATCCTGCTGGCAACGGCAGACGGCAAGCAACTCACCATCCCCCTGCGCGTCTTCTCCTACCGCGAGGACATCGAGGACAAGGTCAAGGACACACCGCAACTCGACCGCGCCGCGCACAAGCCGGGGCGCTCGTACTACACGCCCGAACGGATGAAGATCGCGCAGGAGAACCTGCGCGCGCACCCCGACCTGGGCGAGAAGCTCAAGGGCCCGTACACCTTCGAGAGGATGAGCGAGGCGCAGGTCTTTGACTTCCTGCCCTCGTGGAACATCCCCCGGCAGTGCTACAGCACGTGGCCGTGCCCGGACTGCGGGGAGAAGATCTACGCCAAGAGCGCCTTCTACCCGTGGCAGCATGTCGCGCGCGGGACGTACAAGCAGAAGTGCCCGCTGTGCGGCAAGGAATTCCCCAGCAACGACCTGGCGAAGGACGACTTCACCAGCGGCGACTTCCCCGATGACGGCTGGGGCCACGACCCGGCCGGCACGCGCGAACGCAAGCAAATCGCGGGCTGGGCGGCGTGCCACAACCACCACACGATGTGGCTGTCCACCGGCGGGGAGATGAAGCGGATGGGGGAGCGCTACCTGCTCTTCGGCGACGAGCAGGCGGCGCACAAGGTCGGGCTGCTGCTGGCGCGGCTGGCGTATGTGTATCCCGGCATGGACATGACGTGGCAGCAGGTGCAGACCGGCTATCTGCGGCCGGGGCGGCTGCTCGTGGACGGCAACTGGGAGCGCACCGGGCTGACCGTCCCCGCCGCGCAGGCCTATGACGCGATCTTCGACTACCTGGACCGCGACACGGAACTCGTCAAGTTCCTGCAGGCCAAGGACCCGACGATCAAGACCCCCGCCGATGTGAAGGCGCTCATTGAGACGTATCTGCTTCAGCTCTTCGGGTGGGATTGGGTCAACAACCGGCTATCGGGCGGGAGCCAGGGCGCGCGCGAGCGCGATGCCGCCTACATCGCCGTCTGCGCCAACATGGGCGCGCCGAGCGATGCGTGGATCGAGAAGCTGTTCACCAAGTCGCACAACAGCGGGCTAGACAAGGGCGGCTTTGATGACGAGATGCTCGTGAACACGCTGACCCGCGAGGGCATCACGCTCGTCAACGGGTTCGACTACGCCATCGGCTACATGTTTGCCAAGTCCGGCCTGGCCGAGATTCTGGCGCAGGTGCAGTCGCCGAAATGGAAAGCGCGCTGCAATCTGTATGATGTGCGGCAGTACCCCAAGCTGCGGGCGGAGTATGACGCGTGGACGGAGATGCTCGTGGCCGGGCACCATCGCCCGTGCTACGGCGACGACGGCAACGCCAATGGGGCGAAACTACCGCAGGGCGCGCCCTCGATCAAGCGAG
Source organism: uncultured Armatimonadia bacterium (assembly GCA_964653205.1). GTDB lineage: Bacteria > Armatimonadota > Zipacnadia > Zipacnadales > UBA11051 > JAJFUB01. Next base: position 1,547 of record CAZZDO010000361.1, on the reverse strand, counting down.
TGGAGTATGCCCGCGCGTACAGCCGCTGGCCGACGGACAACCTCGCCCGGGCGCTGGCGCTGGCCGGCCCGGGCACGCCGGACCTGTTCGAGCCGGAGGTGCTGGCGAAGGCACAGGAGCGCGTCAAGGAGATCGGCCCGGCCCCGCCATTACGCAGCCGCGTGCTGGACGGCGTAGGGTTCGTGTTCCTCGAGTCGCGCCCGGAGGCCGCGAAGGCCGAGCAGCGCGCGGGCCTGGCGTTCCGCTACGGCTATGGCCACGGCCACCACCACCAGGACAACCTGAACGTGGAGTTCTGGGCCCATGACGCGCCGCTGGCGCCGGAGTTGGGCTATCCCTGCTGGGCGCACCCGCTCGGGGCGACGGGCCATGTCGCGCACCACATTACGGGCATGATTGACCGCTCCCCACAATACGAAGGCGGCATCGCCCACGGCACGCTGGAGCAGTTCGCCGGGGCGCCGGAGGCGTCGTTCGCGGACCTCTCGGCCGCGCCGGGGGGCTTCCCCAGCCGCGTCTACCGCCGGGCCGTGTGCCTGGCCGACGCGCCGGAGGGCAACGTCTATGTGTTCGATGTCTTCCGCATGGCCGGGGGGACGACCCGCACGTATTGCTTCCACGGTCCGGCCCACAAGGACTTCCAGTCCAACGTGAGCTTCGGCCCCAAGCAGGCCGAACCATTCGACGTCAGGGCAATGAGCCGCGCCCTGAACAACAACCTCCTCGAGCCGCAGGAGGCGCAGAGCGACGGGGAGGTGTGGGCGGACTGGCGGTACGACCAGGCGGACGTGCACCTGCGGCTGAACCTCCTCGGGCAGCCGGGTCGCAAGTACTTCACGGCCCGTTACGGCAAGCCCGACGCCCCGCCCATTCGCTTCCTGTTCCCCGAGGACACCGGGCCCGACGGCGCCAGCGAGTTCGTCGCCGTCTGGCAGCCGTATGTGGGGGCGCCGTTCATTGAGAAGATTGAGCGGCTGGAAGTGTCTGCGCCCGATGTCCTCAGCATCCTGCGGCCCGACTTCGGGCCGGTCGCCGTGCGGGTGACGCTCGCCGGCGGGCAGGTGGATACGTTCCTCTATGGGTTCGACGCGGACACGGCGGTCCGGTGCGGCGACATCGAGTTCCAGGGGAGCTTCGGCTACTGGTCGGAGCAGGATGGCAAGCTGCGCTGCGCGCATCTCGTCAATGGCACGAAGCTGCTCAAGAACGGCGTGGGCATCGCGCAGGCCGCGCCGGCGTTGCGGGCGAAGATCACTGGAGTTGACCTGACCGACAACATCGTCACCCTCGACCGCAAGCTGCGGGTGGGTGAGGACCTGAAGGGCCGGATGCTCTTCCTGCGCGGCGGGGCGCACCGCACGGCCTGGCGCATCGCCGAGGTGCTGCCGCCGGGGGACCAGGTGCGCCTGGAGTGCAACAGCATCCTCTTCCGCTCGCGGATTGACGGGCTGAGCGAGGACGGGCTGAGTGTGGCCACGGAGTTGGCCCCGCCCATCGAGCAGACGCGGGGGATCAAGCCGGGGTACTATGACGGGGCACTCGTAACA
>CAZZDO010000360.1:0-5610 GCA_964653205.1 uncultured Armatimonadia bacterium | reverse complement strand
TCCTGGAACATCTCGTGATAGCGCTCGAGCATCCCGCGCAGGTAGTGGCCCATGATGGGGTCGCCGGTGCTCAGATACTCGTAGAGCATGGCGATGTTGTACACCCAGATCTCGTTGGCGCAGGCGCAGCCGAGCCACGGCAGCCCGGCGTTCGGCTCCATGAAGAACGTGGCGTTCAGGTCGTCGCTCTCGTCATTGTCGCAGGGCCAGATGGCGAGATAGCGGTAGGTCATGTTGCGGGCGAGCTTGTACGCCAGGTCGGCCAACTCCCGGCGCTGCGGGTCGTTGCGGGAGTGGTAGTAGTACTTGAGGCAGAAGGTGACGCAGGGGGTGGCGCTCCAGGCGAACTGCGCCGCCGGCACGTCGGGATAGCAGTTGCGCGTGTAGAGGATGTGCTTGGTGTAGCGCAGCACGCCGTCCACGAAGGGGAGGAGGTCCGCCGCGCCGGTGGGGTCGTTGCGGGCGTAGTCCAATAGCGCCAGCCCGGCGTTCCAGCCCTGCACGTGGTGGAAGGTCTCCACGCCCGGCCCGAACGCGGCCATGCCGCCGCCATCCAGCGGCGTCTGCCAGAAGTAGCAGCGGTCGCCCGCCACGTCCATCCATTTCCCGAGGGTGACGATCTTGCGACACTCTTCGCCCAGCTTGCGGATCGAGGCGTCCTGTCTGGCGCGGTAGTAGTAGTCAATCGGGCTGAAGTAGTACACGCCGCCGATGAGGTTGCAGTTCGGCTCCCACCAACGGTCACCGGTCGGGCCGGTGTTGTGGACGAACGAGCCCAGTGGCCCAGGCGCGCCGAAGTCATTCAGCCGCAGGTTCCCCGGCAACCACGATAGGTCGTTCATGCGCTCCGAAGCCGGCAGCAGATCGGCGTAGGTCTGCCAGATGAACTCCTGCACGAGGCGGTTGGGGTCGTCGTCAGGCCCCAGCGCGCGCGACCAGAGCAGCCGGAAGCTCGTGCCGCAGGTGACAGGCGTAGAGGGGTAGCGCAGCTTGTCGTACTTCTCCCCGTACGGCCATGTCAGGCAGAAGAACTGCTTCGTGCGGCCGTTGTCCCAGCAGTAGGTCGTCCCGAAGTCCTTCTCCGTGTGGTCGGTCAGACGCGGGCCGTGGAACTCATAGCCCACGTAGCGCCGGGCCGACGGATGCCACAGCCCCGCGACCGCCGTCGGATAGGCGCCGACGGGCGGGGCGTAGGTCCAGTTGCGCGACCAGTCGCTGACGACGGTCTTGCCGGGGCCCTCGCACTTCATCTGGATGTAGTCGTCCACCGCGGGCGTGCCGATGATCCAGCCGCGCTGGTGGAAGACCTCCGCGCCGTCGAGGGGTGAGGCCAGGAAGTGGAAGGGCACCTTGCCCCACTTGGCCTCCCACGCCGCCCGGTCGAAGCGCTGCAGCTCCAGTCGGAAGCTGACCTTCGGGTAGGGATCATCCGCCCCGACCAGCCGCACTTCGACGAAGGAGCCGGGGCCGAGCGTCGGTGTCGGCGTGCAGGAGAGGCCCGTGAAGCGCAGCGAGGACGCCGTCTGCTGCACGGAGGTGGCCTTGATGGCGTCGTTACTGCCGAGCAGCACCGTGGCGACAACGCCCTCCCTGTCGGCCACAGTGAGGCCTGTGTAGGCGCCCTTGGCGCCGAGGGGAGCAACGGTGACGGCCTTGTTGGCGATGCCGTCGGCGAGGAGCATTGAGGCGGCGAGGGTGCAGGCCAGCAGCGACAAACAGCGGGTCTTCACAGGGGCGCCTCCGGGGGTGGTCGTGGGCGGCAAGAGGTTGTTCGACCCGCCGACCGGCCATTCCTGCGCCGGCCAGCAGAGGGGCTGGCGCGTAGGGGGGGAATGAGAGTGCATCAGATCGGAGGATGAGACGCATGGCTCGTTGGCTTCCCCTCGCGTTGCTGCTGAGCGCCCCGGCGCTGTGGGCCCAGACCCCGGCCGAACTTGAGCGCGGCTTCGCCAACCCGCCGCCGTCGGCCCGGCCGCAGACGTGGTGGCACTGGGTGGATGGCAATGTCTCCAAGGAGGGCCTCACGCTCGACCTGGAGGCGATGGCGCGCGTGGGCATCGGCGGGGTCGAGATCTTCAACGTGGGCTGCGGGCTGCCGCCGGGACCGGTGCGCTTCCTTAGCGACGACTGGCGCCAGCTCATCCAGCACGCCATCCGCGAGGCTGACCGTCTCGGCCTCGACGTGTGCCTGCACAACACCGCCGGGTGGTCGAGCAGCGGCGGCCCGTGGATCAAGCCCGAGCAGGCGATGCAGATGGTCGTGACGTCGGAGGTGCGCGTGGAGGGGCCGAATACGCCGGAGGCCCGCACGGGCGGAGGCGTATCCGGCCCTGGGCCGGATGCCAGCGGTGCGGCTGCCGGCATTCGGCCCCTCCTGCCCCAGCCGCCCACGCGCAAAGACTACTACCGCGACATCGCCGTGCTGGCCTTCCCCACTCCGCCGGCCGAGGCCGAGACGATGGCCGACCTCAAGCCCCAGGTGACGTGCAGCATCACCGGGCTGGACGCCGCGCGCGTGGCCGATGGGCGCCTCGACACCTCCGCCAGCCTCTCGGCCAGCCAGACTCGCCCGCAGACGATTGACTTCATCTTCCCACGCCCATTCACGGTGCGAACGCTGTGGATGGATGCGCGAGGCGGGCGCACGCCCGTGCGAGTGGAGCTGCAGGCTTCCGACGACGGCGCGACGTTCCGCAAGCTCGTGGAGGTGCGCGTCGGGGAGCAGTCCCTGCTGCGTCCGCCGATCACGGCCTCGTTCGCGGCGGCGACGGCCAAGCGGTTCCGGCTGCAACTTGCCTCGCTGGGCGGGAGCGCCTCGGGCTTGAGCATCGCCGAAGTGCGCCTGGAGCCCGGGGTGCGGCTGGCCAACATCGGCGGCAAGGCGGGCTATGACCGCAGCGGCCCGGCCGAGCCGGGCACGGGCGAGGCGCCTGCCGACGCGATCATCCGCCGTGACAGCATCATCAACCTCACGGACAAACTGCAGGCCGACGGGAGGCTGGACTGGCAGGCCCCCCCGGGCCACTGGACCATCCTGCGCCTCGGCGCCACGCTGACGGGCAAGGACAATCACCCCGCGCCCGTGGAGGGCCGCGGGCTGGAGTGCGACAAGCTCAGCGCGGAGGCGGCCGACGCGGCCTTCGCGGGGATGATGGGCAAGGTCATCAGCGACGCCGGGCCGCTGGCCGGCAAGGCGCTCAACCAGTCACTCATTGACAGCTACGAGGTGGACTGCCAGAACTGGACGCCGCGAATGCGCGAGGACTTCCAGGCGCGGCGCGGCTACGACCTCACGCCCCTGCTGCCCGTGCTGACCGGCCGCGTCGTGGACAGCGTCACCACCTCCGAACGCTTCCTGTGGGACTACCGGCGCACCATCGGCGACCTGTACGCGGACAACTACTTCGGCCGCTTCGCCGATCTGTGCCACAGGTACGGGCTGAAGCTTGGGGCCGAACCGTACGGCAACGGTAACTTCGACGACATGGCTTGCGGCGACCACGCCGACATCGCCATGAGCGAGTTCTGGATGGGCCAGGGGCGGGACGTGACGAACGCCAAGCTGGCCTCCTCCGTGGCGCACACCAATGGCCGGCAGTTCGTCGGCGCGGAGGCCTTCACGGCCAGCGCGGACGCCGGGCGGTGGCTCAACCACCCGGCGCTCATGAAGCCCCTCGGCGACTTGATGGAGTGCGGCGGCGTCAACCGCTTCATCTTCCACTGCTACGCCCAGCAGCCCTGGCGCGACCTCGCCCCCGGCATGACAATGGGCCCGTGGGGCACGCGCTTCAGCCGCACCAATACCTGGTGGGAGCAGTCGGTCGGTTGGATGAGCTATCTCGCGCGCTGCCAGACCATGCTGCAAAGCGGGCTGTTCGCCGCGGACTTGTGCTACTGCGTCGGCGAGAACGCGCCGAATGGCTCGCCAGGGCGCGGCAGCCTCAATCCCTCACCCCCGGCCGGCTACGACTACGACACGTGCAGCGCCGCGGTCGTCCTCCAGCGCATGAGCGTGCGGGACGGGCGCATCGTGCTGCCGGACGGGATGAGCTACCGGGTGCTGGTGCTCCCGCCGCGGCAGATGATGACACCGGAGCTGCTGCGGAAGGTGGCGGAACTGGTCAAGGCGGGCGCGACGGTCATCGGGCCGAAGCCCGCGGCCTCGCCGAGCCTGCGGGACCAACCCAACGCAGACGCGGAAGTACAGAAGGTCGCCGATGAGCTGTGGGGCAAGTGCGACGGCAAGACCGTCACTGAGAACAGCTACGGCGCGGGGAAGATAGTCTGGGGCAGGCCGCTGGCGGACGTGTTCGCTGAAATGAAGCTCCCGCCCGACGCGGAGTTCGCGCCGGGGCAAGATATCGTCACCATCCACCGGCGGATTGGCGACGCGGAGGTGTACTTCGTCTCCAGCCAGAGCACCCGGCCGCAGACCGTGGCGGCGACGTTCCGCGTCGAGGGCAAGGCGCCGGAGTTGTGGCACCCGGACACGGGGAAGACGGAGCCCGCGCCACTGTGGCGGAAGCTGCCGGGACGGACGCAGGTGACGCTGCGTCTCGACCCGGTGGAGTCGGTCTTTGTGATCTTCCGCCAGTCGGCGCCGCAGCGCGACACGCTGGTGAGCTTCGAGCAGTCAGGGCGGGGTGCCGCCGGAGGCGGCGGGGACCCCGCCCGTCCGCCGCATCGCCTGGAGATCACCCGCGCCACCTACGGGGTGCTGACGGCCGACATCCCCGACTGTGTGGATGTGACGGAGCACGTGCGAGCGCTCGTGAGGAACGGCGGCCTGAGCGTGGCGGCGACCAATGCCCTCGCCGGCGACCCGGCGCAGAACGTCGTCAAGCAGATGCGCGTGGACTACGTCTACAACGGCGTGCCCGGCCGGAGAATCGTCGAGGAGAACCAGACGCTGAAGCTGCCGGAGCAGCCCGCCGCCCAGCCGGGCACGTTGGAGATCCGCAAGGCCATCTACGGCCTCCTGCCCCCCGACGGCCCCGAGCCCAAGACGCTGACAGTGGACGTGACGCAGCAACTGGTCGCGCTCGTAAAGGATGGCCGGCTGTCGGTGGTCGCCGGCAACCAACTCGCGGGTGACCCGGCCTCGATGATCCTCAAGCAACTCTGCGTGGAGTACACCGTGGACGGCAAGCCCCATCGCCGCACGATTGGCGAGAACCAGACGCTGGAGCTGCCCGACAGCCGCGATCTGCCCGACGAGCCGCCCGGCCCGCCAGCCCCGGAGTTGGCAGCCCAGGCCGACGGGTCAGTCGCCATGACGGCCTGGGAGAACGGGCGCTACGCGGGCACCACCGCCGGCGGCAGGCACGTGGCCGCCGACGTGACGGGCCTGCCGGCGCCACAGGTCGTGCCGGGGCCGTGGGAAGTGCGCTTCCCGCCGAAGCTCGGGGCGCCGGAGCGGATCACGCTGAGCAAGCTCATCTCGTGGACCGACAGCGATGACGCCGGGGTGAAGCACTTCTCGGGGACGGCGACGTACGTGGGCACGCTGAACGTTCCGGCGGGGTACAAGCCCCCGCCCTACAGGCTCATGCTGGACCTGGGGATCGTCAAGGAGATCGCCCGCGTGTCGCTCAACGGCAAGGACGTGGG
>CAZZDO010000359.1:0-5622 GCA_964653205.1 uncultured Armatimonadia bacterium | reverse complement strand
TCCTTCCTCCATCCCCGCCCCGCAGGGGCCGGCGAAGGCATAGGCCGGCTGCCGCCCGGCTAGCCCTCCCCCAACTCCTCCAGCCGCGCCATGACCTTGCGCATGGCGGCGGCCACTTCCGTCAGGGACTCGCGCTCGACGTCAATGAACCCCGGCAGCGAGATCAGCCGCTGGTTGAGGCTCTCAGCCACAGGCAGCGAGGGCCGGACCGGCGCATCATCGCGGGTCGGGTCGTAGAAGCAGCCGCCGAGGTCGCGCCGGTCCACCGTCGTGAACAGCGGGGCGGCGTGGAGCAGTCCGTAGGTGTAGTTCAGGTCCGAGTAGCGGTCGGCAGTGACCGGCGCGCCCTCGGCCTGCATGGCCGCCACGATCCGCTCGCGGCTGGCGACCTGCACGGCCTCGGGGGTGAGCCTGAACTTGTACTCCAGGTACGCCGCGCGTGTCGCGCCGGGCAGCGCGTCAATGACCTCCAGCCCCGGGCAGCCACGCAACTGGTCGTTGAGATATTCGACGTTGGCCGTCCGCTTCTCGTTCAGTTCCGGCAGTCGCTTGAGGCCGACGTGGGCCATGGCGATGGCCCAGGGGTGGGCGCGGTACTTGGCCCCCAGGCTCATGTCGCCGATGGTGTTGACCACATCCAGGACGCCCTGCCGCGACCGGCCGAAATGCCCCAGCAGGATCATCCGGTCCAGGAGCGCCGGGTCGCCCGTCACGGCGACACCGGACTCCCCGCCGCTGACAGCCTTGGAGCCCTGCATGGAAAAGCAGCCCACGTCGCCGAAACTGCCGACGGGCCGGCCCTTCCAGAGCGCCCCATGGGCATGGCTGGCGTCTTCGATGAGCGCCAGCTTGTGCCGCCGGGCGATGTCGCACAGGCGGTCCATGTCGCAGACATTGCCGAAGACGTGGACAACGCACAGGGCCTTGGTGCGGTCCGTGATGCGGCGCTCGACGTCGTCGGGATCAATGGTCAGCGACTCGGGGCGGATGTCGCAGAAGACGGGCGTGGCGGCGCAGTGGATGATCGGCGTGGCGCTGGCATGCCACGTGTACGCGGGGACGAGCACCTCATCGCCCGGCCGCACGCCGACGGCGAAATAGGCGCTGTGGAGCGTCGCCGTGCCACTGTTCATGGCCAGGGCATGGCGGCTGCCGGTCATGGCGGCGAAGGCGGCTTCGAACTCGCCGATGACGCCGGTCGGGCCGCCGATGGTGATGATGCCCTGATCCATCAGCGCGTTGACGGCCGCCTTGACGTCATCGTTGACCTGCACCCACCGTTCCCGCGGCGGGTGGGTGACGGCCTGCGGGCCGCCGAACAACGCCAGGTCGCTCATCCTGTCCCTCCTCGTCTCTCAGGGCAGCGTCCGCCCCAGGAAGTCAATCTCCAGCATGGCCTCGGCCACATCGTCGGCGCTGACGGGCCAGGGCAGGCCGAAGCGAGGCTCGGCGCCCTCCCCGACCATGCGCCGGCATTCGGCGCGCACTTCCTCGGGCGTGATGTCCGGCAGGTCGAAGTCAGCGAAGGTCGTCGGCAGGCCGACCGCCCGCGTGAAGCGCAGTTGCCGCAGGATGCGCTCGCGCTCCCAACGGAACAGCATCACATTCACCAGCGCCCCGAAGGCCACGCCTTCGCCGTGGTAGAGTTCCTTGTCACAGCACTGGAAGTTGCCCGGGTGGTAGCCGTGGTCGTTGCCGACGCCGCCGCAGGCAGAGACGGCCATCACCGAGCAGTAGACGACGGCCTCCACGATCCTGTTGAAGGCGTCATTCACGATTCCTCTCTCGGCGGCGCGGTGCGCCTGTTCGCCGTAGTCGAGGATCGTGTCATAGGTGAGCTTGGCGAGGGCCTGCGCGGCGAGAGTGGGGTAGCAGTCGCTCAGGCCGAGGACATGCTCCGCGCCGGTCGGGCGGCCGAGCCGTTCGGTCATCTCCCACATGCCGCCGAACGGCAGGCAGTCGCCCATGCCGGAGTTCAGCCAGCGCGGCCCCGCCTGGATGATGACTTCCGTGTCGGCCACCAGCACATCCGGCCCGCGATACCAGTAGCTGCGCTGGGCGTCGCCCTCGATGCTGCCGCTGAAGGTGCCCGGGCCGTTGGAGGCGGCGACCGTCGGGCAGGTGATGAGGGGGACATCGAGAGTCCGCGCGATGGACTTCGCCGCATCGCCGACCCGTCCGCCGCCGACCGCGATGGCCAGGTCCACGCCCTGTTTCCGGCCGATGGTGACGAGGGCATCCACTTCCGCGCGGCGCTTGGTGACGTGCGCCCCGCGTTCCTCGTGCCACGCCACGCCCTGCGCCTGCAGCGCGGAAGTGATGGTCTCGCCCGTGAGGCCCAGCGCGGTATCGCCGCCCATGAGCAGCGCCTTGCGTCCCAGCGCCGCCGCATGGTGGCCGATGTCGGCCAACACCCCTTCTCCGCAGACGAACCGCCAGGGACCGACGATGGAGCGTTTCATGGCATGCCTCCGCTGTCCACAAGGCCGCGCACTTCGGCCAGTGTCGCCGGCGCCAGTTCCAGGCCGAACTCGTTCGCCGTGGTCTCGATGGCGTCGGCGACCAACTCGAGGTTCTGCCGGTACGGGTCGGCCGGGTCGTCGTAGCAGCGGGTGTCGTGGGTCATCACGACCACGGACTTGAGCCACCAGTCGTGCTCGACCTGCCAGCGAACGTATTCGCGAATGAGCCCCGGCCCCCAGTCGGCGAGGCCGTCGCGCTCGAGGCGCAGGTGGTTGGGGTCGCACGGCGCGTCCCGGTGCGGGCCGATCTCGTCGAGCGCCGCGGCCGTCGGCAGGTCCAGGAAGCGCTGGCCCAAGCGGCCCTCGCGCCAGTGCGCGAAGGGCACGTCATTGACCCAAACGGCCCCGAGGCCCGGGTTGTTGCGCCCTGGCAGCATGACGCTGCCCTGCGTGAAGCCCAGATCCATCAGGATCGGGAAGGTCTCCCAGGTGGCGGAGAAGCAGCCGGAGCGGTAGCTGGTGGGGGGACGACCGATGACGGCCGCGACGCGGTCACGGCCCTGCTCCAGCAGCAGGCGCTGCGTGGCGGGCGGCAGCTGCCCAAGGTGGCCGTCGTAGCCTAAGTCCGTGGTCTGCGGGTGCATGTGCAGGCCGAGGTCCGCCCCGGCGGCGCCCAGGTCGCGGACGACCTGCGGCAGGCCCTCGGCGAGGCGGGGGATGAGGAACAGCGTAGCCTTGTGCCCGCGGGCCGCCAAGGACTCCACGTAGCCGGTCATGCTGCGTTCGGCCAGCTCCCACGTGGCCGGCCCGCCGCTGACCGGCGACTCCTCCTGGATCGTTTCGCAGTCCATCGTCCAGGTCACGAACAGCCTGCGGTCAACCATGCGTGTGATGCTCCTCTCGCTGTCGTGTCAGGACTCAGCGCAGGTGATGATGTTGGCGAACGTCACGTCGCGGACGAACTCCGGCCCCGCGGCCATTGTGACCGGGGTGTTGCCCGCGCCGTGGCAGATGACCTCGCTGATGATCGAGTCGCACAGCGACCCGCCGATGAGGATCGTGTGCTCCGCGCGGCTGATGATGTTGCGGACGATGAAGCGGCGCGTCTGCCCCAGCGGCGCCACGCCGTCCCCGTAGTTGCTGTCGCCGATCTTCAGCGCCGCCCTCCCACGGTGGCCGGGCGGAGAAGTGTCAGTCAGCCCGTCGAGCACAAGGTCGTACATGTGCACCCCGCCGGTGTTCAGGAAGCGCACGATGTGGTGGCCTCCCGCGCAGTAGCCCCGGACATCGCGGATGGTGACGTGCCGGATGTCGTCCTGGCCGCCGCCCCGGTCGCGGCTGGCGCTGACCATCGTGGACCGCACCGCCCCGGCGACGCCGGCCGGGTTGGGGATGGCCGTCAGGGCGATGAGATCGTCGCCGCTGTAGCCCGTCGTGTTCTCGATGAGAATGTCGTGGCAGCCCATCCGCAGGTCAATGCCATCCTGGTTCAGGATGGTCTGCTCGACGCCGTCAATGGGCTTGTGGCCGGTCGAGGCGAAGGCCAGGTCGCGCAGTGTGCCGTAGGCGCAACGCTCCAGCGAAACCGCCCAGCAGTGGGAGTCCTTGACGGTGAGGTTCTGGAGGCTGAAGTCCTCGACGAAGGCCAGCAAGATGCCGATGTTGCGCCAGTCGCCGTGCTGGCTCTCCCCGTCCACACCGGCGTCGGTGCCGAAGGTGCGCTCGCCCAGCACCTTCGCGGCGTCCCCGGTCGCGCGCGGGTGGTCGGCCCCCTCCAGCACGACGTTGCCCACGCCGGTGATGTGGATCCCGCGCAGAGGCTCGATCTTGGCGACGCCCAGCCCGCAGTTGGCGCTGCGGATCATGTTGTCGCGGCAGCGGTCCGACAGCTTCAGGTGGCAGTGGTCCAGCACGAGGGTGGTATCGCCGGGGACGAGGATGGCCGAGTCGAGCAGCCACAGGTCGCGCTCGCCGTCGGCCGACTGGTTGCGGCGCGGGATGACGACATGACGCCCGGTGCCCGCGGCCGCCTGGAGGGCCTGATTGATGCGCTCCACGTCGGATCCGCTGAAGTCGTTGGGCGTCAGACAGGTCGGCTCGGGCATGATGCCGTCTCCTCCATTGCTTCGCGCCACGAGGGCGCTCAACTCGCGTTCGGTCTCCGCACGGCCACCGCCGCGCCGCCCTGGGCCGCGGACTCATCCACCGCCAGGCACACCCTCGCGGTCTCGATGGCATGCCGCACGCTCGGGTCGCCGTCGCGGCCTTCCTGGATGCAGTCCAGGAAGTGGGCGATTTCGGCAGTGAAGGGATGGTGTGAGACCGACCCGCTATTCGGGGTGATACACGGGATCGTGACCCAGTCGTCCTGCTGCGGAAAGGCCCGTTTGCTCCAGAAGTGGTCGTCCCGGCTCATGCCCTCGCTGCCGATCACGACGATGTTGAACTGATACGGCCCCGGCGCATCGAACGAGACCGAGATGCGCCCGACGCCGCCGCTCGCCAGCTTCACCGTCGCCGAGATGGTCGTGTCGTAGTCGAAGCCTTCGAGGCGGCGCTGGGAGTAGGCGCTGACACTGACGATGTCGCCGGCGAAGTGGCGGGCGAGGTCCACCGCGTGGCTGCCGCCGGCCAGAAAGGCGCTGCCGGTGAACTCGCGCTTAGCCAACCAGCGGTCGGGCCGGATGATCTCGCCGACGCCGTGCCAGTAGTCGGTCTGCACGAAGAAGACTTCCCCGTACGCCCCCTCCTGCTGCAGGCGGGTGAGGTTCAGTACCAGCGGGTTCCAGCGCAGCACGAAGCTGCAGACGGTCGTCAGGCCCGAGCCGCGCAGGGCCTGCTCCAGTTCGTCCAATTCTGCGTGGTGGATGCCGGGTGGCTTCTCGAGGAGGATATGCTTGCCGGCCCGCGCGGCGGCGGCGGCCTCAGCAGCGTGCTGGAAGTTGGGAGTGGTGATGGACAGGGCCTGCACGCGGGAGTCGTCGAGCAGGGCCTCGTAGTCGGGGTAGATGGTGCAGTCCAGCCCGAGTTCGGTCACGAGCTTCTCGGCACTGGCGCGGGTGCGGCTGGTCACGCCCACGATCTCGCAGCGCGGGTCGCGCAGGTAGGCGCGGGCATGCTCGTAAGCGACCATCCCGCACGAGTTGATGGCGACACCGAT
>CAZZDO010000358.1:0-5627 GCA_964653205.1 uncultured Armatimonadia bacterium | reverse complement strand
AGCGTCATGAAGACCTTGGCTGCCGCGATCCTGGCGAAGTGCTCATCGAGATGCGTGACGCTGAACCCCGGATCGCCGAGCACGTCGAAGCTCATCGGGTGCCAGTGGCTGTTGCCCAGGAACTGGGCGTGGTACTGGTAGAGTTCCGCGTCGCGCGGCGCGCTCCAGGTGGGAGCGCTGCGGGCATTGTTCGAGGTGGGCATCAGGCCCGACCTGCTGGTGGGAACCTCCATCGGCGCAGTGAATGCCACCGGACTGGCATTGTGGGGCGTGGACCTGAAGGGCTTCGACATCGAGGTGCGCGTGGACGTGCGCGACGACGCGGCGCTGATCGGGGTGCGGCTGTCCGAACGCGCCCTGCACAAGCGCTCGCGCATCGTCCACCCGCGCGTGACGCTCAACCCCACGGTGGCGGCGGCGATGGTGCGGCTGTCGCAGCCGCGAGCGGGGCAACTGGTCGTGGACCCGACGGTCGGCGGCGGGACGCTGCTCACGGAGCGCCATGCGTATGACCCGGAGGTGCGGCTTATCGGCGGGGATCGCTTTCCGGAGAAACTGGAGCTGGCGCGACGGAACTTCGCGGCCCTTGGCGTCCCGGCCACGCTGGTGCAGTGGGACGCCGGGCGCCTGCCGCTGGCGGATGAGACGGTGGATGTGTTCCTGCTCAACCCGCCGTGGGGGCGGCTGGTGGCGAGCCACACGATCAACGAGCGGCTCTATCCGTGGATGCTGCGGCACTTGCGGCGGTGCCTGCGGCCGGACGGGAGGATCGTGCTGCTCACGAGCGAGCGGTCGTTGGTGCGCAGGTTCCTCCGGGAGCACCCGGACATGCGGCTGGCCCTGCAACAGCGCCTGACGGTGGGTGGGCTCACGCCCTCGCTGCATGTGCTGGAGAGGAAGAGCGGCGCGTAGGTGCGCCGGTCCCCCGGCGCACATGTGCCCGCCGGGGGACCGGCGGGCCGACGCGACTTTGCGATGCCCGCCGGGGGACCGGCGGGCCTACGCGACCTTACGAGATCAGCGCCATCGTGTCGCGGGCGATCATGAGTTCCTCGTCGGTGGGGATGACAAGGACGCGGGCGGCAGCGCCGTCCTGGCCGATGTCCCAACCCGACACGTCCTTGCGCTTGGGGGCGTCGTTCTTCGCCGCGTCAATTGTGAGCCCCATGTAGTCCAGCCCGGCCACACTGGCCGCGCGGATGTGGGGCTCGTTCTCCCCGATCCCGGCAGTGAAGACCACGGCATCCACGCCGCCGAGGGCCGCGGCGTAGGCGCCGATGTACTTGCGGATGCGGTAGGTGAAGATGTCCAGCGCGTATTGGGCGCGGGGGGTGGTCGGGGCCGCTGCGCGCACATCGCGCATGTCGCTGCTCACCCCCGAAACTCCGAGCAAGCCGCTGCGCTTGTTCATGTAGGAGTCCATTTGCTGGGGCGTGAGGTCGAGCTTGTCGGCCAGGTAGATGACCACGGCGGGATCGAGGTCGCCGCAGCGCGTGCCCATCAGCAGCCCCTCCAGCGGGGTCATGCCCATCGTGGTGTCCACGACGTGCCCGCCCTTGATTGCCGCCATGCTGCAGCCATTGCCCAGGTGGCAGGTGATGACCCGCTGGTCGGCCGGGGCGACGCCCCCATCCTGCAGCATGTGCGTGGCGATCATGCTGACATAGCGATGCGAGGTGCCGTGGAAGCCGTAGCGGCGGATCTGGTGCTGCTCGTAGATCTCGTAGGGCAGGCCGTACAGGAAGGCGTGCGGGGGCATGGTCTGGTGGAAGGCGGTGTCGAACACGGCGACCTGCGGGATGCCCGGCAGCAGCTTCCTACAGGCTTCGATGCCGTTCAGGTTAGCCGGGTTGTGCACCGGGGCCAGGACGGACATGCCCCGGATGATGTCCATGACATGCTCGTCAATGATGACGGACTCGGTGACCGCCGCGCCGCCGTGGACGACGCGGTGGCCGACCGCGCGGATCTCGCCCAGGTCGCTGATGACGCCATGCTCGGGGTCGGTGAGCGCCTCGACTACGAGTTGCAGCGCCGTCCCGTGGTCGGGCATCGGGGCGTCCCGCTCGATCTTCGTGCCCCCGGCGTTGTGCTTGAGCTTGCCGCCGGCGCCGCCGTTGACGACCACGCGATCACAGACGCCGTCCGCCAGGGTGGTCTCGTCCTGGCGGAAGAGCTGGTACTTCAGGGACGAACTGCCGCAGTTGATGACAAGAATCATGGGACTGTCTCCGGGAGGATCGTCAGAAACGCAAAAGACCCGGCCCGCCGATGGATCGGCGGGCAGGGGACGGCTCGACTATGGGTGGTGGCGAGCGCGGCGTCGGGCTACGACGGCCGCGGTCCGGCGGGGCGGGTCGGCGTGGGGGGGGCGCTGACCATCGCCTTCTTCGTCTTGTCCACGGTGGCGGCGATGCGACTGATGTAGCTCTCGAGGCGCTCGACGATGCCGCGGGCCCACTGTTCGGCCTCGGCGCGGACCGCGTCCCCCTCGACCTGCGCTTGCTTGACGATCTCCTTGGCGCGGTTCTGGGCTTCGAGGACCAGGCTGTCGTTGGAGATCAGCATCTGGGCCTGCTCGCGCGCCGAATCGATGATCTTCTGGCGCTCGCGGTGCGCTTCCTCGATGATCTCGTCGCGCTCCGCGGTGATCTGCGTGGCGGCGGTCATTTCCTGGGGAAGCGCCGAGCGCAACTGGCTGATCAAGTCGTAGAACTCCTCGGCATCCAGCACCGTCTTGCCCAGGAGCACGAAGCGATACCACTTGCGCTCTCCGTCCTCACCCATCGCCTCCAACTCGTTGATGAGCTGGATGATCTCCATGGTCATCCCTCCGTTGGAGTTGGCGCCGCACCCGTCACGGCGCGGCTTCCGCCAGGCGCTGCGTCAGTTTCGGCGCGACGCCGGGCGGGACCTGCGCCGAGACGTCCCCGCCCATGCTGCACACCCACTTGATCAGACTTGAACTGATGAAGGCATAGGTCGGGCTGGCCAGCAGGAACAGCGTCTCGATCTCGGGCCGCAGGCTGCGGTTCATGGTGGCCATCGGGGCCTCGTGCGACAGGTCGGCCGCCTGTCGCAGCCCCTTGATGATGATACGAGCCCCGGCCTGATGCACCGCCTCCACCAGGAGCCCTTCGAAAGTCCGGACCGTGACGTTGGGCAAGTGGGCGCAGGCCTCGCGGCACATTGCCAGCCGTTCCTCGGGGCTGAACAGGTGCGTCTTCTCGGCGATCAGCGCCACGCCGATGATCACGCGGTCGAACAACTGCGCGGCGCGCTCGATGATGTCGAGGTGGCCGTTGGTGATGGGGTCGAAACTGCCCGGACAGTAGGCGATGACTTCGCTGGTGTCAGACATCCGCGGCATCCGCCGATTGATAGTACAGCAGCCGGGTGCGGCCGTAGCGCTTCTCGCGGGTCGGGGCGAGCGCCGGTTCGGCGCCCTGCTCGCACTCCACCACGACCAGGCAGTCGTGGCCGGTGTCGCGGGCCAGTTGCAGGACACGGCGCAAGGCCGGCTCTGCGCTGACCCGGTAGGGCGGGTCCATGAAGACGATGTCCAGCGGGCCGCGCTCCCAGACCGGCTCGATCTGGGCCAGGACGTCGCCCCGCACGATTTCGGCCCGGTCGCCGAGGCCGGTGGCTTCCAGATTGGCGCGCAGGGCCGCCAGGCACCGCGGATCGCGCTCGATGAAGATGCTCTGCGCCGCGCCGCGGCTCAACGCCTCCATGCCGACGCTGCCGCTGCCAGCATACAGGTCCCCAAAGCGGCAGTCAATACAACGGTCGGCGAGGCTGGAGAAGAGCGCCTCACGCACCATGTCGGACGTGGGGCGAAT
This sequence comes from uncultured Armatimonadia bacterium, assembly GCA_964653205.1. Classification (GTDB taxonomy): domain Bacteria; phylum Armatimonadota; class Zipacnadia; order Zipacnadales; family UBA11051; genus JAJFUB01. Next base: position 1,785 of record CAZZDO010000358.1, on the reverse strand, counting down.
GGCCGCCCCTTTGGGCACGACCAGTCGCCGCGACTTGGCGCTGCCGGCGATGATGCGCATGGCGGCCGCTAGGCGTGCGCGTCCTTGAACTGCTGCAACAGGCGCACGTGGATATGTTCCTGCTGGATCAGGACGCCAATTGGCTCACGATCGTTCTCGGGCAATAGCTCTCGCATCTGCTGCATGAACAGGATCGTGTCCTTCTCGAAGGCCAGGGCGAAGTCGAGGGCCACCGTGTCGTCCTTCATGTCCGAGACGACGCGCAGCCCGGTGGCCTCATCGGGGAGTACGCGGGAGCGCAGCAGAGCGAGCATGTTCTCAACCATCTCGCCGGAGTACGCCTCGGGCAACGCCTCGCCTTCCCCGGCGGCTTCGGGCGGGTAGGCTTCGTCGCGCAGGCGCCGGAAGGTGGCTTCGTGCTGGCCCTCGGCGTGCGCCAGATTGGACATGATCCGCTGGACGGCCGGATCACTGGCCGCCGCGGCCGCGGCCTCGTAGAAGGCGCGCCCATTGTGTTCCGTCTGGATGGCCAGGTCGAAGACCTCAATGGCGCTGAAATGGGCCGGATTGCTCATGGCGTCTCCTTCGGCGCAGGGCAGCTATAGCCCCCCGGCGTTCTCGGCGCCCTTGGCGCCCGGCCACGTGGCGCGAGGCGGCAGGTTGCGCCAGTCACAGCCCGGCTTCTGCTGGGCCGCGGAGTTCTTGTAGGTGGACCATCCGTACCGGTAGTCGTCGAGTTCCTTCTGCCACGGACGGTACTCCGGGCACCGGTACAGGCAGCGCGTCTCCCGCGGCGGGAAGGACAGGGCGTACCCGGCGTTGATCTCGTCATAGACCAGCGGCGTGGCGCCGCTCACTTTGGCCTGGTTGTCGCGCCAGGGGCCGAAGGCGCCCCCCAGCACGGCGGGGTCGGCGAAGTGGTTCGCGTTCGCGGCGGTCCGGGGGTTGATGAGCCCCAACTCGGTTGGCCCCGGGCATTCGGCGATCGGCTGCCAGGCCTCGGCGGCGGCGATGATCTGCCCGATGACCGTCAGGTCGTCCGCCATGCGGCGGGCCGTCTTGGCGCGCAGTTCGGCCTTGCCCGAACCCGCCTGGCGCATGTCCGCCAGGTGCGCCTGGGCGATCTCCAGCGCCGCCTGGCGATCCCACAACCCCAGCAGGTCCGCCATGCTCCACAGGATGCACAGCGCGGCATGGTACTCGAGGTGCTCGAGCGCGTTGTCCACTTGCGCGACCTGCCGGACGGCCAGGTTGATGACGGTGCGGTTGTAGCAGCGGCGTTCCGCCCGGATGGCGGCGGCCAGCTGCGGCAGAAGCTCGCGCGCCTCGCGGCGCGGCTTGACCGCGGCGTCTTTGTCCAGCGGGACGTGGCGCTGCAGCCAGTAGGCCCGGCGCGCGGCCTGGTCCACCGGCTTGAAGGCGCTCCAGATCTGGCTGCCCGGCAACTCGTCGGCCAGGACCCCCAGCGGCTCGGGCTGAGGGCGGGCGGCGGGGTCCTGCCACGGCGACTGGTTGGACGCCAGCAGCGCCTGGGCCTGGTCCAGGTCGCGGAGCAGCGACTGCGCGACGGCGGAAGCCTCGATGGTCTGGCCGGCGGCCAGGCTGACCGACTGACTAGCGACGATAGCCAACAGACAGGCACGCAGCAACATCTTCGCACCTCCGAGGGGACACACGCCAACTGATGCTCGTTTGGCTTCACGACAGTTTAACTGTTGCGCCCGCCGGAGGCAAGGGCGGGATGGCACAGATGCGGGGCAGTCGGCATCCCACCACGGCGTGCCG
>CAZZDO010000357.1:0-5640 GCA_964653205.1 uncultured Armatimonadia bacterium | reverse complement strand
TGCCGGCCAGGATCGCGACCTTCCCCTTGCCGTCAATGATCTTGGCCAGCTCCTCCAGCACCTCGCCACCGGTCTTGATGTCGTCCACGCCATAATAGGCGAAGCGCTTGGACTCCGGCGCGTCGCTGTCGAAGGTCATGACGGGCACGCCGCGGTCCACCGCGTCATTGATCGCCCCGGTGACCTTCCCGGCATCCGAGCAGGAGATCAGGATGGCGTTGGCGCCCTCGTTGGCGGCCTGGGTGAGGCGCTGGGCCTGTACCTGCCCATCCTCGGTGGGTGGCGTGCGCCAGTCAATGGTGACCGTCACGCCATGCTTGGCCGACAGGTCCTTGGCCGCCGCTTCCGCCCCGGTGCGCGCCGACAGGAAGACAGGATTGGTCGAGCTCTTGGCGATCATCGTGATCTTGAGCGAGCCCAGGGGCGCCGGCGGCGCACCGGTGGGCTGGGCTGCGTCGGGGGCCGGTGGCGGCTGGGGCCGCGTGCAGCCCACGAGCCCGGCCAACAGGGCGACGGCGGTCAGGATCGGGATGTGTGTTCTCATGTGAAGCCTCCAGTGGATGTGAGATGGAGGGGCCGAATACCGGCAGTCGCATCGCCGGTATCCGGCCCCGCGGTATTCGACCCCCGTGGGCCGGATACGCCTCCGGCCCTGCGGGCCTCCGGCGTATTCGGCCCCTCCCTACTGCGCCCCCCGCGCCAGTTGGCGCTCGCGAACCTGCTGGCTGAGCCGGTCCAGCACGACCGCGACAATGATGGCGCAGCCGATGATGATCCACTCGTAGTTCTGGTCGAAGTGCAGCGTACGGATGGACTGGCGGATGAGCGTGATCAGGATCGCGCCGAGCATGGCGCTGATGACGCTCCCCTTGCCGCCGGCGAGGCTGGCCCCGCCCACCACCGCCGAGGCGATCACGTAGAGTTCATAGCCGGTCGCGTCGGCGCATGAGGCCGAGCCGTAGTACGAGGCCCCCAGGAAGGCCGCGATCCCGGCCGTCAACCCCGCGAGGGCATAGACCGCCGCCAGCACTCTTCCGGTGCGCAGCCCGGCATAGCGGGAGGCCTCCGGGTTGCCGCCAACGGCGAAGATGTAGCGCCCGGTCACCATGTGGGTCAGGAACACGGACCCGAGCACCGCCACGAGCACCATCGCCAGCATCGGCAGCGGCGCCAGTGTCGGCGGCAGGCCGCAGGAGCACTTGGCGAAGCGCGTGAGGGCATCGGGCACGAGGATGCTCTCGGCCCGGCTGGCCACGAAGGCAATGCCCCGGAACACCCACATCGCCCCCAGCGTGATGATGAAGGGATGCACCCGCAGGTGCACGATCAGCAGCCCGTTCAGCAGGCCACACGCCAGGCCGATGCCCAGGCAGATGGGGAGACCGACGAAGACGGAGTCCAGATGCCACGCCCGCAGCGCCAGCGCCATTCCCACCCCGGCCAGCGCGAACACCGACCCGACCGAGAGGTCAATCCCGCCCGAGATGATGACCATCGTCGCGCCCACGGCCATGATCGCGAAGAAGGAGGCGTCCGTGGCGGTCTGCAGCAGCGTGTTGGGGTTCAGGAAGTTGTTGACGGTCCGCCCGGTCTGCGGATCCACGTGGCTGCCGGCCAGCACCGACAGCAGCACCCCCAGCAGCACAATGACCCCGAGCAGCCCAAGCTGCTCAAGGCGCAAGGAAGGCCGGGAGACGGCCGTTGAGGTGGCAGGGGTGGCAAGCGCTGACATGCACCGCACCACTTCGCGGCGCCTCGAGCTGAGACCTGCCGCGGCGTGCGCCTACGGGGCGAATCCCATCACCATGTACGCCTGCAGCAGGCCCGACTCGTCTGAATTGAAGAACCCGCGCGCGCCATCGGGCGACAGGAACGGATGCAGATGCGTGCTCTTCTGGCACGTGCAGCGCGCGGTGAGCAGGTACGTCCAGTCGCCTAGAGCCTCGGCCCCGGGCTCGCCAAAGCGCGCTACCCAGACGGAGGCCTGCTCGTTAAGTGGCCCGCAGTCGGTGATGAGCCGCTCGCCCGCGATGTCGGTGCCAAAGTGGTAGAAATGCGGGTTGTCGAAGTCGCGGCTCAGGTCGTTGCGCTCGGCGCCCGGGGAGTTCAGGCCGCTGTGCCCGGCGAACGGCACGGCACGCCCCTCGATCAGTTGCGCCTCGGGCGGCTGCAGCGTGCCCGTGCTGGTAATGGCCCATTCGCTGCGGCCGCGCCAGCACTGGTGCCCCTGGCAGTGCTCGTTGCCGTCCCGCCCCCACGGCATGGTGCGGAAGTCCGTCCCGTCGTCGCGGATGACGTGGATCTCCGCCCCCACGCCCCCGACCAGTCGTGTGACCTGCCCCATCGCATCGGCGGTGTTGTCGTGATTCTCTTGGATCAGGATGTCGTGGCAGCGCTCCGGGTCCGTCGAGCGGCTGTATTGCGGGTGCATGTTGCACCAGGTCTGGCCCTCGATGATCAGGCGGACGCTCACCGTCGGCAGGTCGAAGACCATCAACCCCCACGTCACCCCGGCCTCGGTCCCGTCGCCCAGGAAACAGGAGATCGTGAGGCGCTGGCCGTCCGAGGAGATGCTGGAGAGCGGGTAGATGCGGCTCGGCCGGTAGGACGTTTCCGGCAGCGGCGCGTCCACGACGATCAGCGTCTCGCGTTCCGTGCCGTCCAGCCGCACCCGCTTGAGCGTCAGCCGGCCACCGTTGATCTCGGTCTCGTTGACGAAGTAGTACAGATGTCGCCCGTCTGGTGAGATGGACGGGCCGGTCGCCCCGACTTCAGTCGTGATCGGGGTCAGGCTGCAACCATCCTCCAGGTCGCATAGCAGGTACTGGTGCTTGGGGTCGTGCTGGTCGCTGCCATGCGCGTGGGCGGAACGGTGCAAGATCAAGCGCCGGGAGTCGGGCGTGAAGATCTGCGCTTCCATGTAGATGTGCGAGGACGGCACCTCCGGTTCGGTCGTCAGTTGGATGATCTCCAGGCCTTCCGGGGCGCGGTCGTCGAGCAGGTCGGGGCGAGGCTTCATGGGTGTCTCCGTTCACGGGTTGGTTGGCGGCGGGTCAGGGCGTCAGGTACAGCACCAGCACTCCCAGCAGTGTGGCCATCACCAGCACGATGGCGGCGGGTTCGACATACCAGGTGCGGCGCAACTGGCGCGTGATGACGATCTGCAGGGCCAGGCAGGTGACGACCAGCGCGATGAGCGCGGTCAGAGCCTGCCGCATCTCGACAGCGGCCAGCAGCGGCCCCTTGCCGTCGGCCAGGTCGAACACGAGCAGCGCGGCCATGTTGAAGCAGTTGCTGCCGAAGAGGTTGCCGATGGTGAGATCAATCGCCCCCAGGCGCAGGGCCGCGAGGCTCGCCGCCAGTTCCGGGAGGGACGTCACGAGCGCCAGGAAGACGGAACCGAAGAACGTCTGCCCCAGGCCTGTGACCGTCGCCACATGGTCGGCCGTGCGGGTCAGAACCGGCCCGGCGACGCCGATGACGGCCGCCCCGCCGGCGAACAAGGCCAGCGCCACCCACAGCTTCATCGGCGGCCCGGACGTGACCGGAGATGTGACGGTCTCCGTCACGTCCGTCGCCCCGCCCTTCACGCCGGCCCGCATCTCCATCACGTAGATGAGCACGATGAGTATGGTGCTGCAACCCACGCCACCGAGGGCGAAGGGCTCATGCGCCACGATCCCCACGCCCGCGATACCGATGACCACCATGCTCAGGGTCGCCAGGTGCGCATGGCCGAGCACGAGCCGCGGCATGATCGTCACGTGGTGGCGCATGTGGTAGAGAAGATCGGCGACCGCCAGGATGAGCATGTTCATGATGCAACTGCCCATCATGTCGCCGACGGCGAGGTCCGGCGCGCTGATGCGCACGGCGGACACGCCCACGATGATCTCCGGCAGCGAGGTCGCTCCCGCCAGCAGAATGACGCCGACGGTCAGCCGCCCCAGGCCGGTGCGTTCGGCGATGGCATCGGCTGCGTACGACAGCACGATGCCCGCGCCAACCACGGCGGCGGAAGCGCCCAGAAACCAGATGAGGGGAACGACCAGACCGTCGGTCATGGGGAACGCTTGCACTCCAGGGCCGGCTATTGGCGCTTGAACTTCACCTGCCACGTCAGGGAGGGGCTCGTGAACCGCAGGGGCACGGTCAGCACGCGGTCCGTTCCCATTTGCAGGCCCTCAGTGGTTGTATAGCCTGCCGGCACATACACGTACAAATGCCCCTGCGTGCCCGGAGGGCGGGTGGCCTCGCCCGACAGCGTCCGCGCCTTCTCATCCCAGCGCACCTTCTGCAACTCCACCGCGCCCTGCGCCAGGTGCAGGTCCGTGCCGACGATGAAGGGGCGGTCCAGCACCGGCGTCAGCCGCAGCACGGCCACATCAGTGCTCGCCACCGGCATGCGCAATAGCACACTCGCGCCGTCCAGCGCCCGCACGCGACCGATGGGCCGGCGCGCGAAGTAGTCCCAGATCATGCACTCTTGCCCCGGCGGCAGGCCGAGGTCCGCCAGGTCCACCGTCACCTTGTCGGGGCGTTCGTCCAGATTGAACAGCCCCAGCAAGTGCCACTGCCCCCAGTCCGTCTTCACCGGCAGGTGTGACACCTGCGGGTATTCGCGGTACGTGAACATGTCCAGCGGCGTCGCCGTCGGCCCGACGGCCGGGAGGCACTGCTTGATCAGCTCGATCTTGTCGTCGGGCAACTCGGGCAGGCGGTCGCTCAAGAACATCGGCCCGCCGCCGAACACGACGAACGCCATGCGCACACGGTTCTCGTTGGCGGCGCCCTGCCCAACCTGCAGGTAGTCCGGGTCGGACCAGTAGAACTTGCCGCTGACATGGGCGCGGGAGTTGAAGTCCCGCCAGAAGCCCCGCAGCCAGTCCCACCGCCCCCCCGGGTTGCCGATGTCGCCATGCGTCCAGGCCGCGTCGCACAGACCGGCAACGGGGTTCAGCGCCGCGTTGCAGGCCATATGCGCCACGTTGGGCCCGGCGCCGTCACGATAGGCCCGCACGGCCTTCAGGTAGATGGGCGTGCCGCGGGTCGCGTCCCGGTCATGCAGCACCCCGCCGCCGCTCACCAGATTGGCCTGGAAGTCGTTCTTCCAATACACGCAACCGTACGAGCGGATGTCCTCCCCCACCTTGCGGTAGAACGCCTCACCGATGGGGCTGGTGGGGTCGAGCGAGTACGTCTTGCCGTGCGGCTCCCAGAACCAGTACTCACTGCTGACGAGGGGCTTACTGTCCGCGGTCTGGAACATCGCCTCGGGGTGCTCCTGGAAGAGCGGCGCGAATTCCGAGACCTGCGTCACGGCCGTCCACAGCCCGAGGGTGAAGCCCATCTCCTTGAGCTTCTCGGTCAGCCACGGCAGCCCATGCGGGAAGCGGTCGTTGGCGACCCAGTTGCCCACGATGTCGCGGTACTGCCAGCCGTGGTCAATCTGCATGTTCTGCAGGCCCAGGCCCGGCAGCTTCTCCTTGATGACCCGGGCGTTCTCCAGCACGAGATCCTCAGTGATCGTCAGCCGATAGCAGTACCAGGAGTTCCACCCCGAAGGGCAGAAGCGCGGCGGCTGCAGGTCGTTGACGGCCATGACGGTGTCAGCCCACGAGGCCAGGGCGGCGTGCCCTG
>CAZZDO010000356.1:0-5656 GCA_964653205.1 uncultured Armatimonadia bacterium | reverse complement strand
ATCATCGCCATCCTCGCCGCCATCCTCTTCCCGGTCTTTGCCAAGGCTCGGGAAAAGGCGCGACAGGCGTCTTGCCAGAGCAACATGAAGCAGCTCGGCATTGCCTTCGCCATGTACCTGTCCGACTACGACCAGATGACGCCGATGTGCCGCTACAACAACGGCTGCGCCATCCCTCAGACCGACCCGAGCGGTACCGCCGGGTACACGATCTCTCCCACCTTCTGTGAGTTGGGGCAACCCTACATCAAAAACTGGCAGGTTCTGACCTGCCCGAGCCAGGGCGCTACCTTGCGCTATGCCGGCGCCGCCCCCGACCGCATCCGCGTCTACAGCTACGCGCGGCAGCTCGGGTACTTCAACAACAGCGCCGGCCACAACATGCAGCCGTGGGCCATCAGCGAGACGCAGATCCCGCTGCCGGCCGAGACGGTGAACATGCAGGAGTCCGATAGCTGCGCCCGGCCCGGCCCGCGCCTGATCCTCTGGCCCGGCCCGGACATCAGCGTGCCCTGGGCAAACGACGGCTACGCCCCCAGCATGCGCCACAACGACGGCTCGAACCTGTTGTTCTATGATGGTCACGTCAAGTGGGCCGGTCGCTACAACATGCCCGCAAAGTACTGGTCCATGGAGAACGACTAAGCGTCTGACGCGCACAACCACACCGACGCGGAACAACGGCGCAGGCCCACACGGGCCTGCGCCGCTTTCTTTGCAGGTCTGCCCGCTTCCCTCGCGAACCTACCCCCGTCGCACCACTCTCCCAACACGAGGCCACCGCCCGATGTACCCCCTCCAGCCCCTCAAGCTCGTCGCCTGGCACGCCGTCAAGAACGACCCTCGCTGCATGGTGCGCCTCGAGCGCATGCTGGACGCCCTTGGCCGCTCCGGCGACGAAGTCATCTGGGCCGACGAAAGCAACCTCGCCGAAGTCTCCCGGGAGCTGGCGACCGCCTTCCCGCCCGAGACCGTGCCCGCGGGCGTGCCCGAGACCTTCATGCGCCCCCTCGTCTTCACGACCGGCTGGCTGGAAGACGAGCTGCCCGACCCCGAACAGACGCTGCTCTCCTGGCCCGAAGACACCGACAAGGGCATCGCCATGCAGATCATGGGCCACGTCAAGCCCATCGGCGAGTACCACCCGTACGAGCGCGACCAGGAACAGAACCGCGTCTGCTGGCCGACCTTCGACTTCTGCACGATGACCGGCTGCCCGCACGGCTGCCACTATTGCGGCCACGGCAAGGGCGGCAAGTTCATGACGCTGTCGCTCAATGTCGAGGACTACATGGATGTCGTCGTGCCGCGCAGCATCGCCGAGCACCCGTGGCAGAAGTGCTTCCGCCTCATCGGCTGGAGCGCCGACCAGATCACCGTCGAGCCCGAGTACGGCGCCTTCGACCTGTACACCAGGAAGCTCGCCGAATATGACCGCTACGGCTACTTCCATTCCGCCGGGCCGAACGTCGAGTGGATCGCCGACCTGAAGCGCAAGGACCGCCTCATTGCCATCTTCAGCGTCACGGGCGAGAAGGTCGCGCAGGCCTTCGAGCCGGGCACCGGCGACCACGCCTTCGCGCGCTTCGACGCTGGGCGCAAGCTCAACGCCATGGGCGTGCCGGTGCGCTACAAGTTCAAGCCGATGATCCCCATCGAGGGCTGGCGCGAGGACTACGCGGAGGCCATCGAATACATGATGAAGGTGTCGGAGCCCGAATCGGTGGGCTTCTGTGTCATCATGTGGATGAGCCTGGAAGCCCTCGGGCAGCGGCTGGACCTGGAGTTGCTGGACCCGGCGTACGTCCAGGCCGCCCGCGCCGCCGCCGCGGACCTCGAGGGCAACGTCTGCGCCCCCTTCCCCCACGAGGTCCGCAAGGAGATCTACCAGTTCCTCATTCGCGAGGTCCGCAAGTACGACGCCCACGTCCCGCTGTACGTCAGCACCGAGAGCCGGGAGATGTGGGACGACCTCGCCGGGGAGTTGGGCCAAAGCCCGAACGCGTTCTTCTGCGGCTGCAGCCCGGTGGCGCTGCCGGGGCGCAAGCTGAGCCTGAGCGAGGGCTGCCCGCACTCGACGTACACGCCGTTGAACGCGTAGGCGGGTTCGTCTCGAACCCGCGCGCCCGATGTTGTGGGTTCGAGGACGAACCCACCGCGACACCGACTGGACGTTGTGGGTTCGAGGACGAACCCACCCACGCGACACCAATCAGGAGGCCCACATGCGTTACCTGACACGTCCGGTGCTCATTCTAGCGCTTGCTGCGGCGGGAGGCGCACTGATGGCCGACACCACCCTCTACGTCGCCCCCACCGGCAAGGACTCCGCTCCCGGCACGCTGCCGGCCCCCCTGCAGACCCTCCCGGCCGCGCAAGCCCGGGTCCGCGCCCTCATCGCCGCCGGCCTCACCCAGCCGGTCAAGGTCGTCCTCCGCGGCGGGACCTACCGTATGACTGATCCCCTCCTCTTAAGCCCGATGGACTCGGGCACGGAGAAGTGCCCGATCACGTGGACCGCCTACTCGGGCGAGCAGGCGGTCCTCGATGGCGGGCGGCCCGTCACCGGCTGGCGGCAGAACGGCAAGTTGTGGGAGACGACGATCCCGGAGGTCAAGGCCGGGCAATGGGCTTTCAACGAGCTGTTCGTCAATGGCCAGCGCCGCCCCCGGGCGCGCATCCCCAACGAGGGCTACTTCCACATCGCCGGCACGTTCTTTGCCGACCGCGACCCCAAGACGCCCAATGACGCGCGCTCGAGTACCGCCTTCATCTTCAACCCCGGCGACCTCAAGCCGTGGCCGGATACTGCCGACGCCGTCGTCGTCGTCCACCACTCCTGGGAGACCTCGCTGCACCACATCAAGTCGCTGGACACCGAGAAGAGCATCGTCGAGTTCACCGGCCCGGCGCGCTGGCACTTCGGCTACTTCGGGCCTAAGCGTCGCTACTACGTCGAGAACGTCTTTGAGGGCCTCGACGCCCCGGGCGAGTGGGTCTTGAACCGCACCACCGGCGTGCTGTCATACCTGCCGATGCCCGGCGAGACCCTCGGCAAGACGGAGTTCGTCGCGCCGGTGGCGACGGAGTTCCTGCGCCTGCAAGGCCAGCCGGACCTCGGCCTGCCCATCGAGCATCTGCACTTCCGCAACCTCATCTTCCGCCACTCCGACTACGTCCTCCCGCCCGAGGGCCACAGCGACGCTCAGGCCGACCCAAAGGTGCCGGGGGCCATCACGCTGGCCGGCGCGCGCGACTGCAGCCTGGAGGGCTGCGAGCTGTCCCACTTCGGGACCTACGGTGTGGCCCTGCGCATGGGCACGAAGCACTGCCGAGTCGCGCAGTGCCACATCTACGACGGCGGCGCGGGCCTCATCCGCGTCGGCGAGACCAGCATGGCGTCGAAGCCCGACTTGCGCTGCGAAGCCAACGTCATTGACAACAACTACCTGCACGACTACGGCGAGGTGTACGCCGGGGGTGTAGGGCTCATTCTCTTCCAGAGCAGCGACAACCGGATCACGCACAATGAGATTCACGACGGGTACTACACGGGCATCTCGGTGGGGTGGAACTGGGGGACGGGGGAGACGCAAGGCGTGCGCAACCTCATTGAGTACAACCACGTGCACCACGTGCTCAAGGAGCGCCTCAGCGACGGCGCGGCCATCTACATGCTGGGGACCTCGCCGGGCACGGTCATCCGCAACAACCTCTTCCACGACGTGTTCGCCTACGAGTCGCCCCTGATCGGCTGGGGCATCTATCTCGACGCCCACAGCAACCTCATCACCGTCGAAAACAACCTGGCCTACAACACCTCCAGCGGTGGGCTGATGATGCACAACGGGGGCTTCGGGCACATCATCCGCAACAACATCTTCGCCCGCGCGGCCAACCAGCTCATCTGGCGGGCCCAGCCTGTGGAGCCGCCCTCGCCCGTCTTCGAGCGCAACCTCTGCGTCGTCACCCAGGGCGACCTGTTCCTGTACGACGGCAAGCCGGACACGACGCCGGATTGGGACCACAACCTCTACTGGCGCACGGATGGGAATGACCTGCTGTTCATGGAAGACACGTTGGCGGAATGGCAGGAACGGGGGATGGACACCCACTCGCTCATCGCCGACCCGCAGTTCGTGGACCTGGCAAATGACGACTTCCGCCTCAAGCCCACCTCCCCCGCCATCACGAAGCTGGGCTTCAAGCCCTTCGACACCAGCCCCTGCGGCCTCTATGGCGACAAGGCCTGGACCGACCTGCCCAAGCAGCGCACGTTCCCGCCGACGGTTCTCCCCGCGCCGGCCAACCTCCGCAAGCCCACGAGCCTCGCCGAGGACTTCGAGAAGACGCCGGTAGGCCAGCCGGCCGAGGGCGTCCACTACCTCCCCGGCGAAATCCCCGGCGGCAGCATCCTCGTCAGTGAGGAGCAGGCCGCCTCCGGCCGGCGCTCCTTGAAGTTCACCGACGCGCCGGGCCTCAAGAACGTGTGGGACCCGCACCTGTTCTACCTGCCGTACCAGAACAGGGGCACGGCCAACGCGCGGTTCAAGCTGTGGGTCGGACGGGGGGCCGAGCCGTGGGTCGAGTGGCGCACGAGCGGCTATCCGTACGCCGTTGGCCCGTCGCTGAAGGTGGACGCCCAGGACCAACTGGTCGCCAACGGCAAGCCGCTGCTCAAGCTCCCCCGCGAGCAGTGGATCGCGTTCGAGATCAAGTGCCTCCTGGGCCGGGAAGCGACGGGGACGTACGACCTGACGGTGACGTTGCCCGGCGCGCAACCGCAACCGTTCCCCGGCGTGGCGTGCGACCCGAAGTTCCGCCAACTGGCGTGGCTGGGGTTCATCAGCCTGGCGAACCAGGCGGCGGTGTTCTACGTGGATGACGTGGGGTTGGAGATGGTGAAGTAGGGGAGGGTCTACTTCTCGCTGATCGTCTCCGTCACTCTCATCCCGAAGTGCCGCCCGCCCTCTTCGAGCGCGACGAGCACCTGCGCGCCCGGCTGCAGCGCCACCAGCGACACGGGCTGCCCCTCGGGCGTCACGAGGCGGATCGTCTCGGCGTTCTGCAGGATCGTCGCGACCTCTGCCTCATCGGCGCGCGCCCGCACGAGCGCCATCGGCCGCCGCTCGGTCTTCACGCGGCCGATGTTCGCCCGCCGCGTCTGCCCCTGCGCGTTCACCAGCAGCACCTCATCCCCCGACCGCAAGTCCGCCAGGTACGCCGTCTTCCCCTCCGGCAGCCGCACATACGCGTGAACGGGCCCGGCGTTCACGCGGAACGGCCGCGGGGCGACGTAGGGGTTCTCGACGCTCTCGGAATGCGTCAGGAACAGCGCCGAACTGGCGTTGCCGGTCAGCATCCCCTCGCCGATGGTCATGTTGGTGGTTGTATCAATGCAGACGCGGTCGCCCATGCCCAGCGGCCGCACCTCGATGACCTCCGCAACCTGCAGCCCCACCTGCTCCTCGGAGCCCTTCACCGCCTCGACGGCCCGGCGCACCTCGGAGGGATCATCGGTCACGAGCACCACCCCGGCCACGCCGGTCTCCAGCGTCTGCACCGCCGTGAGGGCCTCGGCGGCGTTGCGGACGGTCGCCATGACGCGCCCCCCGGCGGCGATGATGTTCTCCAGCGGGATGATCGTCCAGTCGGG
>CAZZDO010000355.1:3001-5659 GCA_964653205.1 uncultured Armatimonadia bacterium | reverse complement strand
CGGCCCCTCCTCGCGGTCGAACTCGGCGCCCGCGTCCATCAGGTCCGCAATCGCCTGGGAGGCCTCATAGGTGAGCACCTCCGCCGCGGGCAAGTCCACGAGCCCGGCCCCGGCGGCGATGGTGTCCTCCAGGTGCAACTCCGGGCTGTCCTTGGCGGCCAGCGCAACGGCAATGCCGCCCTGCGCGTACTGCGTGTTGCTCTCCTGCAGGGCGTCCTTGGTCAGCAGCGCCACGCGACCGTGCCGGGCCAGGTGCAGAGCCGTCCACAGTCCGGCAACGCCCGAGCCGACGACGACGAAGTCCGTGCGGGTGGTGGTGAGGCAGCCGGGTTCAACGGCGGTCGAGGAAGCCATGCGAACACCTGAATCGAGGCCTACGAGCGGAAGGCCAGAGTATCATAGGCAAGGGTCTGGCGGGAGTCAACTCTGCGGCTGTCCGGCTACTCCACCGGCCGCAGCAGCCACCGCTGCACGCTCACCAGATAGCCCGTGCTGGCGGCGTTCTTGTCAATCGTCTCCATGTTCAGCCGGTGCGTCCCGGCGCCCAGCGTCACGGTCCCGAAGCTCACCCGCTCGCCCTCGCTGTCCACGCCGGGGCAGTACGCGTCGAGCGGCTGCCCCACCGCCTTGTCGTCCAGGCTCACGCGGGTCAGCCCGTACATCGAGGCCATCACAAAATCGGCCAGGAGTTCGTAGCGCCCCGGCTTGATGTCCGGCAGCGTGAATACGAGCCCCGCACCGGCCTGCTTCGCCCCGAGCAGTTGCGACTTCAGCCCGTCCAGCCGCTTGGTGTAGCCGTCGCCGACGACCTCCGTGGGCAACTCCCGGGCGTCGAAGACAAGGCCGTCGAACTTCTCCTCCGGCACGAGCGAGAGCGTGACTTCATGCTTCGTCCGCCCCTGGTCGAAAGGCAGGCACAGCACGAGCTTGGCGGTGCCCAGCGGCGCGCTGCCATCCTTGGCGTAGGGGTTGTGCTGGCGCATCGGCCAGCGCAGCGACGCCCCCGCCGGCACGCTCACGCGCAAGCCCCCGTAGTCGAACGAGGGGCCGATCTCGGCGCTACTGAGCACCAACTCGTCTTCGCCCAGCCGCGCCTCCTTCCCCGACGCACACACGAGCCGCTGCGAGCGGTTCATGAGGGGCACGTGCGCCTCGCAGTGCTGGTCTGCAGGCGCCTCGTACGTCAGCTTCAGGCTGCCATCGTCCTGTGGCGCTACGGCCACGCGGCAGGCGACGTCGCCGTACTTGAGCGCCAGCGTCTTCGCCCCGCCGACCGTCTCGATCTTTGCGCTCGTGGGCGTCCAGAGCAGATCAATCTGCGGCGTGAAGTTGGGGCTCTCGCTCCCGTCATGCTTGAGCAGCGCGCAGTCGCCGACCGTGAACGTGGACCAGTACGGCTGCAGCTTTGTGTTGCCCCCGCCGATCACGAGCCCGAGCGCGTCATGGAACACGTCCATCAGGTTGTGCCGGTCCTGGATCCAGCGGCTCTTGGGGACGGGGCACGCATAGCCCGATAGCGCCCACTGCCATGGCTTGCGCCGCACGACGACGGCGTCTTCGTTGCCGACGGTCGCCAGGGCCGTGTCCGCGGCGGCCGCCGGCATGATCGCCTCGCCCGTGCCGCTGCAAAGCAGCATCGAGGCGGCGTAGTCGCCGCCTACGCTGTCGCGGCTCTTGGCGTACAGGCCCACCTGCTGCAGCAGGAACCCGCGCCCCTCGGGCGTCCAACTGAACCCCACGTTGCCGATCTCCACCCCGGCATGGTAGACCTGCCGCTCATCCACACAGGCCACCGACGAGCCGTCGGGCCACAGCAGGCTGGCGTGGAACTTCGCCGACCGCTGCAGCGCGGGCAGCACCTCGGCGTCCTTGGAGAAGCTGTAGTACACGCCGAGGGCGTCCACGTACACTTCGTTGTAGCCGACCACGGGGCCGAAGTTCTCGGACCAGAAGCCCCCCGGGTCCTGCTTGGCGACGACCTTGTGCATGAAGGCGGTCGCCGCCTGCTTCCACTCCTCGTTGCCGAAGACGACCCCCGCGATGTACAGCGCCATGGCGTGATGGGTGGGGATGTTGTGGACGCCGCCATCGGCATAGCGACGGATGCCCTTGAAGCCCAGCAGGAGCCCCTGCTCCCACTTGGCCCGGCTCTCGGGCGGCAGGGCGTCCTTCACGAGCAGGTACGCGCGGATCCACCGGCTGTACGTCCACGGCATGTGAATCTGGCCCCACGTGGAGTTGTCCTTCTTGCGGAAGATCCACATCCCCTTGGCGTCCTGGTCGTCCACCAGCGCCTCGCCGCCTTTGGCGATGGCCGTAAGCACCCGCTCGCTGTGATACCACGGGTTAGCGGGGTCCTGGATGGCCCACGCGGCAGCCAGGGGGAAGATGACATTCTGGTCGCTGCAGATCCACGGCTGGGTGCCGAAGCGCCCGGTGGCCGGGTCCTGGCTCTTGAGGATGCTCTCGATGCTGCCGGCCAGGCTCTTGATGAGCAACTCGCGGGGCGGCCAAGCGGCGAGGGTCACGGGGGCCTCCTGTGCACACACGGGAAGGGCGAGCATCAGGGCAGTCGCGCCAGTCAGTAACCAACTCATGGTAGGCTCCTTGTCTCGATCAGGTCGGCGGCAGCCACAGGTGCGCCGCGCCGGGCGCGAC
>CAZZDO010000355.1:0-2901 GCA_964653205.1 uncultured Armatimonadia bacterium | reverse complement strand
TCCCACGGTTCGTCGTCCACCCGCAGGCGCAGCGACACCGGCCGCATGTGCGCCAGTTCCATCATCACCGCCGAGAGATACGGGAGCGCGCCGCCGCCGAGGCGCGTGTGGCGGTTCATCCGCGCGGCCACGGCGGCGTCGAAGCCGATGCCGATGATGTTGATCGAGAGCATCGCCGGCGCCTCCAGTTGCATCAGGTCCAGGCGCTGCGACCGGCCCGCGATGATCTGTCGCGCCGCCTCGCGCGCCGTGCGCGACAGCCCCACAGTGCGCGTGAAGTCGTTGCCCGTGCCCGCCGGGATGAACCCCACCGGCGTGTCGCTCGCCCCGACGCCGTTGAGCACCTCACACAGCGTGCCGTCACCGCCGCAGGCCACGAGGAGATCGCAGGCGCCGGCCGCCTCCCGCGCCAGGCACGTCGCGTCACCGGGCGCGGCGGTATGGACCAGGTCGGCCTGCCAGCCCGCGGCGTGGAACTCCGCCTGCGCAGCGAGGGCGGCGGCGGTCCCCTTCCCGCGCCCCGCCTTCGGGTTGACGATCATCTGCACGCGCATGGCAGCGTATTCGCCGTCGGGACACCGAACACCTCATAGACAGGTGAACTACCGGGCTGTGAGGAAGCTACGGACACTGGACACCACGAGCGAGGTGGCTGAATCATGGAGACGTTCAAGTTCCTGCTGGTCGGCGGCGGCATGGTCAACGGGTATGCCCTCAAGGAGATGGCGAAGCTGGGGCTCGCCGCGGGGGACGCTTGCCTGCTGTCGGACGAGGGCGTGCCCCCGTACAAGCGCCCCGACCTGTCCAAAGACCTGCTGGCCGACAGCAAACCTGTGGAGAAGATCTTCGCCAACAAGCAGGGCTTCTACGAGGAGAACGGCGTTGTCTTGAAGCTGGACAGCGCGGCAACAGCCCTGGACCGCGACGCTCACACCATCCGGGCCGGCGGCGAGACCATTGGCTACGAGAAGCTGGTGCTCGCCCTCGGCTCGTCTTCGCGGCGCCTGCCTCTGCCCGGCGCGGACCTCGACGGCATTCTGACGCTACGCAGCCTCAAGGACTGCGAACAGATCAAGCAAGCCGCGGCGCAGGCGCGCCAGCTCGTCGTCATCGGTGGGGGCTTCATCGGCACGGAAGTCGGCGCGCGGCTGGCTCAGGGCGGCCTGAGCACGACCCTGACCTATCGCGAGCAGCGCCTCCTCGACTTCTTCTTCCCAGCCGCGATCTCCGCGCTGTATGAGGATCGCTTCAGCAGCAACGGCGTGCGTCTGCTCCCGGCCACGACCCCGACGGAGTTCGTCGGCAAAGGCGGCCAGGTGACGGGGGTGCGGCTGGACAACGGCGAGACGCTGGACGCGGACATGGTGCTGCTGGCGGTCGGCGCCGCGCCGAACGTCGGCCTCGCCGAAACAGCCGGCCTCAGCGTGGACCGCTGGCTGATCGTCAACGAGTTCCTGCAGTCCGGCGACCCGGACATCTTCGCTGGCGGCGACATGGTCGCCTATCCGGACAAGTACAGCGACACCGTGCGCCACATCGAGCACGAGGAGCACGCGCGCTACTGCGGGCGCCATATCGCCCGCGAGTTGCTCGGCGACCTGCAGCCGTACGACTACCTGCCGATGGTCTGGTCGGACGTCTACGACCTCTCCTGGGAGTTCCGCGGGAGCTGGATGGGCGTGGAGCAGATCGCCTACCGCGGGGACGTGATGAGCGGGCAGTTCAGCGCCTGGTGGCTCCGCGGCGGCCGCGTCATCGGCGCCCTGACTCCGTACAGCGACGACACCACACTCGTGGACACCGCCGTCGCCCTCATCAAGGAGGGCCGCACGGTAGACGCCGCCGCCCTCCAGGACGAGAGCATGGCGCTGTAGCGGCGCAATTCATTGCGCCCATGTCGCGGCAGTGGGCGCGATGAATCGCGCCACTACACGACTCGGTTGATCGGTGGCTTCCCCGACAGTACGTTGACGATGTTCACGCACGTGTCCTCCCGCAACTGCGCCACCGCCTCTTCGGAGTAGAAGGCCACGTGGGGGGTGATGATCACGTGCGGGAGGGTGCGCAGCGGGTGGTCGGCGGGCAGCGGCTCCTCCTCGTGGACGTCCAGCCCCGCCCCGGCGATCTGGCCGCTCTGCAGCGCCGCCACCAGCGCCTCCGTGTCCACTACTGACCCCCGGCAGGTGTTGACGAGATACGCCGTCGGCTTCATCTGCGCGAAGGCGGCCGCGTCCATCAGATGGTGCGTCTCGGGCGTGCCCGGTACGTGCAAATCCACCACGTCGGACCGCTGCAGCAGTTCCTCGAGCGAGACCATCGGCACGGGCTCGCCGTCCAGGACGACCTCCCCGGCATAGGGGTCGTGCCCGATGACGTCCTTGAAGAGCGGGCGGCCGCGCTGGACGACATACCGCCCGATGGCGCCCAACCCCACCACCCCCAGCGTCTGCTCGCCGATGCGGCGGATCGGCATCAGCCCCCCCAGGCCCCATTGCCCGGCCCGCACCTGGTCCATGGTGAACACCAGCTTGCGGATCAGGGCCAGCATCAGCGCCAGCGCATGATCGGCCACCTCGTCCAGGCAGTACGTCGGCGAATTGGTCACCACGATGCCACGGGCCCGGCAGTACTCCAGATCAATGTTGTCCACACCGATGCCGTTGCGCGACACGACCTTGAGATTCGGGCACTGGTCCATCACCGCAGCGCTGGTCGGCGCCCACTGGGTAATGATGGCGATCGGGTCCACCCCCTCGACCGCGGCCAACACGTCGGCCTCCGTGGTCGCGGCGCCACGGACAATGCTCAGGCCCGCCGGCCCCAGGATGCGCTCCTCGACGTCCAGTTCCTTCGCGATCGTGTAGTCCGTCATGAAGACGTTGGGCATGAAAACACCTCTGG
>CAZZDO010000354.1:0-5663 GCA_964653205.1 uncultured Armatimonadia bacterium | reverse complement strand
CTCTCTTTCCCTCCCGCGCCCCGCCCCGAAGGGGCCGGCGAGAAACTCAGGCCTGGGCCTCGCCCCCTTACTCATCCTTCTTCCCGAACTTCGCCTCCCAGGCGTCCAGCGCCGAGGCGGCGGTGTCGCGCTTCTCGCGCACGCGGGCGACGTCGTCCAGGTTCACGTACAGCTTCGTCACGCCGTCCATGTCCACCGCGCGGATGTCAATCTCCAGCCACCCCTCCTGGCTGGTCGTGCCGCCATGGGTGGCGGCGTACTTCAGGAACCGTGCCGGTATCTTCATGTTGACCTCCTCACCCGCGTAGGCGGGTTCATCCCTGAACCCGCATGTGTGGGTTCGAGGACGAACCCACCTACCGCGCCTTCACCGAATCGATCCGCACCTCGACCCCCGCCGGGCCGCTGCCGGGGTCAATCCGGAAGCCCGTGAGGCGCTGGCCCCCCCACAGCGGATGGGCGCTCAGCTTGAACGCATAGTCGTGCATCTGCCCGTCGAACACCAGCGGCAGGCGCGCGGACTTGGCCTCGTCGAAGTTCGGGGAGGCCGCCGTGGTCCAGAAGACCTGCAGCTCGCCCTGCGCGCCGGCCGGGACGGCCATGCGGATGACGACCGTCTTCGCGTCGTCGGCCGGGATGTCGAGGCTCGTGCGGATGAAGTACGGGTCGTTCGCCGTGGTTGTCATCGTCACCACGCCGTCGCGGACCACGGGGGCGCTCAGGTCGTGCACGGCCCGCCAGCCTTCGTCGCCGCCGTCGAAGCCGAAGTCCAGCTTCGTGGCGATCTCGACCGTCATGCGCCCCGGCTCGAAGCGCGCGCCGGCGATCTCCAGCTTGAGCGTCGGCCCGGCGCCGGGCTTGATGAGCAGCGCCTTGCAGGTCGGAGAGTACTCCCAGCCGGTCCCGTCGGTGTTCGCGACGCGTGGCGTCTCCGCCAGCGCCGCGCCATTGAGGCGCACGCCCTGCGGCTTCGCGAGGTTGCACACGACGATCTGGCTGGTCTGCGGCGGGGTGGTCTGGATGGTGGCCGTCAGCGTCTCGCCCTGCAGCTTCGCGTCGCGGATGGCCGCGCAGGCGTTGAGGCGGATCTGCCGCCCCGCCGGGCCGACCGTCGCCGTCTCGGGGCTCGGGTGCAGGCCCTCGAAGCGATAGACGAGGTCGAGGATCTGCCGCGGGGCGAACACCCACGGGCAGCGCCGCAGGTTCACGCTGTGGAAGTTGTCGGGCCACAGCGCGATCCACTTGTCATTGTGGTCGGGCCACATGTCGCGCGTGGGCGGGTTCGTCCCCGAACCCGCAACCTGCGCGCCATGCTGCTGCCACATGCCGCTGATCGCCAGCCCCTCGGCCATCTGCCGCCACGGGTACGACTGGTCATGCGCCTGCAGCTTCGTGTAGGCCCGGGCCAGCCGCAGGCCGTTCCATTGCACCGGCTGCCCGAACCAGTTGCACGTGTACCAACTGGCCCCCAGCACCGGGATTGAGGCATAGCGCAGCGCCTCGTAGCCGGGGACATCCCACATGTAGTTGAACATGATGCCCGTGCGCGCCCAGAAGACGGCTTTCTCCAGGAGGGCCTTGTCGCCGGTGATCTGGTAGGCCTCCAGGTACGCCTCGCAGGCGTCGGCGGAAGCCAGCACGTCGGGGGTGTGGACGGGGACTTCCCACACCTGCGCGGCGCGCGGGACCGTGAACTGGTTCATGAACTCAAGCGCCTTCAGCCCCGCCGCGGTGGCCTGGGGGTCGCCGGTCATGCGGGCGTAGCGCAGGATCGTGTAGGCGGTCTGGGCGCAGGTGCCGACTTCGGCGGCCTGGTCGGGGCCCAACTCGCCGTAGTCCATCCCGGCGAAGATGCCGGACTTCTCGATGCGGGCGTGGAAGCGCCAGGAGCCGTCGTCGCCCTGGGAGCGGATGAGGCCGCCGACCTGGTCCCCCAGCCCGATGAGCGCGGCCATCGGGTCGGCGAACTCAAAGCCCATGTCATCGGCCACCGGCTTGCGGCCGCTGAGGCGCTCGACGAGGGCCGCGCGTTCCGTGCACGCCTGCCGCGTGGCCGCGTCCGGGGCCAGCCGCGAGGCGTAGACGACATCGTACAGGTACGGCGCGTGCCAGCCGAGGCCCGCCATCATGTTGGGCCCGTTAAGCGAGCCGAACCACTTCTGCGTCTTGGGCTCCCACAGCGAGTCGAGGTAGCCGCGGGCGCTGAAGCCGATCTCGTCTTTCCAGTTGCGCCCGTGTGGCAGGCGCTCGGGCTGGGGCGCGCCGTAGAGCGCGAACCAGCGGTCCATCGCCGTCAGCGCATCGGTCGCCCCGGTCTTCGCATAGAGCCGCGCGTGGAGGGTCAGGACCTGCGCGGGTTGCACGTCCCACGGCTTCTCGGTCGCCAGGCGCGGCGGAATCCACCACTCCGGGTCCGCACCGCCGGGAGCCATCAGCCCCAGCAGGCAGGCGTTGCGGCCCTCGAACCGGTCGGGCGCGCCGAAGACCGCGCGCGGGCGCGTCTCGTCGCCCACGATCTTCTGCAACTGATCCCACATCAGCCCGACGGTGATCCCGTCGAAGCTGACGCTCATGCAGGGGATCGTCACCGCATGGGGCGGCGGGCACCAGCGCCAGCGCTGCGGCATGTTGGCCGCGATGTCCAGGGTGGAGGAGGACTCCTCGTCCGGCGTGAGCCATTCGAGGCCCGGCAGGATCGCCTCGGTCTTGCGGCTGCCCCACGTCCCCTCGCCGACGTAGAGCATCGGCCCGTGCATGCCGTAGACGGGCCTGGTGTCCGTGGCGAGGCTCATGCTGTATTCGAGCGTGTCGGCGCCCGTGGCGATGCGGAACTCATAGATGCCCTTGCCGTTGAGGACCAGCGTGGCCGCCTTGCCGTCCCCGGAGGCCCTGGCGACGGCGGCCCCGACTTCACGCAGGCCCCCGCCCTCAGCGGCCGGCCTGGTGGCGATGCTGCCCAGCCGCGGGAGCACGGCGACCGTCTGCCACGGGCCGTTGCGGCTCACCTGCAGCCAGCCCGGCCCGACGGCCTTCTGGGCGTCCACCGCCAGGACCAGGCGCAGCGTGTCGTTGCCGATGACGGCGCCGTTGTCCCACGCCTGCGCGTACGCCCCCGGCTTCTGGTTGCGGACCACGGGCATGGCCGGCGCGCAGATCAGCTCCGTGACGCCCTGGCCGACGACCGCTTGGCCGTCGAGGACCTCGGCCGTCACCGGCACGCTCGGGCTGAGCTTCGCCAGCGAGGCCATCCACTCGACCGCGGCCGTCTCGCCCGGCCGCAGGAGCGCCAGGGTCCGCGGGGCCCGGTCGGCCACCGCCGGCGTGTCCGCCAGCCGCGCCGTGAGGCCCTTCACCGCGACATTCCCCTCGTTGCGCACGAACAGCCGGAGCCGCGTCCGCTCCTCGGGCGCCAGCAGGAAGCGGTCGGCGCGGAGCTGCTCGACGACCAGCTTCGAAGCGAGATCGAGGCGGTGCTCGGCGACCTGCTCGCCGGAAGTCAGGCGCACGGTGAGCGCCGCGGGCTTGTCGCGCGGCCCCGTCACCGTCCACTGCACGTAGACGATGCCATCGGGTGCCGTGGCCGGGGCGGTCTGCGTGTTGCCCGGCGTAGCCTTCAGCCCCGGCGGCAGGGCGAGCACCGCCTGGGCCGCCTGCATCGGCTGGTCGCCGACGTTGCGGATCCGGGCCTTGACGGTACACTCCTCGCCGGCCTTCCCCGGCGTCTCGGTCAGCGTGATCTGGTCCACCTGCGGCAGCGGCCCGACCGAGGGCACCCACTGGATGTCATCGAGAAGCAGTTGGCCCGGCCCGCCGGTGATCCGCGCGGCCACATGGACCCACTTGACCTTGTCGTTGTCGGTGAAGTCGTACTTGAGCAGACCCCGGTGCCACTGCTTGTCGCCTGCGTGGGAGCGCGGCACCGAGTACATGACCCGCCCGGAGCCGGTGCCCTCGAGGGGGGCCTCGCTCATGGGGATCACACCGACGACCATGCGCGTGTCGTCGCCCATGGCGGGGGCCTGATACCAGAACTCCAGCCCGCCCTTGAGGTCGGCCAGCATCGCGCCCTGTTCGCCGGAGTTGATCTTCCAGCGGCGGTTCAGGCCCGTCTCGCCCTTCGCGTCTTCCGTGCGGTCCAGCAGCAGGGCCTTCTGACCGGAATGGGCGGTCCCCACGATCTCGCCCTGGCCCAGGAGTTCCCAGTCCGCGAGCTTGCCCTCAGCATCGAGGGCTTCGAAGGAATCGTTGGTGACGGGATTGCCCTGGGCGTGGGCCGCGACCAACGGACACAGCAAGGCGGTCAACAGCAGAAGTTGTCGCATGGTGCATCCCTCCGTAGCCGGGATCGGTGTGGCGTGAGTCCCCTTCGCCGGAGAAGCAAAAGGCCCTTCTGTCGGGGCGCCACGTCCCTGACAGAAGGGCCTTGCATTCGCTCGGGACGTCCCGGCTAGCCCAGCAGTTCCTTGATCTTGTCCAGCAGCACCTGGGGCTTGACCGGCTTGTCAATCCAGCCCTGGATGGGCAGGAACTCGCCGGGCGTGTAGGTCCCGTCGGTCTTGTCCGGGTAGAAGCGCATCTCGGTGTGCTCGTGCAGGCCGGTGGCCATGATGATCGGCACGTCCTTGAGGGCTTCGTCCTCAAGCTGACGGATGCGCCAGACGGTCTGGAAGCCTTCGGTGCCCGACGGCATCATCACATCGAGGATCACCAGATCAGGCCGGCACGCCTCGACTCGCTCGAGCGCCTCGTCGGGGCACTGGGCCTTGCACACCTCATGCCCCTGGCGCTGCAGGGCGATCTCCACGGTGCGCAGGATGCTGGGCTCGTCGTCCACAAGCAAGATCTTACTCATCCTCTGCCTCCCTGACGGGTAAGGTCACCGGAATCGAGCGCGCGGCCGGTCGTGAGAGGCGGACGCACCCACGGAGGCAGCAACGCTCACACGGTGTGGCGTTGCCCGGTGCGTCTCGCCGTCAGCGTCGGCGCACGTCGCACCCCTCCAGGTGCCGGAGGGGTGTTTCAGCGGCGCGACGGCTGGTTCCTTCCTGGGGCGGAGAAAAAATGTTCCACATTGTGAAATCCGACACAATGCATGTCTTCTCGCATCCGGGGACCGCCCTGACCCGGAAAGAAAAAGCCCCTCCGGGGGGAGGGGCGGGGAACTGCCATACAGATATTGGGCCGGCGTAGCGCCTGACTGCGGCCGGCCCGTGCGCGACTCAATACTGGTTGAACATCAGGTACATGTTGTTGCCGGTCAGGGCGACGCCGTCTTCGGTGGCCGCGGTGACCTCAACGGCTTCCTTCTTCATGGCCTTGGAGTGGCCATCGCAGAAGGCGACGTTGCCCATCTCGTTGTGGCGCGCGGAGAACAGGCGGCCCGGCCCGAGGGTGGACCAGTTCTCCGGGCGCAGGCGGAAGTTGGTGCCGTCGCCCACCAAGACGGTCTCCGCCGGCTTGGCGATCTGGCCGATGGCCATCGGGTTGCCCTCAAAGAGCACGCTGTAGCCGAACGACATGTTCTCCCCGGCCCACGTGCCATCCCACTTGGCGATGGTCGAGGACGGGCAATCGAAGACCTGGTTGTTCTTGGCGTACGGCGCGATGTTCTGCGCCCAGTTGGTGTTCGGGTTCTGGGTGTACGTCATCGGCATGCGCTCGTC
>CAZZDO010000353.1:0-5683 GCA_964653205.1 uncultured Armatimonadia bacterium | reverse complement strand
GGCGGCGCGGACCTGTACTACACCGAGTTCGGCCTGCGCCTGCTGGCCCTGCTCGATGCTCCCGCCGAGACCTTCGCTCAGGCCGCGCCCTTCCTGGCCGCACACGCCTCGCCGACCGAACTCACAGATGTGTTCTCGCTGCTGAACAGCCGGCGGATCCTGGCCGCGCGCGGCGTGCGCGTGGACATTGACGAAGGCGCGTGCCGCGATGAGATAGTCAGCCGCCGCGTGCGCGGCGGCGGCTACGGTCGCCCGACCGCCGGAGGGGCGACCGCATACGCGACGTTCCTGGCGGCGCTGAGCCTGGGGTTGCTGGGAGACGAGATGCCGCAGGCACAGCGCGCGGCGGCGGCCATCGGCGCCTTGCAGCAGAGCGATGGCGGCTTCGCCCAGGAGCCCGGCGGGGCCTCGCAGACCAACAGCACGGCGGCGGCGGTCGGCTTCCTGTTCATGCACGATGCGCTGGGCCCGGAGCCGACGGCGCGGGCGGTGGCGTACCTCGTGGCGCGGCAGGAGACGGGGAGTGGGTTCGCCTCCCACGCCGGGGCCCCGGCGGACCTGCTGTCCACCTTCACGGTGCTGACGACGCTGGCGTTTCTCGACGGCTTGACGCACGTTGACCTCGCGCGGGTGGCGCGGTTCGTAAAGCGCTGCGCGGGCTTGGCCGGGGGCTTCGGCGCGCACGCGGGGGACCGCGAGACGGACGTGGAATACACGTATTACGGCGTGGGGACGCTCGCCCTGCTGGCGGGGCTTTCATCCTGAAGACAGCTTCCCGGGAGACACACAGATGCGCACGGCCATCGGCCTGGACATCGGCGGCACCAACCTGTCGGTCGGGCTCGTGTCCGACGAGGGACAGGTGCTGGAGTTGCGGCGCGAGGCCACGCCACAGGACGGCGCGGCGGCGGCGGACCTGCTGGTCGAGATGACCCGGGGGCTGCTCACTGCGGCGGAGACGGCGTCGGTCGTGGGCTTAGGCATCGGGTTTGGCGGGCCGGTCAACTTCGCCGACCAGAGCATCGTGCGCTCGCATCATGTCGAGGGCTGGGCGCCGGGGCTGAAGCTCGGCCGGCGCTTCGCCGACGAGTTCGGCCTGCCGACGCTCATGGACAATGACGCCAACTGCGGGGGGCTGGGCGAGGCGGTGTTCGGCGCGGCGCGCGGGCATGACAGCGCCGTGTACGTCAATGTCGGCACGGGCATCGGCGGGGCGATTATCCTGGGCGGGCGCGTGCACCACGGCGCGCACAGCACGGCGGGTGAGATCGGGCATACGGTCGTCGTGCCGGGCGGGCCGCTGTGTACGTGCGACAAGCTGGGCTGCCTGGAAGCGCTCAGTTCGGGCAGCGCTATAGGTCGCGAAGGCCGGGCGGCGGGGATGGGCGATGTGACCGGCAAGGAGGTGGGGGAGAGGGCGCTGACGGGCGACGCCGTGGCGCTGCGGGTCGTGGCGCAGGCGGGGCACTGGCTGGGGGTGTCCATGGGGAACCTCGCCAGCCTACTGGACCCGGAGATCTTCGTCATCGGCGGGGGGGTGTCGGAGCTGGGCGAGGCGTTCCTGGGGCCGGCGCGCGAGGCCTTCGCGGCCACGGCGATGCCGGCGGCGGCGGGGACGCCGATCGTGAAGGCGCAGTTCGGCTACGACGCCGGCGTCATCGGCGCAGCGGCGCTGATGCTGGAAAAATAGGGTCAGACCCTATGCAAAAAGTAGCCTCTGACCCTATTTTCTGTTCGCCGGACTTCATCTTGCAGCATCGCCCCAGAAGGAGTAAACTGCCCACAAGAGTACCCGCCCGGCGGACAGCCCGCGCGCGAGTGCTCGTTTTCGCACTTATGGCCTGTGGAGGAACGGATGAAAGACCTCAGTGACGTTGCTGGATTGCCCCTGCTCCTGGACCCGCAAGGGATGTACTTCGCCTTCGGCAAGGAAGCGCGCGACCCGCTCTATGGCACGCGCCTGGCCGACCAGATGCGGCTTGTCCTGCTCGACCAGGACTGCGCCCTGCCCGAGATCATCTACTGGATGATGCGCGACACCGGGCTCAAGGACCGGCCGTACCTGAAGGACAGCCACGACCTGCGCTACGACATCAGCATCTTCCGCCACGACCGCTTCGGGCGGGAGTTCATGAAGACCTCGGGGCACTACCACCCGTACCAGCCGGACAGCGATGTCGCCTGGCCGGAGGTCTACGAGATCATTGACGGGCAGGCCCTGTACGTGCTGCAGAAGGTCAATGACATCAACCTGGGGCCCCAGGAGGTCGTCGTCGAGGATGTCATCATCCTCGAGGCCAACCCCCGGGACAAGGCGATCATGCCGCCCAACTACGGGCATGTGACCATCAACACGCTGAGTGTGCCGATGGTCATGAGCAACTGGGTGTCCAACCAGTTCTCATCGGTGTATGGCAAGGTCGAGGAGTCCGTCGGGTTCGCGTACTACTATCTGCACGGTGACGGCAACCCGCGCTGGGTGAAGAACCCCAAGTACGCAAAGCCGCTGCCGCCGCTGCGCCGGGCGGTCGTGCGCGAGGTGCCGGACTTGGGGCTGACGCGGGCGAAGCCGCTGGTGCTGTCGGCGCTGGAGGACCCGAGCCGGTTCGATTGGCTGAACAACCCGGCGGCGTACATGGAGTTGATCTGGCAGGGGCTGGAGATCGTGGGCGAGGTTGAGGTGGGGGAGTTGTAGGAAGGATGTGGTGACGATGGCCGTAGCTGAGCCCGTCAGAATCACGGTTCGATACGACGGCAAGTGCCTGGTGCCGCAGGGGCCGCTCGACCTGCCGCAGGGCGAGGACATCGAGATCATCGTTCCCGCGCTGCCCCGGACGTGGGCTGAGAAGCATCTGGGCCTACCCCCCCTGGTGCTTAGGGGCGAGGGGCCAACCGTCGCCCAGATGATCATCGAGGATCGGCGTTAGCCCATGCACTACTTCGAGTCCAGTGCTCTGGTCAAGGTGTTCGTGCGTGAACTGGGATCGGATGTGGTGGACGCACTGCTGGCGGAACTCGAGGCTGCGCAGAGACCCGCCACGACCAGCCGGCTGAGCTTCCCCGAGGTCGCCGCTGGCATCTGCAGGGCCGTGCGCCAGAAGCGCCTCTCGGGGCGCGCCCTTGAGCGGTACATGGAGGCGCTGCGAACTCAGGAGATCGGCCCTCTTGTCACAGAGGAACTCACTGACCAGGTCTGTGATCGGGCTGTCTGTCTCGCCCGGAAACACCCCCTCAAGGGGGCCGACGCCGTCCACCTTGCTTCAGCCCTCCAAGTCGGCGCCGACGTCTTCGTCTGTTCCGACTTCGACTTGCTGACTGCCGCCGCCGCCGAGGGCCTGACGTGCATTGATCCCACCGCCCCTCCGGACGAGCCTCCGGAGACCTGAGGTGATTGCGTTGTCTGATACCGCTGGAGACCGCTCTGAAGGTCGCTTCGACAAGACCGCGCTTTCCTTCGACGATGTGCTGCTCGTGCCGGCGCGGGCGGACTTCCTGCCGGCCGAGGTGGATGTGAGCTGCCGGTTGACCAACCACATCCGGCTCAACATCCCCATCCTGTCGGCCGCCATGGACATGGTCACCGAATCCGCCATGGCCATCGCCCTGGCGCGCGAGGGCGGCCTCGGGATCATCCACCGCAACATGAGCGTCGAGCAGCAGGCCATCGAGGTGGACCGCGTCAAACGGTCCGAGAGCGGCATGATCGTGGACCCCGTCACGCTGTCGCCGGAGCACAAAGTCGGTACGGCGCTCGAACTGATGAGCAAGTACCGCATCTCCGGGCTGCCCATCACCGTCGGCGGCACCGGGCCGGGCGCGAGCAAGAAGCTCGTGGGCATTCTCACCAACCGCGACCTGCGGTTCGAGACGGACATGGACAAGCCCATCGCCGAGGCCATGACCCGCGAGCACCTGGTGACCACCGGGGAGGGCACGAGCCTCGACGAGGCCAAGGCCATCCTGCACCGCCACCGCATCGAGAAGCTGCCGGTGGTGGACGGCGAGTTCAACCTGCTGGGCCTCATCACCATCAAGGACATCGAGAAGGTCGCCAAGTACCCGCAAGCGTGCAAGGACGAGCTGGGGCGGTTGCGCGTGGCCGGCGCGGTGGGCGTGGGGCCCGAGACGAAGGACCGCGTGGCGGCGCTGGTCGAGCGCGGCGTGGATGCCGTCACGGTGGATAGCGCGCACGGCCATTCGGCCAATGTCATGAACACCGTGGCGATGCTCAAGGAGAGCTTCCCCGAGTTGGCGGTCATCGGCGGGAACGTGGCGACCGAGGAGGGCGCGCGCGATCTGATCGCCGCCGGCGCCGACGCCGTCAAGGTCGGCATTGGCCCGGGCTCGATTTGCACGACGCGGGTCGTGGCCGGCGCCGGCGTGCCGCAGATCACCGCCATCTCCGAGGCGCTGCGCGCCACGCGCGAAGCGGGCATTCCGCTCATCGCCGACGGCGGCGTGAAGTACTCCGGCGACATCACCAAGGCCATCGCCGCCGGGGCCGACTCCGTGATGATCGGCTCGCTGTTCGCCGGCACCGAGGAGAGCCCCGGCAGCACGGTGCTGTACCGCGGCCGCACGTACAAGGAATACCGCGGCATGGGGTCGCTGGGCGCGATGGCTTCCCGCCCCGGCGCGGGCGAGCGCTACGGCATCCGCGACGAGGACGATCTCGTCCCCCAGGGCATCGAGGGGCGCGTGCCGTACAAGGGGCCGCTGTCCGCGGTGGTCGTGCAACTCGTGGGCGGGTTGCGCGCGGGCATGGGCTATTGCGGGGTGCGCACCATCACCGACTTGCAGAGCAAGGCGCGGTTCTACCGCATCACGTCGGCGGGACTGCAGGAGAGCCACGTCCACGACATCAGCATCACCGAAGAGGCGCCGAACTACCAGTTGCCGCAGTAGGGGAGTGTGGGAGTGTGGGAGTGAGGCGACCCCGCCGCGCTTCGGGCAAGCGAGAGAACACCATGGACCGACGCGGGCCGCACATCAATGAGCTGTTCGACCTGACCGGCAAGGTCGCGATGGTCACCGGAGGGGCGCAGAACCTCGGGCTCGACATGGCCGAGGCGCTCGGCGAGGCCGGGGCCGATCTCGTCATCACCTCGCGCGAGCCCGCTAAGGCCGAGGCGAAGGCGGCGGAGTTGCGCGAATACCTCGGCGTGCGCGTGCTGCCGCTGGGGCTCAACGTGATTGACGAGGAGGCCGTGGCGGCGGCGTTCGCGGCCGTCATGACCGAATATGGGCGGCTCGATGTGCTGGTGTGCAACGCCGGCGGGGCGAAGCTGACCGGCGGCCACAACACGGACACGATCGCGGCGTCGGACTGGGACTATGTCGTCGAAGTGAACCTGCGGGGGACGTTCCTGTGTTGCCGGGCGGCCGTGCCGATCATGAAGCAGCAGGGCGGCGGCTCGATCGTCATCATCGCCTCGATCAGCGGCATGGTCGGGCGCGACCGGTGGGTGTACGAGGGCTCGCCGGACATGATCCCCAACATGAACGTCTACAGCGCCGCCAAGGCGGGGCTGATCGGCTACATGCGCGATGTCGCCGCCGAGAACGGCAAGTACGGCATTCGCGTCAACTGCATCTCGCCGGGGGGCTTCGAGCGCGGGCAGCCCGAGGAGTTCATCCGGCGCTACAGCAAGCAGACGCCGCTGGGGCGCATGGGCAAGGACGG
>CAZZDO010000352.1:4241-5694 GCA_964653205.1 uncultured Armatimonadia bacterium | reverse complement strand
GACCATCCTGCGCGAGTACCCGGACCTCGAGCGTGAGGACATCGAGCAGGCGCTGGCGTATGCGGCGTGGCTGGCTGACGATGAACGCCTCCCCGTGACTGCGGCGGAGCATGCATGAGGTTCCTGGTTGGTGCGCCGCTGCCGCCGCGTCTGGCCGCCGTGTTGTGCGAAGCGGGCCATGACGCTGTTCATGCCCGCGATCTGCAGATGCAGCACGCGAGCGACAGGGAGATTCTCGGGGCTGCTGCGCAACAGAGCCGCGTTGTCGTGACGCTTGACCTGGACTTCGCGGCATTGCTCGCGACCTACCGCGCCGATCAGCCCAGTGTGTTGATACTGCGCGTGGGGAACGTGACGGCAGACGAGATGATCCAGGCCGTGATGGGGGCCGTCGCTACGGTGGGAATGCAGCTACGAGATGGCACCATCGCGGTGACGGACGGCAAGCATGTGCGCGTCAGGCGGTTGCCGATATAGCGAGGAGCGGCTGGCGAACCGAGGGTGGTAGAGGCCATGCGAGCAGCGCGGCGCCCGTGGACGAGTGCGATCCGTCTGGTGCTGTCCGCGGCGTTCGGGGCTCTGGTGGCGTTAGGCGTGTTCGTGGCCGTGGATGTCGCCATCGCCGCGCATCACCTGGGCGGCGTGCCCGCGCAGGATCAGGCCGTGGAGGTGCGCGAGTATCTGCTGGACATGGCCCTCATCCCGCTGGTCATGCTCATCGGCGCGGCAGCGGGCGTGTTCCTGGCCTGGCGCACGGGACGGAACGTTGGCCGCGCCGCGTGAGCCGGAACGGCGACGATAGACCATGTTTGTGGACCGTATGCAGCCGGCCCTCCCCCGGGCCGGTTTCCACTTGTAGCTGCACCGAAAGAAGATGAAGTCCCCCATGAAGCGCGTCGGAGTACTCGCCATCCAGGGCGATTTTGCCGAGCATATTGCTGCCATGAACGAAGTCGAGGGTGCGGAGGCCTTCCAGGTCCGCAAGGCCTCCGAGATCGCCGACCTCGATGGCCTCATCATCCCCGGCGGGGAGTCCACCACCATTGGCAAGATCTGCGAGATGTTCGGCGTGGACCAGGCCATCATCGCGGCGCATGCGCGTGGGATGGCGATCTGGGGGACGTGCGCGGGGCTGATCTACATGGCCAACGACATCGCCGACTACCCCGCTCAGCAGCGGCTGGGGCTGCTGAACTGCCGCGTCAAGCGCAACGCCTTCGGGCGGCAGGTGGACAGCTTCGAGACGGACCTGCAGGTCACGGGGCTTCAGGGAGGCGAGACGCGGGCGGTGTTCATCCGCGCCCCGTATGTGGAGACGGCTGGCGAGGGAGTCGAGGTGCTGTCGGTGTTCAACGACCGGATTGTGGCCGTCCGTCAGGGCAAGCTACTGGGGACGGCCTTCCACCCCGAACTGACCGACGACCGCCGTGTGCAGCAGTTCTTCCTGGAGATC
>CAZZDO010000352.1:0-4141 GCA_964653205.1 uncultured Armatimonadia bacterium | reverse complement strand
CAGCCACGCCGTGGCCGGCTGCCCCTCGGCCAGGACCTTGTTCACCCTCTCGTCAATCCGCTGGGTCACTTCCTGTACGGTCGCCTTGCCCGCCCACAGCAGGTCAAGCTGCTGCTCCCAGATTTCGCTGATCTCGGTGTAGTGGGGCGTGAAGGGAACCGGATGCATGACCTTCAGCCCCGCGGCAAAGGCGCCGGCGCCCCGATCCCCGGCCCCGAGGGCGAAGTACTCGGAGTTCACGAGCGTCGTGCGCGCGGGGGTCGAGAACCCACCACCCAGCATGATCTTCTGTCCGTCCGTGCCGGCCAGGAACGAGATCAGCTTCCACGCCTCCTGAGCGTGTGGGGCGCCCTTGGCAAGGCAGAAGCCTGACCCCAGCCCGAGGTTGGCCGCCTGCTTGCCTCGCGGCAGCGCGACGGTGTCCCAGCGGGAGTCGGTCTTGCTCAGTTGCGCGCCGTCCCACCGCCCCGTGTAGATCATCGCCACCTTCTGGGCAACGAAAGCATCCACGCGGCCCATGCCGCGCGTCAGCGACATGCTGGGCGCGACCTGATGCCTGGCGCGCAAGTCCGCGAGGAACTGCAGGGCCTCCTGCGCCGCGGGCGTACCGAGCGTCGAGCGCCGCGGCGTCTGGACATCGTCCACCAGGTCGCCGCCGTTCTGCCAGACGTACACCTGCCACCAGGGGCAGATCGTCGTCCCCCAGACATCCACCTGACCGTCGCCGGAGCGGTCCACCGTCAGATCCTGGGCCATCTTCAGGTAGTCATCCCAGGTCCAGCCCGGTGTGGGCGGCTTGAGCGTAGCCAGCTCCAACTGGTTCTGGTCATAGGCCACGGCCAGGATGGCCGTGTCGTTGGGCAGGCCGTAGACGCTGCCCTGGTACTGATAGGCCTGCCAGGCCGTCGAGAAGAAGTCGTCGGCCTTGATCTCGGTCTGCCCCGCCAGATACGTGTCCAGCTTCTCCAGCGCGCCCTTGGTGACGAACTCGGGGAAGCGGGTGGACTCCATGAAGACGACATCCGGCGGCTTGCCCCCCGCGATCATCGTCTGCAGCTTGGCGAAGTACCGGTCGTACGGCTCGTTCTGGATGGTGACGCTGATCTTGGTCGCCTCGGTGAAGGCCTTGACGGCCTCGTTCCACACCTCAAGCTGCGCGGGCGTGGCGCGCAACATCAGGACCACGTCGCCCGGTGGCGGCGCGCTGCGACTGACGCAGCCTCCCAGCACCAGCAGGGCCAACGACGCGATGATCAGGCCGACGAGACGCCCGGACATTTCACTCACCTGTCAGTCAGTGCTACAGACACACACTAAGAACTAACAACCGCAACGGCGACAGCAGTTCCTGACCTCAGGGCTCGCGGGCGACGGGGTTGCGGAGCACGCCGATGCCCTCGACCTCGACCTCGACCACATCGCCGGGTTGCAGGGCCACCCCGCGAGCGGTGCCGACCCCCGCCGGAGTGCCGGTGGCGATGACATCCCCGGGGTCCAGAGTCATCAAGTGCGAGATGTACTCGATCTGCTGGGCCACGGTAAAGATCATCTGCGCCGTGCTGGCCTCCTGCACGGTCTGACCGTTGACCCGCGTGATGAGCTTGAGGGCCTGAAGGTCGCCGATGTCGCTGACGGGCACAGCGCACGGCCCCATCGGTGCGAAGCTGTCGCACCATTTGCCGTTCAGCCAATCGAAGAACCGATCCCACGGGCGATCCTCGGGGCGTTCCCAGATCCGCAACCGCCGTTCCGAGACGTCATTCAGGCATGTGACACCCCCCACGTAGGACAAGGCCTCCGCCGCGGGAATGTACTTGCCCCGCCGGCCGATGATGACGGCCAACTCCCCCTCGTAGTCCACGAACTGCGCCGTCTTGCCGATGAGAATGGGGTCGTCCGGGGCGCAGACGGTGTTCGGGACCGGCTTCATGAAGACCCGCGGCGTCGCGCGGTCCGACTGGTGCAGTTCGGCCCGGCCGCCCTCGGTGATGTGCTCGGCGTAGTTCCCCGCCAGGCACAGGAGCTTGCCTGGCCGCGGGACCGGGGCCAGCAGCTTCACCTGCGCCAACGGCACGATGCCGGCGGCCTGCGCCACCGCTTCCCGCGCCACTTCCAGGCAATCAGCGCAGGCCAGCAGCCCCACCACGGACCCGTCGCACCCGCACTCGCTGTCCGTTGCTTCGCAG
Source organism: uncultured Armatimonadia bacterium (assembly GCA_964653205.1). Classification (GTDB taxonomy): domain Bacteria; phylum Armatimonadota; class Zipacnadia; order Zipacnadales; family UBA11051; genus JAJFUB01. The sequence continues at coordinate 1,955 of CAZZDO010000352.1, read as the reverse complement.
GCCTCGGCAATGTCCACAAGGCCGCCTTCGACCAGCGCGCCGGCACGCGGCGGCCAATCGGGACGGTCAGCAGGGACGTAGTTCACCAGTCGTAGCGCCATGGGCGTGTCTCTTTCCTAACAGCGTTCGAAGATGGGGAGATGCTGTCCGCAGGGGTCGAGGGCCTCGACCTCATCCCCTTCCCACTGAATGGTCAAGTCGAGTTCGCGACCGGGCACGCTCGTGAGCGTCTGGCGCTGCACAAAGACCGGCACCGGCCAGTGCACCTGCAGCGTCTCCCCCACCTTGACGTTGGTACAGGTGACATACGCGTCGTCGGGTCCGCTCCACTGCACCGGCGCCGGTTGTTCGCTCCGCTGCACGGTGACCTCGCCGCGGGTGGCCCAGGCGGGCGGCCGGACCTGCACGTCGCCCTCGCGCCGGGCTTCAACCCGCACCCAGCCCTGTTCGGGCGCGCCGGCTGTGACCCGGGCCGCCGGATGATCACGATGGAAGGGCAGGTTGACGCGGACGCCGCCGGGCAGTTCCTGCACCGTCCACCGCCACGCCTCCCACAGCGCGCGCATGCCTTCGGGCGGACAACAGCCCATCATGTCAATGCCGTTGGCGCTGCGCCCCGTGGCTCCCAGCGTGTCGGGGTAGCGCACCCAATCATCCGGGGCCGGCGCCGACACGAACCCGCCCTCCAGCTTGCGCAGTTCGTCCAAGGCGGCCGCGACCACCTCACGGGGCTTGTCAGCGTGCAGACGCCCAAACAGCGCGACGAAGTCATCGGTCAGGAAGAACTGGTTCAGCCGCAGGTAGTTGCGCACGGTACGCGCCACATGGTCGAAGCAGTGCGGGTGGCGCTGGCCCAGCCAGACGCCGAGGGCCACCATGTCGCCGACGACGCACGTCTCGGCGCCGTGCGTGTGCTGCGGGATGAACTCGGGATACCAGCCGTAGTCGGTCCCGTGGTGGCGGATGAAGTCATAGGCCTGCTCGGCCCAGTCCAGGTAGCGCTCGTCCCCCGTCAGGATGCCGAGCCGGGCCACGCCGATGAGGGCATGGGTGTGCAGGTGCACATGGCCCCCGAAGGCGCCGGTCTCCGGATCAATCCGCAGCTCGTCCTGCCCCGGCTGGCTGCTGGCCAGGAAGCCCTCCGCCATGGCGACGGCGAAGTCCACGGCCTCCTCGTCGCCGCACAGTTCGGCATACTCCAGGCAGGGCTCGACGATGGACGGGTAGTTCTTGCTGTGGTGTTCGGCCCAGCCTTCGGTCAAGTACTGACCGTCCTTGACGGGCACGCCGCCGCCGGGGTAGTAAGCCCGGGGACCGTCCCACACGGCCAGGCTCTTGAGCCCCTCGAACAGCTTCCGGGCCCGCGCCCGGTCGGCCTCGTCGCCCGTGGCCGCGAAGTCATTGGCCAGCAGCATCATGATCTTGGCGCTGGCCCACTTGTTGATCCAATAGCCCGCGATGGGGGTGCCGCTCCAGGAGGCGGGGTTCGTCCACGCCATCCCATCTTCGCACAGGTAGCCCAGCACGCGCCCCCGCACGCCCTGCTCGACCTCGCAGGCCATCGCCTCGCCGGCCATGGCGCGCATCCGCGCATACTGCAGCATCATCCGGCAGTCGGTGTCGCCGATGGACACGGGGTCATGGCCGTACTCGTTGGGCGGCACGGTCCGGGGCTCGTGGGCGGGGATGCCCAGCGGCCCGAGGTCAAACTTGCACTCGTAGCCCCGCGCCGGGTCGGGATTGCCGCGCAGGTAGTTCAGGGCCCGCGCGGCCATCCGCGGCAGGTCGAGCCCGTCGGTCCGCGGCGTCTCCGGCTCGGCCACGAGTGCCGCACTCAGTATCTCGCCCTGGAACTGGGCCTCCAGTGCCGTCGCGTCCATCGCCCGCCTCCGTCGGTGTGGTGCCTCCCCCCCGATGTGACAGGTACTTCGGCGAGTGCCCCGCAGGCCCCTCCT
>CAZZDO010000351.1:0-5712 GCA_964653205.1 uncultured Armatimonadia bacterium | reverse complement strand
TCCCGCGCGCCGTGGTTGGCCAGCACCAGGTACGTCTCCTCATTGACGAAGAAGCTCGCGACGACCTCCTCCGGTAGCCGCCAGTCGAAGATCGCGTTCGCGGGGACGTCCACCCAAACGCGACTGCCGGGCGTGACCATTGGCCGGTAGAGCGCGAAGTAGTCGAGCCAGACCTGCCGCGCTTCCGCCCGCCCCGGGCAGCTATCCCACCACCCGTACGTATGCGGCCCCTCCGGGTGTTCGCGGAAGTGCTTGCCGATGGCGCGCATGTGGCGGGTCCAGAAGCAGCGGTCCTCGGGCTGGTACGGCACACCGGGGACCGACGCCCGCTCGCCCGTCACCGGCCGCCCGTCCACCCGCAACGGGAACTGCATGTACGGGATTGTCTGGCGGTACAGCTCGTGCTCGTCAATGACCTCGGCCCGGCTCATGTCCGGGCAGGGGACGACGTATGGCGGCAGGGACTGCGTCTCCTGCCGCAGCTTGTCCAACGACGCCACGCCCTCGCCGACCCACACGTAGTCATACACCTGCGCGCGGCCGGCGATGTCGAACGGGAAGCCATGCAGCTTCACGACCCCGCCGCGCCGGTGGGCGAGGCTGTAGAGTTGCTCCAGCAGGTCCTCGATGGCCGCGTGCGGCGGTGGGCCGGGGCGCACCTGCCCCTCCGGCAGCGGCTCCGCGTCGCGACTGCGGTCGTAGCCCATGTCGTTGTACAGCCCGTCAAAGGCGTGGCCATCCAACAGGCGCTCGACCTTGCTCAGCAGATAGGCGCGCCACTGCGGGCTCGCCGGGGAACACCGCGCGTAGTCGAAGTACAGCTCGATGAGCCGCCCGCGCGCCGAGTCGTACCAGCGCTCGTCGAAGTCCGGGTCGCGGATGTCGAAGTACCCGCTGGAGATGTACGGGATGATCTTCATCCCGAGGCTGTGCACGAGGTCCACGAAGCGCTGCAGCCCCTCGGGGTCATAGCTGCTGAACTTGTCGGCCCCGAGCACGCGCTGGGAGTCGTTGAAGTCCTCGTGGATCTGGATCAGCCCGACGCCGGCGTCGGCAAAGCTCCGGAGCAACTCCTCATCGTAGGAGGTGGGGGAGAGCGGCGTGGGGACGGGGTATTCGCTGAGGTTGTAGACGACCTGACCGGCGAGGTAGTCTGACACGAAGTGGCAGGGATGGCCGCCGAGGGCGGCATTGATGTCGGCGAAGTTGTGCAGTCGTCGGGCGTGGAGTTCGGGGGTCATGGCCTTCACCCGGGGGAGGGAGTCTGCGGCAATTCGCCGCAGGAGACGCGCGGTCCTGCCGTCGTGCATCGCGGAGGAATCCGCTGCCGGCGAGGCGAAGCCCTGCAACAATGAGCGCAGAATCCTCCACATCGGGCCACGGAGTCGGGGCCCTGACACACATCTGGGCCGACATCCCGGCCCTGGCGGCTGCCGCTGGCCTGGGGCTGTTCGTGTGGCTGCTGTTCGCGCGGCCTGACCCGCCCGGCGCGCGGCTGCTGCTCGAAGTCGCCGCCGTCGTCGCCTTCGTCGTCGGCAGCGCGGCCCTCGCCTCGGTCTTCGCCGGCGCGGCGCTGCTCGAAGAGCACAGCGACGCCGAGCCGCTGCGCTTCCAGGAGGCCGGCTGGATCCTGAGCCTGCCCGTGGGCCTGGTCGTGACGGTGGTGCTGGTGGTCTCCCGCAACCCGGCGCTGCCCGGCAACGCCTTCACGATCTACATCCGCCCGTTGCTGGTCGCCGTCGGGTTCGCCGCCGTGTTGTGGGCCGTCCTGACGCGTCTGCTGCTGCGGCGTGAGGGCCTCACGCGCGACGACTACGCCTGCGCGCCGTTCATGCCGCGCGCGCAGTACATGCCCCTCGTCCGCCGCAAGCAGGCGTGGCTCGCAGCGCGGCGCGTGGCGGAGTTGACGCCCCTGCAGGCGCAGACACAGCTTCCCGACATCGTGCCGGCTCTCGCCGACCGGCTGCAGCGCGCTCGCACCGACGATGAGGCCAAGCACATCCTGCAACTCCTCGGCGGCCTCGGGCAGACGTCCGTGGCGCCCGTGCTGCTGGAGTCCCTGGCCTCGCCGCGGCCGCCAGTCCGCCGCGCCGCGGCCGTCGCCATCGGCCGGCTGGAACTGCTGGAGGCCCAGCCGCAACTGGTGCAGGCCGCCCTCGAAGACAAGCACGCGATGGTGCGCCGCGCGGCCGTCGTGGCCCTCGGCAAGCTCAAGGACCGCATGGCGTTGCCGACCCTCCTGCAGGCCGTCGAGGACAAGGACACCGGCACGGCGCAGTCGGCGTGTGTCGCCCTGGGGAAGCTGCGCGACCCCGAGGCCCTGCCGGCGCTGGAGCAGGCCCTCAAGGACCGCCGGACCCAGGTCCGGGGCTCGGCCGCCAAGGCCATTGAGCAGATGACCGGCGACCGCCCGGAGGTTGAGGACGAAGGGGCGGAGAAGTAAGACCGGCCGTGCCACACGCGCCGACGACAAGTGAGGTGCTTGATGCCAGCCGATACCCCCCAGGTCACCAATGCCGAGATCGCTGCCTTCTGCCAGCAGTTCTCGAGCCTGACGCACGCGCAACTGAACATCCTCGACATCTTCGAGGCCCTGCGCGAACAGAGCCCGAACCCGCTGCTGCGGGAGATCATCGACTCGGTTCGCGCCGACGTCGAGAACGGGCGCACCCTTGCCACGGCGTTCAGCCGCTATCCGGCCGTGTTCTCGCCCTTCTTCATCAGCATGGTGCGGCAGGGGGAGTTGGAGGGGGAACTCGACAAGTCCATGGCGGACCTGGCCGAGCACTACGCCACGCGCCTGGAGGCCACGCCGGACGCCAAGCGGGTGGATGCTCCCGGCTATGACTGGGAAGCCGCCGCCCGCTCGTTCCAGTGGCTCTTCATCTGGGCCGTCGGGCTCATCGCCGCCTGCTTGTTGGGGGCAGGGCTCATCTGGTACGCCACGGCTCTGGAAGCCGTCCCCGGTGATGCCCGGCCGAACATGATGATCCTCGTCGCGATCATCATGTTCCTGGGCGTGATCGTCTTCTCGGTGGGGCGGAAGAAGCGGTAGGGCGCTAACCCTTCCGCCTCACCCCCGCCAGTATCCCCCCATGCGTGGCCGGACCGGCGATGACCAGCAGCGGGGCATTCTCACGCGGGTCCAGCCCCGCGAAGCTGTCAAACGGCGTGCCGTCCACCCTCGTAGTGATTGCCCCCGCCTCCTCGCACATGAGTATCCCGGCGGCCATGTCGTGCAGGTACCAGTGGTCGTGTACGATCGCGGCGAAGCTCCCCCCGGCCATCGCCGCCAGCGCGTGCGCGGCGCTGCCGTAGCAGCGCACCTTCTGCGGGAACGCGAATTCGTAGCGCTCGATGATCGTGCTGGACAGGCACACCAGGTCGCTGCGGTTGAGTGCGCCCGGGTCATAGACCTGCAGCCGCTGCCCGTTGCGGTACGCCCCGCCGCCACGCCACGCCCACCATGTCTCGTCCGACATCGGCATGAAGAAGGCCCCCGCCACCGGCCGCCCGTGCTGCGCCAGCCCGATGGACACCCCCCAGACCGGCAGGCCGAAGACATAGTTGCTCGTCCCGTCAATCGGGTCGAGATACCAAATCCAGTCGTTGTCTTCCGGTCCCTCGAAGCCCATTTCCTCGCCGAAGACGGTGTGGCCGGGGAAGTGCTCGCGCAGGCGGTCGCGGATGAGCTGCTCGCACTGCGCGTCGTAACACGTGACCAGCGAGCCGTCATACTTGTGGGTGCCCTCGGCGACCCCGAACCCGGCCAGCGCGTGCGCACCCGCCTCCTGCGCGATGCCGATGATGATCTCCGTCGTACGCTGCAAGTCCATGCTTATCGTCGCCTTCCTCAATGCCGCGCGGTCGCGGCCCAGAACCGCTCGACCACGGGCCGCACCAGCTTCGTCCATTCCGCATACATCTCCGGCTGCATGTGCAGCCGGTCCTTCAGGAAGCACTCGGGGCGCGGCTGCCCCTGCGCGTCCAGCAACGTGGACGAGATGTCCACATACGCCAGGCGCGGGTCGCGCGAGCACATGCGCGCCAGCCGCCGGTTCGCGTCCTGGTACTTGGCCCAATGCTGCCAGCGCGACGGGCTGGGCTTGTTCGAGATGAACACGATCCGGATCGCCGGGTCGGCGGCCCACAGCTCGTCGCGCAGCCGCCGGATGTACTTCATGTAGTTGCCCGTCGTCACGGACGCCTGCGCCAGGTCGTTGTCCCCGATGTACGCCACCACGACGCGCGGCTTGAGCGGGAGGATGCAACGGTCGGCATACCACCACAGCTGCGGGCTGGTCGAGCCGCCGAAGCCGTGGTTCACCACCGGCAGCGGCGCCATGTCCTTGACGACACTGCGCCAGCCGACCATGCTCGAGCTACCCGTGAAGACGATGCCGCCGACCATGGGGTGCTCGCGCTGCGCCGCCTCGAACTTCTCCATCGCGCCCTCGTAGGAGAGGCTGAACGACCGCCGCTCGTGCGTCACGATCTTGACGCCCTTGGAGTTCTCGGTGATCTGCACGTCCGCGGTCGGCGCGGCGTTAGCCACGCCAGCCAGCAGGATGCTCAGCACGAGCAAGGCCGGGGCAAAGCGCATTGACAGTCTCATTCTGACACCCTCGACGCAGCGTTGGTTCTCAGTCCCGGCTGCCGCCTGTCGGCCGGCGGGTCGGCCCCGCCACGCTCGCGGCCCCTCGCAACGCGAGTCTTCAACTCAGCGCAACGCGCGACCTGCCCGCAAGAGGTAACACCCCTCGCGGCGCGAAAGTTGCCTGCTCAGGAGGCGCACCATGGCACGCATCAACCTCGCCGTCATCGGCTACGGGCACATGTCGGCCAACACTTACTGCCCGATGCTGCACACCTTCGCCGACCGCATCAGCCTCTCCGCCCTCGTCGAGCCCGACGAACAGCGGCGCGAGGCCGCGCTGCAGACATACGCCTTCGCCCGGGGGTACAGCGAGGTGGGGGAGATGCTGGACGCGGGCCGGCCCGACGCCGCCCTCGTCCTCACCCCGGCGAGCACGCACTATGCGATCATCGCCCCGCTGCTGGAGGCCGGGGTGGACGTGTACACCGAGAAGCCCGACACGCCGGAGCTCGCCCAGGCGCGGGAACTCGTGGCCCTGGCCGAAGCGAAGCACCGCGTCTACCAGGTCGGCCAGAACCGTCTCTTCATGACGGCGCTGACCCGCGCCAAGGAGTTCCTGGGCGACGCGCCCGTGGACTTCATCCATGTTGAGAAGAGCAAGACGATCCGCCGCACCGACGCAGCCTATCTGCTCGACGACGGCCTGCACGTCATGTCGCCACTGCTGTGGCTGGCCGGGGACATCGCCGAGGTGCTGAGCGTCGTCCACGTCCCGGAGCGGCTGCTGGCCGCGCAGTTCCGCCTCGCTTCCGGCGGCGCCGCCAACCTCGTGCAGCACGTGGACAGCGGCGTGTGGGTGGAGCGCTTCCTGCTGCACGCGGCGGGCCGCAGCGCCAACATCCTGTCGCCCGACCTCGTGGAGTTGCACGCCGACGGCCAGCAGGTCGGCAACGCGCACGTGGGGCGCGTGCCGCTGCTGTTCGCGACGGCGGACCTGCTGGGCTTCAAGGCGGCGGTGGCGCACTTCCTGGACTGCGTGGAAACGCGCCAGGAGCCGCGCGGCTCGGCGAAGAGCCTGCTGCGGGTACATGAGGTGATGGCGGAGGTCTTCCGGC
>CAZZDO010000350.1:0-5768 GCA_964653205.1 uncultured Armatimonadia bacterium | reverse complement strand
CACAAGACGACAAACGGCTGACAAACTCGCGTCTTGACAGTCCGTTCTATAGCGGGTGTCACGCCGGTCGTATCGGCGTGATGGGGGCCCCGCACGGTGGCATCATCCCCTTGCGGGGCCCCCGTCCCGGCCACGGTACGGCCGTGTCCGGTCCACCCCGCAACTAGACTATGGTGTCCCCGCGCAGCCGAAGGCCTCCCACAAGAGCTCCCGGCCTTGCTCATAGGCCCCGGGGAACGTGTTGCTGCTGCACCCGTCCTTCCACACCGAGTAGACCGGCGCGTCCACCTTCGTCAGGGCGCACACGCCGTCGGCGGTTGGGATGCGCTCGAGGATCAGGCGGAAGATGTCATGGGCCGGCATCGTATCGCCGTACGTCAGCCCGACGGCCTGCATGACCTCAAGATCCTTCATCTCGTTGTAGACTCCCGCGCCGCTGACCCGGCCGGTCACGCAGTAGCCCTCGGCGCTGCGATGCGGGCAGGGGGCGCACATGTCCCAGTCGGCGCCGGGGACCAGCTCCACCTGCGGGTTCCACCCGGCCAGCACCTTCTGCAGGAACTCGGGCAGGTTGTCCTCCTTGAACGGCGGGCGGGTGCCGCCGCCATACTGGCAGACGGCGCAGGCGATGATATGCGGCCGGATGCGCACCGTCTCGGCCTGCTCCATCGCGGCGAGGGAGCGCTCCTTGTCGGCGGCCATTTCGGCGTCGGGGCGCGGCGGGATGTGGGGCGCGAAGCCCCGGGCCGCCCCGCGCTCGTAGTCGCCGCTGTGGGCCCGCGGGCAGCCCTGCCAGCCGGGACCCGTCACCGTGTCATAGCCACACACGCCGGCCACCGTCGGCATTCGCAGCAGCAGGCGCTTGACGAGCACGCGCGCCGGCAACGCCCAGCCGGGCGCCATGTCCAGCCGTTGCAGGATGTCCAGGTCGCGCTTGCGGTTGAAGTCCGTGCCCTCCGGCGTGTCGTCCGCGGGGCCGGGGTCCTGCCAGGCGTAGGCATCGCCGATGTTGGCGCACAGCATCAGCGGCGTGTCGGGATGCTCGCGGATGAGTTGCCCCAACTCCGCGATGCGGTCGTCGGTCGGGGCGGGCTCGTCGTTGCCGGCCCGGCAGATGAGACAGGCCAGTTGGTAGGGCCGGATGTGTACGGGTGTGCAGTCGCTCATGGTCGTGCCTCCTGGGGACGTGATTAGCCGGAGCGGGGCCGCGGACCTGCCCCCATCCGGGTACAGGCGCGCAGGTGCGCGCCCGACGCGCGGGGAATCTGCCGGGCGGAGGGCGCTATCTCAGGAGGACCATATGCAACTGGGCATGATTGGGCTGGGCCGGATGGGCGGGAACATGGCGGAGCGGCTGCTGCGCGCCGGGCATGAGGTGATCGGGACGAGCCGCACGCGCCAGACGGTGGACGAGGCGGCGGCGCGCGGCATCACGCCGGTGTACAGCATCGAGGACCTGATGGCGGCGCTCACGCCGCCACGGGCGGTGTGGGTCATGGTCCCGGCCGGCGAGCCGACCGAGGCCATGCTGCAGCAGTTGGCGGGCCTGTGCGCGCCGGGCGACATCCTGATTGACGGCGGCAACTCGTACTACAAGGACTCGATCCGGCGCGGCGGCCAGTTGCAGGCGCAGGGCTTCCATTTTCTGGACGTAGGGACCAGCGGCGGCATCTGGGGCTTGCAGGAGGGCTACAGCCTGATGGTCGGGGGCGCGGCCGAGCCCGTGACGGCCCTGCGGCCCATCTTCGAGGCCCTGGCCCCCGCCCCCGACAAGGGCTGGGCGCACCTGGGGCCCGTCGGCGCGGGGCATTTCACCAAGATGGTGCACAACGGCATCGAGTACGGGATGATGCAGGCGATCGCCGAGGGCTTTGCCATCATGGAGCGGCGCACGGAACTGCAGCTTGACCTGCACGCCGTGGCCGAAACGTGGCGCCATGGCAGCGTGGTGCGGTCGTGGCTGCTCGACCTTGTCGCCGACGGCCTGGCGGAGGACACGGGCCTGTGTGACATCGCGCCCTATGTGCCGGACTCGGGCGAGGGGCGGTGGACGGCGGCGGAGGCCATCGAGTTGGATGTGCCGGCGCCGATCATCACGCTGTCGCTCCTGCAGCGCCTGCGGTCGCGCGATGACCACTGCTTCTCCGACCGCGTCCTGGCGATGATGCGCCACCAGTTCGGCGGCCACGAGATGCGGCGGGAGGACGGCCATGAGTGATTCTTCGCCCCGCCCCCAGGCGGCCGAGCCGCACCTGTTCATCGTCTTCGGCGGCAGCGGGGACCTCATGCGCACCAAGCTGCTGCCGGCGCTGTGGCATCTCGTGGACCAGGGCTACACCGGCCCGCCCTCGCAGGTCCTGGCGGTGGCGCGGCGGCCGCAGTTCACCGATGCGACCTACCGCCAGTGGGCCGACGAGGCTCTCACGGCCGCCGGCCTGGAACGGCGCAGCCAGGGGACCACGTGGTGCAGCCGCTGCCTGCACTACCACAGCCTCGGCGAAGAGACGCCGGAGGCCTTCGCGATGCTGGCGCAACGTATCGAGGGCCTGGAACGCGAGCACGGGCTGCCGGGCAACCGCGTGGTGTACCTCGCCATTCCCCCGCAGAGCCTCAGCCAGACCGTGCAGCACCTGGGCGCGGCGGGCCTCAACCACTCGCCCGGTTGGACGCGCCTCGTTGTCGAGAAGCCCTTCGGGCACGACCTGCAGTCGGCCCAGGAGTTGGACGCGACCATCAAGCAGCACTTCACCGAAGAGCAGACCTACCGCATTGACCACTACCTGGGCAAAGAAGCCGTGCAGAACCTCCTCGTCTTCCGGTTCGCCAACTCGATCTTCGAGGCGCTGTGGCACCGCGACCGCATTGCCAGCGTGCAGATCACCGTGGCCGAGCAGAGCGGCGCGGAGGGGCGGGCGACGTACTACGACGGCACGGGCGTGTTGCGCGACATGATGCAGAACCACCTGGCGCAGCTCTTGTCGCTGATCGCCATGGAGATCCCCACGTCGCTGGACGCCCATGCCGTGCGCGACGAGAAGGCCAAGGTGCTACGCAGCCTGCGGCCGATCAACCCGCGCCACGTGGTGCTCGGGCAGTACACTGCCGGGGAAATCGCCGGCGCGCGCGTGCCGGGCTACGGGGAGGGCGAGGGCATCGCCCCGGGCTCGACGACCGCCACCTTCGCCGCGCTGGAGGCGCACATTGACAGCTGGCGCTGGCATGGCGTCCCGTTCTACCTGCGCACCGGCAAGCGGCTGCCGGTCGGCGCGCGGCAGATCGTCGTCAACTTCCGCTGCCCCGTGCTGGCCATGTTCGAGCGCTTCCCCGAGGCCATCATCGAGCCCAACGCGCTGATCATCACCATCGAGCCCGATGAGGGCTTCGAGGTACTGTTCGGGGTGAAGAGTCCGGGGGACGAGCTGCGGCTGCAGACGCAACGCTTGCGGTTCCGCTACGACGACGTCTTCCCGCGCCTGCCGGAGGCCTACGAAGCGCTGCTGCTGGACCTGCTGCACGGTGACCAGACGCTGTTCGTGCGGATTGACGAGGTGCTGGAAGCGTGGCGGCTGTTCACGCCGCTGCTTCAGGCGGACCTGCCGGTGCATCCGTACGCGGCGGGGACGTGGGGCCCGGCAGAGGCGGACCGGCTGACGGTGCCCACCGGCGCGGCGTGCATGTTGTAAGGCTCCTATTCTCGGGGTTGGTGTAGGAGCGGTCACCAGACCGCGACCACGAGGGCCGACCAGTCGCGGTCTGGTGACCGCTCCTACACCTCAACGATCTAGACAATGGCCCGGAGGCCCACCATGCGACGCGAAGTGCGCTGGGAGCGGATGTTCCCTGATGAGTTGAACGCCGCCTTGGAGGCATGCCCCCTCGTCTACATGCCCTACGGTCTCTCCGAGCCACACGGGCCGCAAAACGCGCTCGGCATGGATCTGCTGCGGCCCCATGGCGCAGCCGTTGTGGCCGCCATGGAGCATGGCGGCATCGTGGCCCCGCCGCATTACTGGCACATCCACGAACTGGGCGTGTGCGGGGCGTGGGCGGCCACTCGCGTCGGCGAGGCGCGGCAGTGGGTCACGGCCATTCCGCCCTGGATGTTTTTCAAGAACATGCTCTACCACATCCGTGCGATGGATATGCTGGGTTTCCACGCCGCGATCGTCTTCTCCGGCCATGCCGGGCCGCATTGCCCGGACTTCCCCGTGTTCCGCGACCTGCTCCAGCCCCACTTTGCCACGCGCCTGGAGTTGATCTTCGACTACGACGTCATCGCCGAGGAGTTCATGGCGGACTTCAGCCACGGCGGGAGCATCGAGACGGCGTACCTGTGGGCCGTGGCGCCGGATTGCGTGGACCTGTCGCGCCTGCCGGACCAGGACGCCCCCGGCCCGCACTTCGCCATGGGCGACAACGCCCACGAGACCAACCGCCGCCGGGGCGAGCGCGTCGTGGCCAGCATCGCGGCGAATCTCGCCGCTCGCGGCAAGGCGCTGCTGGCGGAGTACGACCGCGTGCAGCCGGCGCGCCGGCCGCTGACGTTCGATGAAGTCGAGCAGCTCTGGGAAGACGAGATCCGTCCCCGCTTCGCCGACTTCAAGGCGATGACCGAACTGGCTGAGGGGCAGACGCCGCCGGCCGAGGACTCGGTCTGGTACGCCAACTGGCGGGTGCCGGATCGGAGCTAACTGCGCGCAACGGGCGAGGCCAAGCCGTGGGATGTCGCACGCTCGCTCGCCTTTTTCTCTCCCGAAATGGGAGGGTTCCCCCGCTGCGCGGCGAAATACCCGGTGGTTGTCCATTCTGCTCCTGACACGCCCCACTGGAGGGATGTTCAGGTGGCGACGGCAACGGCTGATGTCCGCGTATCCCGACCCTCCACGATGCGGCTTTTGTTCAGCCTCTTCACCAGTCCGCGCCTCGTCTTTCAGGAACACCTCGCCGCCGTCCCCGCCGCGCTGTGCCTGCTGATTTCCGGGCTGGCCTTCTCGCTGTTCTACCTGCAGACCGGGCTGGACGTGGGCCGCAAGGACCCCAATGGCCTGGTCTACGCGCTGGCCCTGGGCGTGCTGGGGCTGGCGGTGGGCAGCGCGGGAGTGGGGCTGCTGGCCACCATCGCCTGGCTATTCGCGCGACCGTGCGGGGGTAACCAGCCTCTCGGCTGGGCCGTACGCGCCTTTGCCCTCTCCTACGCCCCCGCTCTCCTCTACGCCGCGCTGGGGGTTGCGGCCAACCTCCTGTTGGGGTGGAACACCTCGCTGGCCTTCGGGGTCACCGGGGTGCTGTGGGCCCTGGGGCCGATGCTCGTCGCCATCCGTGAAATGACGGGCCAACGCACCGGCCTGTCGGTCATCATCGCCACCATCTGTGGCGCGCTTATGCTCGTGGGTTGGGCCTTGATCGTCAGTTGACGGGGAGGCGCCTGTGAACGCAACACCGCGCGTATCGGCGGGACTGGGACTGGTGCAACTAGTCCTGGTGTTGGCGTGCCTGAACGCCCTGGCGTGGCTGACGATGCGCCACCTGCCCCTCGTTGCCCCCTGGCCGGACTTGCTGGCCCTCGGGCTGACAACGCTGGCTCTGATCGGCCTGGGCCTGCTGGCCGGCATTCTCCATGCCGTGAACCCCGACGTGGCCCGCGAACACGGTGCCGTCGCCTCCCTGGTGGCGGTATCCTCGGGCATGCTCATGGTGATCCCCTTTACGGTGCTGGCGCTGATCGCCGAGCTGGCGCTGGGCTGGTCGGCGGCGCAGGCGTTCGGCAC